>CALFRH010000112.1 GCA_937919225.1 uncultured Parvularcula sp.
TCAGCTGGATAGAGTACTTGACTACGAATCAAGGGGTCGGGGGTTCGAATCCTCCCCGGTGCGCCATTCCTCTATATATCCGCATGGTTCAGCCATTGTTTTTCTGAAATCTTAGGAAGTACGGACAGCGCACTCGAGGGCTCCTCTGCAAAGCACGCAGCATTGTTTTCCCCCGCGGAGATAGTCCCTAACGCATTAACCCGACCGGGGTAGATCGAAGTTCGAACACTATCATTTGAAACACTCCGATAAACTGGTCCGTTTTTCCGAACGAGGCTTGGTTTCACATCGTCGGAAGCTAAACCTGCCCAGGCCACAAAACCCAAGCTCTTCAGTACTATGGATGCCAGCCCTCCACCACTCACAAATCTGCATCAATAGGCAGGAGAGATAGAAAAGGGCTTATTCGATAGAGATAGCCTTCGTAGGCAGATTATTGATCCAAACAGCATTTCGTTCGCGGGTAAGATTGACAAGTCAGTATCGTTCCTTTTTCCAGCTCCTCATCTGTTAGGGCATCGTCCCTCAGCATCTCGACCTCCCCTTCCCTGAGGCGGACCTGGCATAGACCACAAGTCCCCGTACGGCACGAGTAGTCGACTTGAACGCCAACTCTCTCCGCAGTTTGCAGCAAGCTTTCGCCCGGGCGTGACATAACGCGTACTCCGGACCCTTCAAAAAAGAGGTCATATTGTCCCCCAAGTTCGGAGTCACTGGACGAGTTTCCGAAAGCCTCAGTGTGAATATTACTCTCGTCTACACCAAACTTTTGGAGGCCAGCATGAAGATCTTGCATCATTTGATCAGGGCCGCAGAGATAGTAGGTGTGCGCTCGTAACTTCCTGACGAGCCGCCTCACAAGCGTTGAGGTCACTCGCCCAATATGATCGTGATCACGCCCGACAGGCCTAGACCACGCCGTATGCACGGAAAGATTGCGGTGGTTGTGAGCCAAGTCGGTAAGTTCTTGGACAAATAGGCCATCCGCCTCAGTACGAAAACCGAAAAGAACATGGATAGATCCAGGCCAGCTCTCCGCCACCAATGTCCGCACCATGCTGACCAATGGCGTCACCCCAACACCCGCCCCCAACAAAACAATGGACCTCACCGCCTGACGATCAATCGTGAATCGACCAAGGGGGCCACGCACATCAATGAGAGTCCTGACTTTTACACAGTCGAACAAATGACCGGAGACCAAACCACCCTGTTCTTGGTTGATCGTTACATCAATGTACCGTCGTTCATCAGCAGAGGAAGAAATTGAATAGGATCGCTGCTGCTTTCTGCCCTCAATGAAAAATGCAAGATCAACATATTGTCCTGCCTCAAAGCGAAATGGGATATGTTTATCCTGACCACAGGCCAACCGGAACGTACGCACAGTCCGCGCTTCCTGGATGATATCGACGACCGCCAACTGTCCAATCCACGGCGAAGCGCTTTCATGGCGATCGACCTCATCAGTTCTATTTTGAAATTTCTTTTGTGGGCGCGAGTTGATTGGACCGGGGGTACGATTTATATACTGATAAGTCACGCATACCTCTGCTGCGCAAGCGGCCATTTCAGCGTCACGATGCGAAGAAGTTAAACCAAGTCCACGAAGCGTTAATTTGATCCGCTTACCGCTACACTTAACCTGTCCGTTAAGCTGCCGATCTCGATGGTTGTATATTTTTTGATAACCGCGGCAGCTTCACCAACAGCGACCGAAACGTCCTTTTCACCCGCACCGACATCACCCGCCAATTCCAATAGCGGCATATATAAACTCGCTGGTTCCCCCTGCATTGTCAGACCAAACGAACCATATTCGTTTTCATAACGCGCCCACTCTGCTTTAACCGCACGCCAATAAGACTCCGTTTTCTCCCAATATTCCTCAGCAACCGAAACATCAAAGTCACTATAGCGAACATAGGTATTGACGCCCACCTCACGACTTAGAATTTGAGGGTCACCATCCCTTAAAATCAACTTAGAGTTATCTTGCTCATGAACCCACCCACCTGGCGTGAGGGCGTGACGGTTCACCGCTAGTACAGCATCATAATCGTCTCGGGTCGTCATATCACGACGGGGCAGCGGCCGGATCTCAGCTGGAGGAGTCCATTCAGCGATTCCATTGTGAAATGTCCATTGGGCGACCGCACCATATCGCGGCGAATCATCAACCTGGTAAACTGTTTGCGACCAAGCGCCTTTTGCCGTGTGCGTCGGAACATCATGCATCTCCCACGCATTTCCTCCAACAAATTTCAAAACCCGCTTAGGTTCATAGAGCCAATCCTGCCGCCAGTGTTTGATCGGAAATTTCTCATCGCCTCCAACGACGAGAATATGCTGAAGACTGATATAGTCCCCGGAATCCTCAATAACTCTCACAACTTCAGTGGCGCCGCTGCGCTTTGGGTCCTTAAGGTCGTACCCATCCACGAAAGACACAGTCTCGGTAAAGTCGAAGGTCACCCGATAGTCGCCGGCCATGGCGAGAATCGCCTCTCGGTCTCGTTCAAACTTTGCAACAGTTCCGAGAGTAGGAAACGCCCCCCTAGCCTCAACCGCTGGCGCATCCACCTGGGGTGTCGCGCAACCAAGGCATAAGAGAACCGTAAAAACGCCCAACATAAATCGCATGTCACTCACCAAGTTGAAACCGCCTTACAAGATCGTTACTGCGAAAGATTATCACTTGCAATAGCAAGAAATAGGCTTTAGCGGTGCTGACGGTTACAATACGCCAATAACGGTACCACGGACACTTTAGACAGTCATGCGGCCCCGGAGGCGTGGAGAGATCAAGATACCAGACTAAGCTTAATCCGGATGCCAAAAACGATGCAGAAGCCAAAGCGGTTGTCACCCGTACGTCTCGTTCTGAACAGTATACAATGCATCTCCTGCGCAGCTCCCGTTTCAGCGATCGCAGGACGGCTCCCCTAAAGTGCAGAGGCGTACAGACATGGGTATTGTGAAAACTGTCAAACTTCCAGACCTCGGGGCCGGTGGATGTATTTTGATTTGGACCTTTCGCGGTCTGGTCGCAGACGAACGCAACAAACCAACACTATTAAAAGGGTATACCGATTATTTTGGCGATCAGGGGGAGATCGTTTTAGATGCTGTGCAAAACACTGTCTACACGATCGGCCGCAGTGGTGGACGACCCCTCAGTCTCTCCAAGCCCGGCTGTTGTTGCGTGTCAGCGGATGAGTTGAGCATCGTGGGTGTATTCGCCGCGTGTTTTCATAACGACACAGCTCGCTACAACGCCTACCTCGACTGGCTGATGTCAAAGGACCGGCGGCAAAGCGCGAAACACGCTATCGACGACGCTATGCGTCTTTTCCAACAATCAAACATACAGATTGACCACCCTCCTTCTATCGCGACGGTTGAGACATTCGCCGACATCAAACCAACCCATGACATAGTGGGCCATGCATAACTCAGTCACGACAGCCAAACGTACAACCGCACTCGAACAAAAATGTTTAGAACGCGGCGTGCGCATGACACATCAACGGCGTATCATCATATCGGTGTTGAGCGAAGCCAGCGATCATCCGGATGCAGAAATGCTGTTTGAACGCGCAAAGATCATCGATCCGACGATTTCGATCGCGTCAATCTATCGAACGATGAAAGTATTCGAAGAGCTTGGCATCGTTGATCGCCATGATTTTGGCGGCTCGAAAGGCCGGTATGAAGAAGCGACCGACGATCACCATGATCACCTTATTGACGTGAAATCGGGTGACGTGATCGAGTTTCAATCCGACGAAATCGAAGCACTTCAAAGGAAAATCGCTGACGAGTTGGGCTATCGGCTGATTGATCACCGTCTGGAGCTCTATGCTGTGCCTAAGACGACCGAGCAACCCGACTAGGCAGGATCGTTTCGATGAGCGGCGGGTGCATATGGAAATTCTAATTCGACGTGTGGAGAGAGAATGTTGAGAAGAACCCCCCAATATCAGCAACTCGAAAAGACCTTGGAAGCTGTCGAAGCTGAGCTTGATCGGTTGGAACAGATGTACCCGCACGATTCAGCTCAAGAAGAACGACTCCGATATGAACGCCGCATGATCGAGAAGCGATTGATACAATATCAACAGTCAGGATCGCGTGGAAATATCACCCGTGACTGATCAACCGATAGCCTTCTTGTCAGACCTGGGGACTGGTGGAACCCTGTTAATGTGGGGTGTGCGGGCCGTCTCGGTTGGTCAGTGCCAATGCCCTGCCCTGACCACCGGTTTTGCGCGTGCATTCGAAGGCGAGGCGGTAAATGTTCTTTCGCACTTGGCCCTTTTTGTGAAAAAACTGGGCACTGAGGGCTATCGTCCGGTTATCTTTGGCGCTCCTGGTTGCCGGGATCTGACCCATGACGAATTGAGCGTTGTTTCTTCGGTCGCCGCTGCTCAATTGGGCCAGAAGTGTTTACGCAACATGCACCTCCAATGGCTTTTAGGGAGGAAACCTTCCTACGGCCTTCAAGATACCGCTGATAATGTCGCTGATTTATTTGGGTGCTTTGACTATCGTCTTTCTGTAACACAGGCGAAGACGTCGAGATCTATGATAAATAGACCGTTTACGGTATATACTGGCGGATTAATGCGTCATGGACAATATAAAAACGACTCCCCAAGGGATGCTCATAGCCAGCACACCACTGAATGAATATTCAATGTAACGCACACAAAAACTACTGTACCTTATCATGAAAATCCAAAAAAACTTCAGTACCTGCACGTTTCTTTAGATTTTTTTTTGTCGCTTATTGTTGCAAACTGCGCTTACTCGGGCCTGTTTTTAGGCGCGACGCTCCTCCCCCACACAAGCAATCTACTCTTCCCAGAGGGCCCGAGGTGAGCTGGACAATGGCGGCTTTAAAAGCCACCTCAATCGCCCCAGAATTCGGCTCATCTCCACTGGTCCCATTTTTGTCGATGAGATCGAGAGAGGAGAGTCGCCGGTTAACATGATCCACCTCCCCTCAATGCGTTCAATCCGCTTAACGATCCGGGAAAGTTGCGGGTGGTCAGCCAGAACGACATCCCTTACTCTATAAGATGGCGATCTCGTAAATAGAGCAAATGCCCCTTGCGGTAGAGCAGGTTCCATACTCTGACCGTTTATACGGACGATATGCCAACCAACGCTTCTCATATTAGGATAGCACAGGGTATACCAGTTCTAGATTAGGGGGGTAAGGACATGGGTGTCGTGCGATAGAAACAGATTTTGTAAACCAGAAAATCTCCGCAAACCGATTGACCAATTCCACTAACGCCTCCGCGTCCTTGCGGTGCACATCTTGTTTGCACGCACTGGCTTTTTGCATGATGGAGTGAACCAAACCATGCACTTCAGGGTGTTTCTCTAACAAGGGCGGCTTGAAATAATCCCCCCAGATAACGCGAATCTCCTGTTTCACTTTTTCGGCTTCTTCTTCCTTACGCAGGGTGCACCGTGCATAGAAGTTCGCCAACGCAACGGGATCAGCCGACGAAGCCTCCTTCTCCGTCATAATATCCATAAGCCGAACGACGGACACCGCTGCGATTAAGGCAGGGCCTGGATCGTATATACCACATGGAATGTCACAATGGGCAGACGCTTCGCCAATAAGACTGGATTCATGGAGTTTTTGTAGAATTTCATATAGCATTTTTTTCTCCAGCTATTTTTGTATCTTCCAATAATTGAGGACAGACGTATGCGCACGAGATATATACTGTTTCTCTCGATCCTTAAAATCGTCTGTTCCCACCACTGCATTTTTAAAGTCTGACACTAACCGAGGTAAGTGTTTGACGCATTCCGCCTTCAGAGAGATCGGTGCCGACGCGCTATCCAACACTTCAACAAAAAGGTCGATTGTCGACGCTAGCGACGCAAATGCGAACGCGTCTTGCGAGAGCGCCTGAGCATTCCTCGCCATATTGCCTGCAGAAACCACGAGCATGGGCGCAATATGCTCTGCATATTGACCTGTACCATTCCACGCCTCGGCCAAAAGCATTCTGGCCTCGTCAAAAGCGGTCTCGTAAACAGTCGACGCAGTCACATAGTCCGCTTCTGAGAACAACGTGTTGGCGATTTCTGTGAGATCACGCCAACGTATATCAATGTGAAACTCTCCATGGACACCAGAACTCGTTGCACCTGGTGAGAGAGGGATATCCGCGTCTGCCATACTCCTTAATGACCGCGTCGACGCATGGTATTTTTAACCTTTACCATGGAGGTGCGTTGTCGCCCTTTCAAGGCAAGGCCTGCAATGATGGCCATACCGAGCAAAGCAACAAAAACTATCCCTTCACCGCCATGGGGAAGAAATGCCATCCCGTCCGTGTGTGGTCCATGCCCGGGATGAGCCATCGCCGATGCAGGAAGTTGGGCTATCATTACCGCAACGGCTACCTTTCGCATGGCCTGTATCTTTCTCATATATCATTCCTATACTGTTTATATACCCGTTTTATTTCTTTCCTAATCGCGCTCGCGTAAGCGTATCGGGAACATCAGTAACGTTCGGTTTCGTCTTCCCCGTCGATCACGCCGTCATCATTGTCGTCCAAGCGACCAAACATCCTGGTTCCAGATTCTGCAAACTCCTCACGGGTCATCTGCCCGTCATCGTTTTTGTCCAGTGACCCGAACCGCACATATGCTTGCTTTAACTGGCGATCGCGTTAGTCGGCGAGGTGTGCGTCAAGGCGTTGTTCGTACTCCCCGACATATTCATCCGGTGAAACCATACCGTCCTTGTTGGCGTCACGGCGCGCATAGCCCTGGTCACGAACGCCAGTGAACTCACTCCTCGTCACACTGCCGTCCTCATTCTTGTCGTAGCTGTTAAAAAACGCAGTCCTACTGTGGGCGCCGCGATTCCGTCCCCGACGGCGCTCCTCTTGAGCATTTGATGTCTGCGCCGTCGGCGCCGTCGCTGCAGCTTCACTTGCCTCTCCTGATGTTTCAGTAGTAGCGCAAGCGACCAATGCACTGGCGAAGGTCGCACAAAGAGTAAGGTGATACTTGTTCAATTTAATCTCCTAGCTGAATTTATCGAGTCACTTCGAATGTGATAGATGTGGTGTAACTACGAAGATCAGTTTCTGATCCCTGCGGCGCTTCGGCTTGATGCCGCGTCATAAGCATATAAAGGCCAGGCTCATCGAAAGAGAGCGTTGTGACATCATCGTTGATGGTGATTTCTGTTGTACCTTTGTCATCATCATATGCGCCGCCATCCTGGTACAATGTCATGGTTTGGCCGATTAACGGGTCGCCATCAAAGGTCAAGCTGAACGAAAACCCTTCATCGAGATAAATCTCATTCGGGTGAGTGAGTGGTTCAATTCGTAGGCGTCCGATTCGCGTATCTACCGCAGGCTCAGTCGGTGCGCCTTTTGTTACATATACATCCGTCACAGTTGCGGTCTGTGTCGTGATAACTTTTGCGCCTTCAGGTTTAGCTCTTTTTTGGCGTCCCTCACCGAACAATGATTCCAGCATGCCATCCGGCAGGAGATATCTCTTACCTTTGCGCCCGAGGCGCTCTCCGGTCGTGAACCGATAGGTCCCCTCTTGCTCAAGGCTCTGCTCGATAACCGTGAGCTGTTTCAACTCCACAATATTCTCATACTGCCCCCGACGCCCATCCGGCGAATAGAAGTGCCAGTCCTGCGACTTCACGCCAACCTCCGGGTTGGAGAAACTCTCTGTAAAAGCCACCTCTAATGTCACCAACTCTGCTCGGCTGGTCGCAAAGAAATTGGGCTTCATGTATGAAGTGTGCGCGAACGCACTCCCCACGCTCGCAATAACGGTAGCCGCAATAGTGGTTGTACGGGTCAGAAGTGAATATGCCATCGTCGATTACCCCTCTTTTTATACTCTGTATAGTGTTTTTTGATGCAATATTATCATCATGATACTGCATAAAAATAGGTTAGCCCGATCACGGCTAAACTACTGCCGCACATCGCAAGGCTTTTCCCCAAGCGAAACCGCATCGTGAAGAATAAGAAGAACCCCACAGTGGACAGGAGAAGAATAAGGCCGGCCGATACATCGATCACCAAACGCCAAGCAATGCCGGTATGCTCTCCAGTGTGAAGATCCTTCATGATAGCGAGAAAATCCGCCCGTTCGTTCTCTACCGTTATTCCACCGGTACCCAGATCAACTGTAACGAATGATTCCCCCTTGGCCCCTTTAAAGCGGATGAGCCATTCGTCCTCAAACCGGTCGACTTTGTCGAGCCGGCCATATATCGGGAATTTCTTCCTGATAAGGCGCGCAACCGCCTCATCTGACTGAGTGGTCAAAGCCACAAGGCTTTCAGGCTGAAAAACACCCTCCTCATAAGCGATGGGTCGGTGACTATCGTTCAAAAACCAATTGGGATGATTAAGGACGATCCCAGTAGCCGCGAAGAACATCAGCATCAGGAAGGCAAATGCCGATAGGTAATTGTGTAACATTCTTGAAAGGCGCATTAAACGCCCTTTTGTGCGGGTTTTTCTGGGCCCCGATATTTTGGGCGACTGCCCTGGCGTGACGGTGATGATACGGCTAGTCATTTGCGGGCCCAAATTGAAACTCTATTCGGCCAAGCTCATTTCCGGGCTCAATTACCTCCAGAAACGGACGACCTCCGATGAGAAACTCTTTTTTCTCATATTGATGCCCGCCATGCTCTCGAGACGCTTCGACATGGATGACATATCGGCCCGTCGGCACGGGATGACCGTTTCCATCACGTCCGTCCCAAATAACCGTATACGTTCCAGGGGGCCGCGTTGGCTCAGCGACAGTGTCGACAATTGCCGGCTGTTTACGCCCGTAACGACGCCAAAAGACGTAGTTCTCTTCGACCCAAACGGGGACTCTGCCTAAGAGCTGGAGACTGCGGACGAGATTTTTTTCAAGGTCTGTTACCCAAATGACGATGTAGGGATACTCATATTCCGAAACATCTTGGGGCGGGATCGTATACCGGACAGAAAACGCATACCCATCAGCCCAGGGATCTTCAACTTCTCGATTGGAGATAACTTGGTCAATCGGCACTAAGAGGTCCGACCACCCATTGCTTGCAAAACGGGCGCC
>CALFRH010000113.1 GCA_937919225.1 uncultured Parvularcula sp.
ACGCAACGGGCTTGCCCAATTGATCAGATAGCCTGAAAACGTCACCTTCGGTGGTGACGATTTCAAAATCAGGAGCCTGGGACCCGACACGAGCAATGCTATCAAAGTTCTGCTCGAAATTATCGTAATAGGTCTCAAGACGTTCATCCCCCACATCGATCGCTGAGGAATCCCCCAAAACATTTCTTACAGAATCTTTGATCGCCATTTTTACAAAAGATAGCGTATCCAGTTTAGAGAAGATTGAGACCATCTCTGCGAAATTATAATGTCCCGGGTGAAGACTTTTGTGGGGCGTAAAAATCAATACCCCTTCATCCGTGCGTTGCGTTTCTAATTCCCACTTCGGACCACCAAATGAACTGATGGCGACCAAGCCAACCACCGCGGCGCTGAGCGAAGCCACACCGGCTAAGACAAACCCTTTTTTCCTCATCTTTTTGCCCTCCAATCCCCAGAGTCGTTAGCGACCTGAGTGAATCAGGTAGCATGCTCTAAGTTATTGTTTTTGAGCGCTGATTCCGTCGGTTTCCGCACCAATCTGGTTGGAAAGCACTCTTGCTATCACAGAAGCTCTTATAATAAAGCATGCTTACCATATAGGTGAGACGTGATAATGTCAACAAACGTCCGTCTGCTGTGCGTGATCGACAAAATTAATTCGTATGTAAATAGTTTGGGATGGTGACTTGACCGGTTAGCCAGTGCCCACGAGAGTTCAGCATTTAATCTCGGTACGCTTATACAATTGCGGGTCCCGCTACTCCGCTGCCGTTTGTTCCGCTGCCTTTGCCGCTTCAATCTCGGCGGCTTTCTCTTCACAGAGTTCCACTAGCCGCTCGATCATCTCTTCATTCTTGAGTTTATAAGCCGGTATCCCGCCCAGATACACCATACCAGCCTGAGCCCCGCCGCCGGTGAAGCCAAGGTCGGTCTCGCGCGCTTCGCCCGGCCCGTTCACAACACATCCGATGACGGAGAGAGACATGGGCGTTGCGATATGGGCAAGGCGCTCTTCAAGTTTCTCCACGGTACGGATAACATCAAACCCTTGCCGCGCGCAGGAAGGGCAGGAAATGCCGTTCACCCCCCGATGCCGGAGGCCGAGGGCCTTCAGCATGTCATAGCCAACCCTCCCCTCTTCTTCGGGTTCAGCTGAAAGGCTCACCCGAACAGTATCGCCGATCCCTGCCCACAAAAGGCTACCAAGACCGATGGAGGATTTCACCGTACCAATGCGCTGTCCCCCTGCTTCGGTCACACCAAGGTGAAGCGGCGCATCGGTCGCCTCTGCGAGAGCGTGATAGGCCGCGACGGTGAGGAACAGGTCTGACGCCTTCACCGAGATTTTGAACTCGTGAAAATCATTATCCTGAAGGATTTTAGCGTGATCCAATGCGCTTTCTACCATCGCGTCGGGACAGGGCTCACCATATTTCTCAAGCAGGTGCTTTTCTAGGGAGCCGCCATTCACGCCGATGCGGATGGAGCAGCCATTATTCCGCGCCGCATTGATCACTTCTTTAACGCGGTCTTCGGCGCCGATATTGCCGGGATTAATCCGCAGGCACGCCGCCCCGGCCTCCGCGGCCTCAATGCCCCGCTGATAGTGAAAGTGGATGTCTGCTACCACCGGAATGGGGGAGTGCTGACAAATCTCCGACATAGCGGCGGTCGACTCTTTGGTGGGGCAGCTCACCCGGACGATATCCGCTCCCGCCTCGGCAATGCGATCGATTTGCTCCAATGTCGCTTTCGCATCGCCCGTGTCGGTGTTTGTCATCGACTGCACCGAGATGGGGGCACCCCCTCCGACAGGGACATTGCCCACCATGATTTGCCGGGACTGCCGTCGCTCAATATCGCGCCAGGGACGAACACTCATGGATTGGGGCTCCTTGCCATCGCCATTACTTATGAAGGACATAGGGCGCGCCCAGCAAAGCCACAACGATTATCCGGCGCGAGTGAGACTTGTCGCAGGAACCCTATTGCGGGCGACGGAAAATCACCCGCGTGGTGCGGCCATCGCTCGCCACGGCCCGACCATTCTCTTGCGCCGGGGAGAAGTCCCACCGGGCCACTGCCGCCAAGGCCGCACGGTCAAAGCAATCATTGGTGGATGAGGCCACCTCCGGGCTTGAGACCTTGCCATAGCGGGAGTCATTGAAGGTTACCGTCACCGTCTCCTGCTCGGCGGCTCTCGATTCGCAGCGGGTGGGATAGACGGGCTCCACCATAAGGCGGACTTCCGGCGGTATCCGCGACGACGCCGGGTCGGCCACAACCCCTTCACTCGCGGTCACGGCGTTAGCACTCTCGCCGGCGGGAGGCGGTGAACCACCCTCGCCATTGGCTTGGGTAAGCGATACCGTATCCTCGACCGCCTGAGGCGCTGTTGGAGATAGCCCCGTCGCCCTCTCCTCTTCGGGCGCTTCACTAAGATCCTGCGATAATCTTGCCAGCGCTTGCGCGTTCAAGCGTGCCGCCGCGCTATCCTCTGGGGCTGTCACCTCAAGGGGGACGGATTCTGCCAGCGTGTCTTCGTCAAGGGTGGCCACTTCATCCGTGTAAACAATAGCGATGCCATCTCCGTCCACGGTCCGGGTGGCGCCGTCGGGCGCGCCATTTCGGATAGCAGCAGCTGCAACTGACGCTGCCTCCGTCCGCAGGGCTGACGCGCCTTCGGAACTTGGGGCAACCGGGACATCTGCGACCAGCACGCCATCTTCGGCCACCGATGTGTCGACTTCATAGGTAACGCCCGTATCCGTCTGTATACGTCCGCTAAGGGGGGTACCCTCAACGTCCGCCACTTGGGTTGGGGCGACTGATTGGAGGATTTGCCAAACCATCCAAACGATAAAGGCAACGATGCCAAGCACAGCTAAGATGTTAACCTGAGCGGGCGGGCCCAAATCGTCTTTTAACGCGGGCTTTAGCGTCGGGATCTGGTCGGCAGGCGGATAGCCTGCGGCCGCCCGGAACCGAGCCACCAGCGCATCAGCCGGCAGGTTCAGCAACTGCGCATAAGCGCGGACGAAGCCTAAGGTGAACGGCATGCTGGGCAGGTTTTTGACATCCACCACTTCTAGCAAGGCCACCCGTCGCGCCGGGATATTGGTCTGCGCCGCCACATCCTCGATAGAGAGGCCAAAGGCCTCCCGCGCGGCTTTTAGCATGTCCCCAGCGGTGTCGAGGCCCTTAAGCGTGCTTGGGTCCACCGCCGCTGCTTGATCTTCAAGGCTGGGGTCAGGCGCTTCATGATCAGTGCGCGGGGAGCTATCGTCATTGGCGACCGCTTCGGGCGCGGCGGTATGTTCGCCGGTGCCCGCCGCCTCGGCAATTGACGGTTCGCCCGTCTCAGCGCCCTCCGCACGGCGTTCCCGCGCAGCGGCAAGCTCAACGATGTCTGCGGCCTTTTTCGAGCCCATTCGGGTTCTGTCCATCTGAATCGCCCTGATTCTATCGAAAATGTTGGCCTTTTTGAAGGCACTCACGCTCGTTATGCGAGATTGGTGCCAGAGGCGGGCCGTCCTAGGGTGGTAATTTACTGACCTACCCGCTTTGCATAGCCAGTTTTTATTGACATCCTGTCCAGGCCGAGGACCTTGGCCCTATGGACGAGACGATTCGAAAAATGGTCGAGACCGCTCAGTTCGACGCCCACGCGCTGCTGAACACGGTTTCGCCTAAGGCGTTAGAACGGGTGAGCGCCTATCTGGGTACCCTTTTTGGGGCGCGCAGCGTTTTTTCCACGGTTTATGACGGCCCACGCCGCGACGCAGCCGATGAAATCGGAGCTCTCGCCGACAGTCTTAAGATGCTGACCGATGCGCTCGACAAAGACCAGCTGCTAAGGGACCCATTGGTTCGGGATTATTGCGCGACCGAAGCGCGCTCATTGGCCTTCATTCGCCAGTTAGAGGGCCACTCGCCTCACCTGCCCGGCGTTCTGTCGATGGGCGAGATGACGGACAGCAACAATGCGATCACTGAAGCGATAGCGGCGGGCTTCGCACTGGGCGACCCAGACCCCGATGGCGTGGTGCACACGTTGGGTATTCTCCCCCCGCGGCATGTTCAGGTTCTGGACGAAGAAAGAGGCGAGGTCCGATTCGGCGCCGGTGCGGATTGGGACATGTTGGACGCCGCCCTCCAGCCCGCCGGCCTCACCGCGGCGATGGGCCTGCGAGATGTCTTTCCAACCCCTGTGGAAGCCGCCGAGGCGGGAATTCTTGCAGAAACCAAGATTGAGCGACGGCATAATCGTCCGTGGTCAGTGACATCCTCGTTCCCCCCGCAAGAGCTAGGGCGAATTGAACGCACCTGGGTGTTCTCTGACATTTCCGTTGCCGAAGCTGTCCTGATGCGTGTGGCAAAGCAGTATACCCCCCTTTGGATGGAGACGATCCCCAGCGTGGACGCCAATGTGATGGCAGCGGTCGGCGCGTGGCGAAAACGGAGGGCCTTTCGCTCACTGTCTAGCGGCGCTTTGCGAGTCGTGTTCTCAGGCACGCCGATCGCACGGCAGGCTGCCCTGATGGAGGCAAGCTGGGGCATCGAACGGGCGGGCGGGGTCTGCCACCATCGCAGGCCGCCAGCGGGCACCTCCTTACTCTCTGCCATTGGCGTTGCGGCTGGAGCGGCGAGGCTTTCAAGGCTCAATTCATCCACTGCCCCTTTACCTGATGGGGCAATTTCGCAGACCAAAATGACCGCCGTTAGAGGCCATCTCCGCCAGTCTCGAATCGTTTGGTATCCGCGTGACCTTAGCCGCTCGCTCACCCAAGCTCAGCGAACGCTAGGGCTTCCTGAAACCCCGCCCTCCCAAGGCGACGACGCAACCGCCTCTCTCGAAGAACCGGCCATGGCGGCGCAGTGATGGGGGATAAAGGTCAGCCGGACCCCACTGCCGCCGACGCTGAAACACGCCCTCTTGATACCAGGGGGCTTCGATGCCCGCTTCCTGTTATTCGACTTGAAGCCCTCCTGCGACGCGTTCCCGAGGGAACTATTATTCGCGTTCAGGCCGACGACCCGATCGCCGCCGTCGATATTCCCCATTTTGCCCGCGAAGGCGGCCATTCCTGCGTCCGCATTGCGTTTGATGAGGACACCAAGACCCCATCAGAGTGCGTTTTCGAGGTCACAAAAGCGTCTATAGGGTGAAAAGGCGCGAGATGGGGGATGCGCTCGGCGTGCAGAAGTGTTAACGATAAGAAGTGGTGAATCGGAATGCCGCTTCTCATGCGAGGAGTTGGCCTGGTAGCAGGGGAGCGCGGGAATGGGCTCAAAACGTGTAAACTCAAAGGTAGCAAGGGTTTTTGGGGTGTCGAGCCTAGCCCTGATGGCGATGGGTGTGAAACCCGCCGCGGC
>CALFRH010000114.1 GCA_937919225.1 uncultured Parvularcula sp.
GTAGTAGTAGCTCCGTCCCACGAAGCTCAGTTTTGCCTGGTGAATTGACCAGTCTCACGCGATCAAGGTCGCCTCCAGGCACACTCGCGAAAGCATCAAGGCGTGTTACACCATCCACGTCAGATGCGAAGAAAGTCGCATTGGCTTCAATCCCGCCCTGTCGGTATCCGATATCGAGTGACGCTGTTTGCGCTGTCTCTTCTACAATCCCTGATAGTGGTTCGAGGCGAGATAGGCCCGCCGCCTCAATTTCTTCGACGAAGGGTGTCGGCGCAAAGAACCCGTCAGCGACTGATCCTCGAAACGTCCAATTTCCAGGGCGATAGAGAACAGAGACGCGTGGACTGAATTGAGAACCGTACTCGCTGTGATCATCAAATCGACCGCTTACCGAGACTGAAAGCTCGCTCGTAAAATTGTGATCGATCTGACCAAAAATACCCGGCACATCGTATGTGTAGTCAAACGCCGGGAATGTGTCGGAGCTATAAATCTCCGATTGCCACGCCACGCCAGCAACCCAGTTCGTTCCTCCTTCTGCGCCAGAAACGGAAGCTTCCAAAAGGTAACTCTCGTGCTGATCTTCTTCGACCAGTGCGCCAAAACGGTGATCATGTTCCTGAACCATGCCGGAAGCGCGAACCTGCCCCTCCAAACTGTCAGTCAGCGGAATGTCGGCGATTAGCCCGCCATCGTATCTCAAAGTGTCTTGGTCTTGCGGAAAGAAGGTGCCGTCAGGAACAGTGAAGCCGTCCCGCGTGCCCCCTTCGCGTTCTTCGGTCATAAACCCAAGCGTGGCGTAGACCTCAGCCCCACTCTCGCCTTGCCAGAACAGGCGCGGGCGCGCGGTCCATCTCTCGTAGCTTGGCATGTCGATCCAACCATCGCCGTCGAAGTCTTGAATACCTTGTCGGTGAGCGCCCGCGGTCAACGATACACCAATCGAGTCTGAAAGCGCGGTTGAGGTATAGGCAGTGAGGTCCTGCCCGTCGCGAGACGTCAAGTTGAGCAAGACTTCACTTTCGGGTTCATCGCTTGGTCGGCGAGACACCAGATTGATAACACCGCCCAAAGCCGAAGCACCATAAAGCGACGTGGCAGAGCCTTTGATCACTTCAACCTGCCTGAGGTCGGTTGGTGGAATTTGCAGCAAACCGAGCGACGAAGCTTGCCCACCATAAAGCGGCAGTCCGTCCGCGAGTAGCTGCGTATAGCGCCCGTACAAACCCTGGACACGCACATTTGCGGATCCGAGCGCAGGCGACGTTACTTGAACGCGAATGCCGCCGGTTTCATTCACAAGCGTCGCGATGTTTCCCGGGCGCATGATCGCTTTTTCCTCGATTTCTTCGCGCGGAATGACTTCAACGCGCATCGGTTCATCTTGGAGCAAGCGGCCTGACCGAGTGGCTTGAACGATAATCGTTTCAAGCGTTTTGCTATGATCGTGTTCATCGTCGTGGTCATCATGAGCCTCGTCGTCATGAGCTTCATGATAATCGTGATCTTCATGATGATCGTGTTCAGTGTGTTCTTCCAGCGTGTCTTGTTGAGACAGCGCGGCTGGTTGTCCCAGCACCGCCAAGGCGATGAGCGCGCTTGGCGCGCAATATAGTTTTGACATTTTCTAAGTCCGTAATCTGTTGGAGTGTGAACGCGATTATTCGCGTTCGCGAGAACAGATTCAGCGCTTCGGTGGTCGGAATAGCGTATTGAAACAACGAGACAAAACGCCGTCATTCAACAATAGACGTTCTTTGTCATACAGGAGCGCAAAGAAAACCGTCGCGTCAGGTTCCCCTCGAAGAGTGTAGACATGACACTGCCCGCACTGATGCACATGATCTTCATGATCATGCTCATCTGTTTCACTTTCTGAATGAGACCGTTCGTCGTGCTCGACCTCGCAAACTGCGGCTGGGTCATCGTCGACGTGCGCTGCCGACGCCATCGGCGCGAGCGAAAAGGTTGCTGCGACCAGCGCCACAATGAACAGCTTTAAAATCGGAAAGATTGAATAGCTCATTAGATTGGACTGCTTCATCAATAGTCTTTGATCGTTGATTTCACTCAGTGATTTCCATGTCCATCATGGTCGTGTCCGAGCGTTATCTCGATGTCCGGACACCGAACTCTCTTCCGCTCAACGCTATCCGCATTCTGTGTGATAAACCGCGTTTCGCTGAGCTCTAGAATCGTCAAATTGACGGGCTCTTTTGATTGCCCGCTACCGCTCAATGGAAAATCATTATGGGTCATGGTCAGCGTATCATCATTCACAGACCAGGTGCCGAGCGAGTGCAAAGCGCCGTCTTTGGACAAGAAAACCGCAACCACGCCATCCGACATAAAAAGAGTTATCGGTTTTACATCGCATGCTGAAGCCGAGTCACCACTCGCCCAAGCGCTCACGACCATTTCGGGCGGAGTTTCAGCAGCTGCTGCGGGTGCCCAGATAAGGCTCATGGCGAGAAGCAAAATTCGCATAGTAACCCTTCTTTCTCGGATTCGTTTACCACCTATAGCGGCTGTAGCTGCAAGCGCTTTTTCACATCGCCTGAATGCGTTCGTGCTCCTCATGAATACACTCGCCATGATCATTGAGCGCCGCCATTACCCCGCACTTATCGACACTCCCGCCTTCACAAGAAGCAATCATACGTTTGAGCTCGGCTTCCAGGGCCTCTAGCTGATTGAGACGTTTTCGAACGTCGGCGAGTTGGCGCCGAGCAATCGCGTCGACCGTAGAACAGTTGTGTTCGGGCTCTGTTTCATTCGAAATTCTCTTTTGGGCTTGCCTCTACAGTGACTGTAGACTGTAGAGTTAGAAAAATCGAGTCGCTTAAGGAGAACCATCCAATGAGTGGGTGCTGCGAGAACAAGACCTTTGATGGAGCGTCACCGGCCTACCGGCGCGCATTGCTAGCGGTCATCGCAATCAATGCGGTTATGTTTGTCGTCGAGATGTCAGCGGGCATGATCTCTGGGTCTCAGGCATTGAAAGCCGACGCACTGGACTTTGCAGGCGACACGGCGACCTACGCACTTAGTCTGATGGTTATTGGCGCTAGCGTTCGCACGCGCGCATACGCATCTCTTTTCAAGGGCGCGTCTCTGGCTTTGATCGCAATGGCCGTTCTTGGGATGACCGCATTACGGGTATTGGATGGCTCGCCCCCGGAAGCGTCCACGATGGGCATCGTTGGGTTCATGGCACTCGCTGCTAACGCGGCTAGCGTCGTGATACTGCTGCGGTGGCGTGACGGCGATAGCAACGTGCGGTCCGTTTGGCTTTGCTCACGCAATGATGCGATCGGAAATGTCGGCGTCATATTGGCTGGCGGACTGGTTGCGCTAACAGGCTCAGCATGGCCTGACCTCGTCGTTGCCATTCTCCTCGCGAGCCTATTCTTAAAATCGGCGAGCGCGATCACGCTGCAAGCGACGCATGAACTGAAAGCTGATCGAGAGTTTCAAGCGCAGCATTGAACAACTGCATAATGAATGCTCGGGTTGTCCTTAACTATCCGGACATCCTGCATCACGCTAATTCGAACGGCTCTAATCCCGATAATCTCATCGTGTTTCCGGCAGCAGCCGGGATCCGCGGCTTAACACCTTCAATTGCCTTTGCAATTGCCTCGATGTGGTCTGGAGTTGTACCGCAGCACCCGCCCAAGATGTTTACGATCCCGTCTTGAGCCCATTTACCTACTTCTCCAGCAGTCTCGCCCGGTTGTTCATCGTACTCGCCCATCTCGTTCGGAAGACCTGCGTTTGGATATGCGGCTACGAGGGTATCTGCGACACGTGAGATGGCTGAGATATGTGGGCGCATCAAATCTGCGCCGAGGGCACAATTAAACCCGATAGCAAACGGTTTCGCGTGGCGAACAGAATTCCAAAAAGCTTCAACAGTCTGCCCCGAAAGTGTCCGACCGGATCGATCGGTGATGGTTCCTGAAATCCAAATTGGCAGCTTTTCCATACCCTCGGATTCTAAGTCCATAATAGCTTTGATCGCCGCTTTGCAATTGAGAGTATCAGTGATGGTTTCGATCAAATAGAGATGCACGCCGCCTTTGTTCAAAGCCTCAATCTGTTGACGATAAGCGCGGTAAACATCGTCGAAAACAACTTCGCGAGCGCCCGGATCATTCACATCGGAGCTCATCGAAAGCATTTTGTTCAGAGGGCCTATCGAACCAGCTGCAAATCGCGGCTTGTAGGGTTCTTTGTCCGTCCACCTATCCGCTGCTTCACGCGCGAGTTTGGCTCCTTCGAAATTAATGTCAATCACTGATTGAAGATCGAGCGAATAATCATCTTGGGCAATGGTCGTAGCTGAAAAAGTATTTGTTTCGGAAATGTCTGCCCCAGCGGCGAAGTAAGCATCATGAAGCTCCGATACACGGTCCGGACGCGTAAGGCACAATATGTCATTATTCCCCTTCATTTGCCCAGGGTACGTCTCCTCGTCGAAACGATCTCCACGGTAATCCGCTTCTTCGAGACCCATGCGTTGGAACATTACGCCCCACGACCCGTCCAAAAGCAGAATGCGATCTTTGGCGCTCGAATGAAGTTGAGATATTCGGTTCGCTCGATCAGTCATAACTATCACCTTTGCGCGTGTTTCTATGATTGGCGCTCTGCAAATTGCGCCGATGATCATATAAAGCATCATTTATATGATCATCAAGAGTGAGGATTAAATACGTTTCTCTGACTGTCCGGAAAACTGATCTTCCACAAACGTGAACTAAGACTGGTTGAAGGGAGGTTTTGCGTTTCGCTCTTAGACTTCGAATTGGCTATGAGCTGACGTGAGCATCCTTTTCTCGCCC
>CALFRH010000115.1 GCA_937919225.1 uncultured Parvularcula sp.
ACTCACCGATCTGTCCGGTGTTTTTCTTCGCCCGCGGATTGGCAGAGTCTACCTGGTCCGCGTTCCGCTCTGAGTTGTTGGTGAGCATCACATAGACCCGGCCCGTCTCCGGGTTGGGCTCCACATCCTCTGGCCGATCCATCGGCGTTGCGCCCAGGACATCGGCGGCCCGCCGGGCCTCGATAAGAACGTCCGCTTGAGAAGAGAAGCCATTCTCCTCCGTCAACGGTCCATTACCATAGGTAAGAGGCATCCAGGCAACGGTGCCATCCTCATCAAAGCGCGCCACATAGAGTATGCCGTTGTCAAGAAGATCTGCATTCGCCGCCCGGTCATCCGGCACCACCGCCGCTTCACTCACAAACTTGTAAACATAGTCGAAGCGCTGATCATCCCCTGAGTAGACCACAAGTCGACCGTCAGGGGCCACGACCGTCTCGGCACCCTCATGCTTGAACCGGCCTAGGGCTGTGCGTTTTTTGGGCGTAGACGTGGGGTCGAGGATGTCTACCTCAACGATCCAACCAAACCGGTTTGGCTCATTGGGTTCCTTACCCACATCAAAGCGATCAATATAGTTCCCCCACTGATAGCGTCCCCAGGGTACGCCATAGCGTTTATGGTTCTCAGCCTCGGGATGCCCTTCGGGCACATCGCCGATGAAGGTGCTGTTGAAATTCTCCTCCGCCATCAAATAGGTGCCCCAGGGGGTCATCCCACCCGCGCAATTATTCAGCGTCCCCAGAACAGCGGTCCCCGTCGGATCATCGCTGGTTCGAAGGCGAGGGGACCCAGCCGCAGGTCCTGTCATCATCATCGGTGTGGCGCCCGTCAGACGGCGATTGTAGGAGGACCCGGCCTGGGGGGTCCATTGCATGTCTTCGCCTTGCACAATTTCGAGAATAGTGCCGCCATGGGCGGCAATCTCGACCGCACACTGATCGGCGGTCATGCGCCATTCCGCCTCCTTGAGGCCCGAGAACATGAGCTGGGTCGATGTGTATTCGTGATTGACGCACAGAAGGCCCCGAGCCTTCTGCCCCGCTTCAGGGGCGAGGGGGTGGAAGCCAATAAAGTCGTTATTATAGCCAAACTGCCGCTCTTGCTTATCCGCCGTTTGGGCGAGGGGGTCGAACGCAACCCCATCGGGGAAGATAGGGTCCCCCCAGCGAATCACTAAATCTGCCTCATAACCCTCTGGTAAATGGTGGAACTCGTCTTGCCCGCGGGCGATCTCTGCAAAAGAGAACCCTTTCGCACCCGTCGCCGCCTCCTGACCGCTGTCCTCAACGTCACCTATTGAGGTCGTGCACCCCGCGAGGGCCATCGTCGACACGGCGCCGAACCCGCCTAAAAACCCGCGCCGAGACAGGCGGGCTTCGACGATTTGGCCCATTGTGGCTACCCCTTGGGCGATCCGCGGATTGCTGGTGATGTCGTCAGGGTCAAAAGTGTCGTCGGTCATGAAGTGCGTCCTATTTCACGAGTCAGGCTTTACTTGTTCCGCCTACAAGGGGAATGCGTCAGTTTTGTTTCACCCGATTTTGTTTCACCTGATGGACTTGACCCCCGGGCCCAGCTGGTCTTTTGAATAACTACATAACAAGTAACTTGGCGGCGTGACATTTTTGACATGCCCCTTAGGTCCAAAAGAAAAGGTGCCCAACATGCCCAAAACACTAGCAGAGCTGCAAACGCCTTCTCTCATCTTGGATCGGCAAAAGATGCAGCGGAATATCGACCGGATGGCCGCACGGGCAAAAGAGTTGGGCGTGCCCCTCCGCCCGCACCTTAAAACGCCAAAATCGGTGCACATTGCGAAGCACCTTCAGGATGCTGGTGCCAAAGGCTTTAACGTCTCTACTCTTCAGGAGGCGGAGTATTTTTACGAGGGCGGTTTCGACGATCTTTATTATTGCGTCCCCTTTGCTCCCATTAAGGCCGCCCGGGCTGCAGCGTTAGCCGCCAAAGGGTGCACCCTCACCCTCATGACCGACAGTATGGAAGGGGTCGAGGCCTGTATCGCTGCGGCGGAGGCGGTGGGCCCGGCCACACCCTTGCGCTTTACCCTTGAATTGGATGTGGATGGCTATCGCTGCGGCATGCCGTGGCAAGGCAACGACTTTATTGAAGCCGCTCAGCGTCTTGCAGCGTCCAGTGCCACGGAATTTGTCGGGATTATGTCCTATGGCGGCGCGTCTTATGGCAAGACCCCTGAAGGGGCTGCCGAACTGACCACCACCCACCTGGCGGCGCTCCGTGATACCGCCAGCCGCTTAGAAGCCGCTGGCGTGCCTTGTGAGATGATCAGCTTTGGCTCGTCGCCAGCGGTGCTTCATTCAAAGTCGATGGAGGGGGTGACCGAAGCCCGCTGCGGGATTTATACGTTCCAAGACCTTTTCCAAGCCGGCATCGGCGCATGCGCGGTGGATGATATCGCCGTCTCGGTCTTGACCAGCGTGATCGCTCGCCAACCCCAACACAATCGATTCGTCATCGATGCGGGGGGCATGGGTCTGTCAAAGGATCGCAGCACAATGGGGCATCCCTTTGACGCTCAATATGGCCTGGTCTGCGATTCGGTGACGGGAAAGCCCATCGGCGATCTTGCGGTCACCACCGTCAGCCAAGAGATTGGGCTCGTCACTAGCCTATCCGGCAAAGAGGTTGATCTTAGCGCATTTGAAGTGGGCTCAACCGTGCGTGTCTTGCCCAACCATGCCGACATGACCGCAGCCGCCTACGAGGACTATTTCGTCGTGGATGGCGATGACCAGATCCAGGCCCACTGGACGCGGCAAAATTACTGGACATAGTTTTCACCGTTTAGGATTGAGAACGTCATAATGATGTTGGCGTCCTAAAACCTTGATGCAACCGCTTTGCTTCGCCAGAATGTTAGGGATCGCAATCATTCTGACGAGGCAGGCATGTCTGACACGGCTTCCAACGCTGAAGAAGAAGAGGTGGGCACGCGCCTTTCCCGGGTGCGCCAGGCCTATGGCCTTTCCCAGCGACAGCTGGCGAAAAAGTCGGGCGTGGCCAATGCCACCATTTCACAAATTGAGAATGGGCGCCTCAACCCCACGGTGGGTACCCTGCGGAAGGTTCTGACCGGCCTGCCCATGAGTCTCTCGACCTTTTTCGATGATGAGGCGCTAAAGCCTGACGACCGCATCTTTTTTTCTGCCAAGGATCTCGTCGAGCTGTCCGAAGGCCTGGTGTCCTATCGTCAGGTGGGCGCCAGCATGGCGGGCCGTGCGATGCAAATGATGTGGGAGCGATATGAGCCCGGGGGCGATACAGGCCGCCATGACCTCACTCATGAGGGCGAGGAATGCGGATTTGTGATCAGCGGCGCGCTAACCGTGACGGTGGCCGGGCAAACAAGGGTCCTAAAGGCTGGTGAAGCCTACTATTTTAAAAGCGATCGGCCGCACTCGTTTAAAAATGAGGGAACGACGGTTTGTGAACTGATCACTGCGTGCACCCCCCCCAGTTTTTAAAACCCTGTCATGACCCGCTCTTCATACGGGGCGGCTGTACATTTTGCCGCAACCTGGCAGAGTTAACCAAAATAAGAACCAAAATACGCGGGAGGATGCCCTGATGGCACGCACTCTAGGCTCGATGGGAGTGATGGTAGGACGAAGCGTTGGCCACGGCTTGTCCGTGGCGTCCACCGATGTGAGGGATAAGTCCGCGGCGCTTTGGACCTCACGGACAAGCCGTGGGGACCGAGAGACTTTTTCTACCATTGGGGCCCGCGCTCAGCGCGACAAAATGATCGCGGTTTGGTTGCTCTTATTAGCGATGAGTGCCGTCCTCATAGCCTGTGGGGAAGAACAGGCGGGCCCCGGCACCGGGCCATCGACACAAGCCGCAGACGATCCGGCGATTGAGGCCGAAGAAGCAGCCGATCAAGAGTTTGCCTATTTACGCTACGCGGTCGATGAAACCGCTGTCCGCCCCACGCTGTGCCTCACCTTCTCAGAAGCGCTTGATCCTGCCACCGATTATTCAGCCTATGTGGCGAGTGAGGCGAGCCTCGCCTTTGGGGTGAGTGGATCGCGGCTGTGCCTCGGTGGCCTCACCTATGGGCAGGAGGCAAGACTGACCCTACGCGCTGGCCTTCCGTCAGCGGATGGTGATGCCCTTAAGCGGGACGAGACGGTGGCCCTCACCTTTGATGACCGGCCCGCCATGGTCTCCTTCGCGGGGGAGGGTATCATTCTCCCCCGGCGAGATGCTGACGGTCTTGCGATCAAAACAGTGAATGTCGATGCGGTTGAGGTTTCCGTCCGCCGGGTGACCGACCGCGCGCTCGTCTTCAGATCCCTGACGGCTGGCTTCTCCGCCGCGGAGGGGGAGTACCGCTATGAGGGGTATAATGACAGCCCGGGTGAACTAGGCACCTCTATTTGGGAAGGTTCACTCCCGACGGTAGGGGACACGAACGAAACCGTCACCACCGTTTTTCCGCTAGCGGATGTGGTGGGCACTCTCGAGCCTGGCGCCTATTATGTGGCGATTGCTGACGCGGGCGCGGAGGAGCGCGGCGTCTACCAGCCCGCCCGCGCCCGGCGGTGGATTCTTGTCACGGACCTCGCCTTCCCCGCTTACCGGGGGGAAAGTGGCCGCGACGTCACTGTCCGGTCTCTGCAGACCGCAAAACCGATGGCGAGGACGGAGGTGCGCCTCATCGCGCGATCGAACGAAGTCCTGGCGACATCGCAGACCGACCGTGATGGGCGGGTGCGGTTCGATGCGCCCCTATTGCGGGGTACCGAAGGAAACGCGCCCCGTATGCTGATGGCTTATGGGCGAGACGGAGACTTTGCAGTCTTAGACCTTAACCGGGCGCCCGTGGACCTGTCCTCCCACCCGGTGACCGGACGGACGAGGCCCGAAGGGGCAGATGCCTACCTTTACCTTGATCGCGGCATTTATCGCCCCGGCGAGACGGTGCAGGCGACTGCACTGGTGCGGGACGGGGCGGGGCGCGCCATCGCTAACCGTCCGGGGGCGTTTGTCCTTACCCAACCCAATGGCCTTGAATATACTCGAGAGCGGTTTGAGGGTCTGCCCAACGCGGGAGGCGGTACCGTTAGCCTGGAGCTTCCCGCTGCGGCCGCCCGCGGGATGTGGCGCCTTACTGTCGAACTTGATGGTCTTGGCACGGTCGGCGACACGTCTTTGTCTGTCGAGGACTTTGTGCCCCAGCGGGTGGCGCTCGATCTGGAGGCCGCCGAGACACCGCCTCTCACGGCGGGGGACACCAGGCTGGTCACCGCCCAGGCGCGGTTTCTCTATGGGGCGCCGGGGGCGGGACTACCGATTACAGGCCGGGCGCGGGTGCAGGTGGATCCGAACCCTTTCCCGGCTTGGGAGGGCTTTGCCTTTGGTCGGCACGATGAACAATTCGCCGAAATTCTCTTTACTCTTCCCAATGTGACCGCGGATGGGGAAGGGCGCGCGATGCTGCCCATCGCCATTGGCACCCGCGGGAAAGAAGCGACCAAACCCTTGCGCGTTCGGGCGGTTATCGAGGTGGAGGAGCCCGGCGGTCGCGCCGTCGCCGATGACATTCGGCTCCCTTACCGGCCGCGCGGCAGCTATTGGGGCCTCAAGCCCACCTTTGACGGCTCTGCGGCGCGCGGCAAGGAAAGCCAGTTTGAGGTCTTGGCGGTCAACAGGGTGGGCGATGCCGCCGATGCGAAGGCGGAATGGCGCCTGGTGCGGCGGGAGTATGACTATGATTGGTACCGCACCCCTGGCGGGGATTGGCGCTGGCGCCGGTCCGAACGATCTGTCCCAATAGAGGAGGGGGTTATCGCCGCAACGGCAGAGGGCCCCTCGACCATCAGTTTGGCGCCCCTTGATTGGGGTGACTACGCCCTCACCTTATCAGTAGACGGACAAGATATTGCCTCTGCCAGTTTTTGGGTTGGGTGGCAGGGCCGCACCGTCGGCGGGGGCGAGGCCCCGGATGAAGTGCGCGTCGCAACGCCAGACGCGCCAACACCGGCGGGCAGCAGCGCCAGTATC
>CALFRH010000116.1 GCA_937919225.1 uncultured Parvularcula sp.
CGTCTGCACCTTTCCCCCCTTCTACCCCTCCCCCTTTAATACCACTTCGGGGCGCGGTCCCTCTTCCCCCCAATCGGGGGAAGAACCCTCAGCACAAACAGTAGTTTACTCCTCCCCCGCATGGCGGGGGAGGTGCCCGAAGGGCGGAGGGGGTGGTCCGTCGGTTTGGCGAGAAGCCTATCTTTCAGTATGCATTGAGCTTGACCGGACACCCGGACGGGTGTCCGCGATGACGGGCCTCGGTCCCCTAAATGACTTGCTCCCCACCCTGCTCATCTTCCTCACCCTCCTCCTCAGGTGTTTCCGACCTTGGATCGAGTTCGAACACCGCCGGTGAGGTCCGCGGCACGGGCACGTAAGGTTCTTGGGTTTCAGGAGCTGCCCGTTGGGTAATCCGATAAAGGCAGAAGAGGACGAGGACAGCATAAAGAGCGCTCACCCAATAAAAGAGCGACGCCTGCCCTAAACCTCGCATCACCAGCGGCGCAATCACCGGTCCTGCGATCGCGGCAACGCCGTAAAGCATGAGAAGGCCACCATTCACCGACACGGACTGCCCCGGCTCCGCGTGGTCGTTGGCATGGGCAACGGCGAGGCCAAAGCCGGGCAAGGCGAAGACACCGAATGCCAATGCCACGGCAATAAGGGCGCCCTCAGACGTTTCCGCCGCCCACGGAAGGAAAAGGGAGACGACCCCTGCCCCAACGGACACGAGGGTGATAACCCAGCGTCGGTCTGCGC
Source organism: uncultured Parvularcula sp. (assembly GCA_937919225.1). Taxonomy (GTDB): domain Bacteria; phylum Pseudomonadota; class Alphaproteobacteria; order Caulobacterales; family Parvularculaceae; genus Parvularcula. The sequence continues at coordinate 742 of CALFRH010000116.1, forward strand.
GATCAGAGATAAAACCGATAGGCCATTGAGCGACCGCCCCGCCAAAGATGATGGCGCCGATAAAGTAGCCAACGACGGCGGCATCATATCCGTACTCAGTGACAAACAGGGGTGCCATGGACCAAAAGGAGGAGGCCGTGATTCCGACCCCAACAGCACTAGCCGCCGCCAGGGGGGAGACCGACCATAGGCGGCCCAGATCAAGTCTGGCTTCCGCCGGCACGGTGGGCGCCTCTACACGCGTAAGGGCAACGGGCACCAGAGCGATAGATAACGCAATGGACATGATGGCGAAGGGCACAAACGCAGTGGGATCGAGCAGGCCGACACTCGCCTGTGCTAATGTGAGGCCGGTGAAGTCCACAATGCGGTAAACGGAAAGAACTTGGCCGCGGGTGGCGTTGTCGGCCTTATCGTTGAGCCAAGACTCCATGATCATCTGGAGGAATGCTAATGCTAAGCCCGTCACAATACGAAGGAGAAGACACCAGACGGGATCGACGATCACGGCATGGGCAATCACCGCGGCCGACGCAATGGAAGCAAAGGCCGTAAACGCCCGGATATGCCCCACGGCCGCGATGAAGCCAGGTCCATAGCGGCAGCCTAAGATAAAGCCCACAAAATACGCCGACAAGAGAAGGCCGATAGTGGTGGGCGAAATCCCCTCTGCAATACCGCGGAGGGCGAGGATCGTGTTTTGTAACCCATTGGCGCTCAACATGAGGGCCGCGGCCACCAAAAGGGGCCAGAGGGACAGAGCGGCCCTCATCGGATAGAGTTTCCTGTCCGAAAGGGGGTCACCGTCAGCCGCTTTCGTTCCCCACGGCGCGAAGCGTCCGTGGGGTCCAAGCGAATGGCGACGATTTTCCACGTCCCATGGATGCCATACCGGCCTCTGCCGACACGGGCGGACAAACGTGGCAAACGGTTGACGGATAGCAATTGACGAAGGCGCTACTCACCATCCCCGTCCGCCGCCTGGAGAGCCGCTGTGTACTAGAAGCTATGCCCGGGCACCACGCGATCGTCCGTATCAGCGGTCACCACCATCACTGCAGGATAGTCAGCCCCCTCTTCGATATTGTGGTAGGGCGAATAAGCGAAATTGTTTTTGAAGTCGGCTTCGTTTTCTGACGGATTGCCATAATCATCTGTCCAATACCGACCTGCGGTGAACATGTTAAACCGCAACATGTCCATCACCCCAACCGCGGGGACAGCCGCGGCGAACAGGTCCGGCCGTTGATTGGAGACTGCCCCAACAAGAAGGCCGCCATTCGACCCGCCATTGATGGCCAGCTGCTCAGCTATGGTAATCCCCTCACGGATGAGGTACTCGCCCGCCGCAATGAAATCGTCGAAGACGTTTTGCTTGTTCAAAAGGCGTCCGGCGTCATGCCATTCTTTGCCATT
>CALFRH010000117.1 GCA_937919225.1 uncultured Parvularcula sp.
CCAGACGACACCTGGATCGAAACACCGTCACTGCGGATCAGACGGTTCCAGATGACATAGAGACGGCCTTGGCCCTGGCGTATGTCGGCATTGTATTCGCCGATCAGGCGTGAGCCGCGCGGAATCAGGATTTGGGACTGATCCATAGACCACACATTTTGGGTCGTGATGGCGCGGATTTGGCCCCTCACGTCTGTTGAGATGGCCGTTTCAAGGATGCCAGGGATCATGGTGCCTTGTGGGATCAATGTATCGAGGTTGCCAAGTTGCTCGGCGGTTGCGGTCGCATATTCCCTTCCGGCGCCACGATCAAAGAAGGCCTCATCAGGATCTACAGCCGGTTGGCCGCTCTGACCCTCCGCCAGAAGGCCGGCTGTGTTTTGCTGGGTTGGGGTAGCAAATGCTGCCAGGCTGCCGGCTGAGCTCGAGACAGCGGGTACATCATTGCCACCTGAGTAGGCTAGCTGAGGAGATTGAATGCGTTCAATTTGGCGCTTTCGTTCTGCCTCTTGTCGCTTAATGGCTTCAGCTTGCAGCATAGCGAGGCGCTGTCGTTCGCCCTCTATGTCGCGCCGGTTATTGTTTTGAGCTGGGGGTTCTTCGGGCGCGCTCGGCGCGGGGACGAGTTGAGGCGTTGAGGATGGACTGCGTGCGTATGTAAAAGTCTCGTCTTCAGGATCGGTAAGGCGGCGATCCGGCTCGGATTGTCTCGACGCATCCATAATTACGAACCCTCCAGCGAGCAGCAGCAGGATTCCAAACACACCGCCTATCAGAAGCTTGTTGCCACCGCCCGAGGCGACTGATGGAATACCGCGATCGCCGAATTGTTCGTCGTCGTATACCTGTTCATCTGGGCCTGGTTGATTGGTGTCCGTCATCTCAGCTTCCTCCTTCGCTGAACGCCTGCGTTTGAGCGGCTTCACCAGACTGGCTTGGAATGTTACGCGGACCACCTGCTAGGGTTGGTTCGATGGTCTCGATCGTTGCAATAGTTGCCGGCTTTGGAGCGGCTTCATCATAGATAGTTTCTGGAAACGACTCGTTGAAAATGCACGTAGCCTCGGGACCATCGCGGAGCGTAAATTGCCGTGCCAGGCGTTCGACGACGAGATACTGGCCTTGCTGTTGATAGTTTACAATGGCTTCGGAGCCATCCGCGTTGACCATGAAAATCGCAGGTACGTTCTCGAAATCAGAGAAAGAGAAATAAGTGAATTTACCGTCGTCGAAGGTTCTAGTTGGCCGCAGTCGCTCAACGCCAGAATAGGTATAGTCGAAATTCCACTCGTCCGGGGATTTCGCGGCCGAGCCTATGGATTTTTCAAGTCTTTCTCTCTCTCGGGCCTGATAAGCCATCATCGCCGAAGCGTCGCTCGGATAGCGAAACTTCACGTGAAAGGTCATATCATGTGGTGCTTTGGATCTAGCTTTATGGGCTTCAAGCATGAAGACGTAGATCCGCTTGTCCGTCACAACAGACATATTCGTCGCCGCTTCAGGTTCGATAGGTTTGATGAAAAGCAAGTTGGGTTGCTTTGGTTTCACAACCTGCCAGGCTTCGCTGTCGCCGATTGAAACAGTGAGGACGGTTTCGTTGACAGCGAATTCGATCGTCGTCGAGAAGCCGTAATGGCCATGAATCGCCACCACGTCGCGCTCTGCGTAGTTCACTGTCTTTATGCGATGGTCAAGCGGGCCGGAAACGACTTCGCGTTCTGCGAATGCGACGGGGCCTAGAAAAGCGTTGATTGCCAGTGCGGCGGCGGCGGATTTGAGCAGGTTCATATTCTATTCCCCTAGAGTTTCTTGGTCAGTTCGGTAGGTCGCAATTTGGAAGCCCAGAGGGTTGATAAAGCGATCTTTTTCTTTGCTGGGTTTAGCGACGTATCGATAAGTGAGTGTCGCAACCCAATGCGTTTCGGATTCTATGCCGCGTCTGGATTCTGTGCGGATAAATGGGACGGCGGCGGTCCGATCATTCAAGAACAGGACATTCTTGATGCGAATGCGGACCTGTGTGTCTGTCCCGTACTGTTTGACCGGATTGTTCGGATTGCCGCGGGCGTAGAGGCTTTGATAGCGGTTCAAGGCTTCGCCTTCAGACCATAACGTTATTTTCTCATAGTTATCTGTCGTGGTCGCTGCGTTATAGCTTTCCCGCCCGACAACATAGCGAACGAGAAAACTTTTGGTGATGGCTTCATCTTGTGTGAGGTCACCATCTTGCAGGCCACGGGTCATCTCGACCGCGCCAGTGGCTTGATCGACCGTGATCACATAAGGCTCAAACGTTTTTAGCGGAAGCATCACTAGGACGGCCGCCAGGCTGAGGCACGCGATGACCGCGCTCGCGCCAGCGACGAGCCAGGCACGATCGCGGGAGGATTTCATGCGCCCATAGCGATCGTAGTCCCAATCCCTTGCGTCTTCGTAGTAACGATCGGCGCCTTGCGGTTGCTGTTGCTTGTCTTTGGTTCTTTTAAGCATGGTTGAACGATCCTAACTGCGTGCGCCTGTCGGCGTGCCGGCGAGGTTCCCGGGACCAGAACTTGAAGACCGTCCTCGGCCGCCGCCGGATGGTCCTGAGCCTCTTGTTGGCCGCGGATCGTTGCCCCGACGGGCGTCTGCCAATTGGCGTTGCATTGGCGCCGTGTTTCTCAGATAGCGAAGGTCGCGGCGATCGTTTGCGGCGCGTCGAAGGTTGGAGTTACGACCGACGGCGCGGCTGTAAGAATTTCGGGCGAAGTTGGTGACCGGAGAGGCCACGCGGGAAATGAGTGAATTCGTCGCCAATGCAAATCCGCCAGCGACACCAGCTGCCATTTGGAGGACCTGTGTTAGAATGACTGTTCCGACGATGGCGATCAGAATTAGGGGCGATACGAGAGGGAAGAGAGGAGTTCTGTCGTTGATATTTGCGGAGAGCTCTGCCAACGGCTCGAATAGCATCGAAAGGATGAGAGCTAGCACTGCATAAACAAACAGCGGAATGAGCGCATAGTTCACGGTCATTCGGAGCCATCCTTCAAAAAAGGGCCGGGTTGTCTGGAACATGGCGAACAGGATGAACAACGGAGCTACTGCCATAAAAATCGCGACAGCAAATTTTGCGAGGATGAGGAGTAGGAGTGCAGCGATTGTCAGAGCCGCGATTGCAATCCAGACGATTACGGCGAGAAATGCGATCGCGATATCAAACAAGAACCCTTTACCGGCCAATGCAAATAGCTTTGTTACGACTTCTTGTCCTTGGGTCCAGAATAGACCGAGCGCGGAATCGCCCGTTACTTCGTAGTTTATGCCGAAGGCAGTGACGTTGAGCAGGCCGTTCGAATTGATAAGATTGCCGCCCATATCGTTGGGGACACCGATGACCACATCGTAAAAAGCTTGCCCGAAGAAGTCCCATTGTGTGACGGCAACGAGGATCAGAAGGACTTTGGCAAAGTCGCCGAACAGAGTTGGAATATCGAAATTGCCAGAGAGAACGACTTTGTATCCCGTAAACGCAATGTATGTGATCGCCATCAACGTCCAAATCGTATCGGCAAAAGCTCCAAAGCCTTGATACGAATTGAAGACGAAGTTCTGCGTGATGTTGTCTACATTATTGAGAATGCGGGTTACGTCGTTCACGATGCCATCACTTTCTTAGTTCAAATGCTTGTGCAGCGTTGGCACACCTTCGACCCGATAGACGATCCACGAGATGCGAACCTCCTCCGGAATGTGACGTCCACCAAGGATAGATCGTCCCTCCGCTTCTGCCTGAGCATGAGCACGGACGCTGGCGGGTCTTTCGATATGCTTGTATTTGACGAGACAGACTTCAGCTGAGCGCAAGTCAGGGCCTGATAGCCCAGAGTATTGCGGAACTTCGGGTGTGCATTCAATTAGCTCAAACTCGAAGCTTTGACGCATTTCTTCCATATCTGCTGCACAGATCGCGCGAACCTCGGCTGCTCTATCGCCAGCGAAGGCAGCCTGAAAACAGTCGTCGCCGCTTCTGGTTTCGTTGAAAACAGCGGTACGTAGTTCGTCCTCAGTGAATGAGGATTCCCACGCGGGCGCTGAGCACGCCGCTAGGGAAAGAATCCCTAAAGAGATTGCCGTTCCAAAAACTCTTATCATAAGAGTCCCAGTTCTTCTGTGCTAGCGAGATTGATCGGTTTCCGTTCGCAAGGATTGTCTAAAGCGGCAATCTGGGCGCCAGGCGCGCAGGGGGCTTGGAGCTCCTGGTGTCCTTCCAAAGTCTCGCAGCCCGCTAGGAAGGCGAGGGCGGTCATCGACAGCATCAGCTTTTTCATTAATTTACTCCGATTTCTGGGATGGTCGTTGTTACGGTCGCTGCGTCGTATTCAAGCGCTCTAACCGCCGCTGCTTTATTGGCAGAGGAGAGGTTTGCATTCGCAGTTTCCATTTGCATTTGCAGCGTTTGAAGACGCATCATCTCGGCAAGCAGCAGTGAATTCTCGGCTGTTAT
>CALFRH010000118.1 GCA_937919225.1 uncultured Parvularcula sp.
AGGACTGGAGCAGGCCAAACGCCCCCACCACATTGGGGACTTTGCGCATCTGGACCGCCGCCCACACCTTCCGGTCAAAGAGGAGGAGGAAGGACAGGGAGACCAAGAGAACCACCATGAGGCCCAAGGTCTGGAGCGCAGTAACAAAAACCGCGACAAGCGGCTGGTCCCAATTGCGCGTGACGAAAAAATCTAAATTCATAGCTCGGGCGCTAGCAAAAGCCGCGGGCGCTGGAAAGCCTTATCGCTGGCCAAAGCTGCGGCCTTAGGGCGCCGGGCGATCACACTAGATCGAAGAAAGTTGGCTCACGCGAAAAACGAAGGCTCTACAGCATCTACCTCAATCAATCGACAGTCTGATGCTGTAGGGCGAAGTAGCGCCTAAAGAAGTGCACCATCTTCTGGGAGGGGGGGCAGATCGGCCCCCATCTCTTGTGGGTTGGCTGCACCCTCAAAAAGGAAGTCATTAGCGTCGAGGTCCCCGACCGATGCGTTCTCCAAGACCGCAAGTAGAGTACTGCCGAGGCTCACCTGCACATCAGTACTGTCCTGAACCAATGTCAGGTCGCTAAAGCTCAAGACCGGCACGTCAGAGACGTCGAACACGTCTTCGCCATCCACAAAGTCTGTGATGATGGTGGCGCCATCGGTCTCATGGATGACGAAAATGTCGCTGCCGCTCCCGCCCGTCAGGGTATCAGCGCCGGCGCCCCCGTCGAGGGTATCGTTCCCTGCACCGCCAGCCAGCGTGTCATTGCCACCATACCCCGCAAGGAGATTGCTATTGCCATCACCAGTCAGCGAATCGCCACTGCCATCACTGCCATAAATATCGGTGAAGTTCGAAAAGCTGTCCCCCGCCGCATCGCCCCCAGAAGCCGTGCCAGCGCCCAGATCCACCGTGACCCCGCTTGAGGAGTTTACGTACCTCAGACCGGTGGGACCGCTGTCCCCACCCTCCAAAATGTCAGCGCCAGTGCCGGATTCAATATAGTCGTAGCTGGTCCCCCCCACGAGGCTGTCATCACCGCTCCCGCCAACAATGTAATTCTGCCCGCCTTCACCAAAGATGGTGTCATTCCCGCCATCGCCGAAGATGAAATCGAAACTGCCGTCCCCGCCGTAAATCAGATCGTTGCCGCCGTTCCCGTAGAGATCGTCACTATCGCCGCCGCCGCGGATGGTATCTGCGCCTGACCCGCCGGTAATAGTGTCACGCCCGCCACCGCCTTCCAGTAAGTTCGCGCCCGACACGCTGGAAATGTCGTCATCATCGTCACCCCCTCTTAGGGTGTCGTCCCCCGCGCCGCCGGCGATGGTGTCATTTCCCCCATCACCATACACCAGATCATTGCTAACACCCGTCGTAATGAGGTCAGCCCCTGCCCCACCGGACGCGGTGATCGCCCCACCGCTCCCCAAGAGGGTATCATTGCCCCCATCGCCATTGAGGGTATCACTACCGCCATTGCCCGTGAGGCTGTCATCATCATTACCGCCGCTCAGGCTGTCGGCGTCATCCCCTCCCGTGATCGTATCATTTCCATCATCGCCACTGAGAATATTCAGTCCGCCCTCCGACGAAAGAACATCATTGCCTTCACCACCACGAGCGGTATCGTTCCCAAGACCCGTTCTAATCGTGTCGTTCCCACCAAGACCATTGATCGAGTCGTTCCCGCCAAGGCCGGACATGTCATTGGCGCCATCATTCCCCATAAGGGTATCATCCCCTCCGGTACCGCCAAAGTCCGTCTGCACCGGTTCATAAACGCCAGGGGCATCATCGCCGATGAGGAGGTCATTCCCGTCTCCTCCCATGAGGAGATCAGCGCCGCCGAAGCCAACAATGGTGTCGTCTCCAGCACGTCCGTCGAGCACATTGTCGCTGGCCTCACCGACAATCTCATCATTGTAGGCCGTAGCAACGACGCCTTCGAAACCAGACAATGTGTCCGTTACCCCGGCTTGGGTCATCACCATCATCTTAGGGTCAGAGAGGGCCAGCGTGACCCCTTGATCAAGATAAGAGAGATCGACAATGTCGAACCCCTCTCCCCCGTCGAGCCAGTCGCCGCCACCGCGACCATTGATCGTGTCATCTCCAAGACCGCCCAGTAACCTATTGGCCCCGTTCGTGCCGCTCAACTCATCGCCAAAGGCTGAACCAATAAGCCCTTCGATCCCTAGAAGGGTATCAATACCATTGGCCCCTAGATCAAAAACACCATCCGCTTTGGTCAGGTCGATGGCGATCCCTTCAGCCCCCGCCTCATAGGAGACGATATCGACCCCCGCCCCACCATTAAGAAGGTTATTGCCACTATAGCCGATAGGGGCTCCGGATAGGATATTTCCTAAATAATCCCAATACTGCGCATCAGCGAAACCCGCATCTGCATTGTTCCCGATCAAGATATCATCCCCACTGCCGCCAAGGGCGTTTTCAACTTTCACGCCCTTCGCAATAGCAATGTTATAGGTCATGCCTGCCGTTGATGAGAATGACTCTTCGCGCAAGTCGATGACCTGATCACCGGTATACTGCGACATATCGATTGTATCGATCCCGCCAGCATCCCAGATCGCGCCAATAATATGGTCGCTACTACCCGACAGGGTCCAGCTGACATCACCGGTGTTGGAATTATATCCGTATACTGTATCCGTGGTATAGGTCGTGGTGTTGGCACCATAAAGTCGCTGTAGCGCAGCAATATCGTGCAGGAGAACACTATTGGCGAAATTGCCGCCGCCATAGCTGGCACCCGTCTCCCGTTCTGACCAATAGCTCATCATGGAGAACTGTCGGGAATCTTCAAAATACTCCGCTTGCGCCTCATAAGTTGTGGCGGCTGACCCATTATAGTCGCCGGGGTGAGCCAACCCCACCGCGTGGCCGACCTCATGCATAGCGGTCAGAAAGGCATAGGAGTTCTCGTTCTCGAGCCCGGCCTCACCAATATTCACCAATGATCCGGTAATGGTACCGGTAAAGCTATTGCGATAGGTCACTGCCCAGCCGCCATTGGTGCTGTTCTCTGCCATTAGAGCCATGTCGACCTGACTATCATTGTCGACATAAACACCATCAGCGCCGGTGACCCGAACGAAAGTCAGATTGGCAACGTCCGCCAATTTCGAGATAGCGTACTCAACTTGGGCCAGCTCTGCTGCACTATAGGCGCGATGGTCACTGATATCATCCGCATAGAACTGAACGTCGCTGTTGGCAGCGATCGCCGCATCACTCAAATAGCCATAGGTGACAACACCAGGGGTCCCCATGGCGTTATCATCGAAAAATCCATTGACCGCGGCGCCGGTCGTAACGTCATTGTCGTCATATTTGACGTTCCAGCGGGTGATCTGATCCCCTGCCCCCTCATAGGTGAGTGAGGATTTGGAATAGACATTGTCTGACTCGCTGAAGACCTGCGGCGCGAGAATATCGTAGGGATAAGCATCATCAACGCCGTCAATGTCGCCGCGATAGGGGACAAACCCGATATGGAAGGCATCCCCGTCACCATGGACGTGACCATGGTCGTGCCGGTGTGCGCCCGCCAGGGCACCATTGTCTGCCGCCCCTCCTTCGGGGAGATCCGTTCCCCCCAAAAGGGTGGCTGCCCCTTCCCGCTTGGCGTCACATAGAGTGCACATACCGGCTCGCTCCGAGTTTGCAGTGTCGAATTAGCGCCCGAACGCAACTTTTCACTGAAATGATGGCGGTCAATTCTATGTGTTAACGTTACCCAAGAATGAGCATTTCGCTTCAGTTTTTTTAAAAATACCCCAGGCTCTGACAGCATTGTTCAAACTGGATGATACCGAAGCCTTAGGGTCATCATTTATTCGCGCGTGGGCCGACATTCACTGATCAACGCTGACCATCCGGCACGCTAAACAAGGGCATTGTCGAAAGTGTCCCCCGCCAAAAGATCGTCGCCCGCCCCACCAAAGAGCAGGTCGTTCCCCGCTGCCCCCTCTAAAGTATCGTCCCCCAGAGCCCCATCAAGCGTGTCGTCCCCCCCAAGGCCCCTAATGTCATCGTGGGTTGCCGTTCCCGTCAATTGTTCAGCCCCTTCGGTGCCATTGATGATACTTCCCGAAGTCGTGACCACCCAATTGATGGTCTGCGTGAGGCTCTCAAGGCCGATGCGCACCAGGGGCGTCGGATCGGTGACAACGGCAGTTATGGTGCGATCACCCGTCCCAAGCTCAAGCGCATTGACATCGAGGCTACCGCCATCAACCCCTTCCAAAACTTCTCCGTCTAAGAACCATTCAATATCGAAAATACGATCGTCAACTGTTTCAACCCAGAGCATGGCGGGGTTGAGAATATTTCCGACGACATCCTCAAAGGCATATCGGTCTACCGGATCCACTTCTTCATAATGCTGAAGAATGAACGCTTCTTTCGAAACAGCGTTAAAGGGCTTGTTAAGAGCGCGCATTTTCGACGTGCCGGTCGGCCGGTAAAGGCCATCCTCGTAATAGCGCCCTCCCTCGTAAACGCCGACAATGCCAAGCTCACCATCGTGAAACCCAATCCAATGGTCCCATTTGGCCCCCGTGGGATCCGTCGTGATGTTTGCGGAACTCCGCTCACCGCCAATGTAGGTGCCCGACCCTGAACTCCAATATTCATCGTCTAAGTCAGCATAGGAATGACCAAGCTCGTGGAGCGCCAACTCGGTCGCATCTCTGTGACCGGCGGCGTAAACGCCGTAAGCCCCGCCGCACCCGCCATAGCGCTCAGCGTTGATAGACCCTAGACGGGCATCAATATCGACACCTTGCGGGATCACGGCCTCAATGGCGCTGTTCGCTAACCGCTCCTCCAAATAGAGGCAATGGCTCACACTCCCCCGCCAGGAATAGGAGGCGTTAAAGGCCGTATCAACGTAAATGCCTGAACCGGGTCGATCCGCCCCCCTCTCCGCAGAAGCCTGAAAAACGGCATGCACATTAAAAAAGGCGGCATACTGTCCAAATGGGTCGGACGTAGCGAGCATGGCCTCGAACTGCGCTGTCACGTCGGCAATAAATAGGTCCCTATCCGCCGCCAGGTACCCATCACCCACGAACCAAATGTCGATGCGATTATCGGAGGCGCCATTTTGAACGATGGGGATATATTCAGGGCCGTCACCGGGAGCAGGCTCCGGCGAATAAGACGTCCCCACCGCCGCAGCGTGAAAGAAACTGACGGGCCCATCGTTCCCAACAGTGCGATAGGCGGCGTCAATTGGATTTAAGACAGCATCGTCCTCGTCAGGGCGTGCAAATTCACGAAAGGCCCCTGCATACTCCTCGGTGAGGAGGCTCTCATCACTACCCAGCCACACCATCCGGCGGCCTCTCCATCGCTACCTCTATTCCCCTTTAACGAGAAAATGAGGCGCCGTGTAGACGCAATTGGCGCCTACCGCATCAGAGTGTCTGATCGGACCATGCAGACGCTATCGCTTTTTTCGCGCGTGAGCCGACTTTCGCTGATCCACGTTAGCCGCAAAGCGCCCTAGTCCTTTGATTATGCATCAACTTTCCACCCAAATTGGAAGTCAATTTGAGTGGGTCGATGCACTAGAAGGAGAGATCGACCCCAAGGCGTACACCCAGCGCCAGGGCATCATCGATAGTGCTGTCCGCAGCCGGGTTGATAATATATTGAATGTTCGGCTGGAGGCTGATCCGAGGGGCAATTTGGGCCGCATAGCTAAGCTCAATATTCAACTCACCATCCTCAAGGGTATCATCTGCCCGTTTTGCCGGATCCCCGACACCGCCATAGGTGAAGGCAATGCCCGCCGCGTCATCGGGACGGGCGTTCCAGAACCCGGAACGGACAAGGCCGCCAGAGATATAATGATCATACTTGTTAAACTCACCATCCGCCAAGCCGAGGCGGCCAAAAATCGTTAAGTCGCCGGAGGCACCGCCGGTCGGTACGACCACCTCACCGCGGACATAGCCACCTGCATTGCCATCATCCACCAGACCAGGAGAGCCGATCGCTTCAAATTCCTCTGAGTACTGCCAATATCCCGCAAGCAATTTGCCCCAATCCCCGCTGCGTTCGAACTCCGCAACAACGAGAAAACCGTCCTCATCATCAAAGCCGATAGCGACACGACGAGGATCATCCAGATCGCCCGGGACGGCATCTGCCAAAATAACTCGCACTTTGGTGTTGTCAGTAAACGCATAATCGCCGCGAACAGCAAGGCCTGTAAAGGGAAACTCAATGGGGCCATTTTCGCCAGATTGAGCAATATCAAGCCCCATACCGTGTGAGGCGTTCACAAAGAAATTCGCACTCTCCAATACATCGAACTCAGAATTTAACTGCGTTAGGCCTGCACGGAATGAAGCGCGCGCACCTGCAAGCTGGACCCACGCCTCATTGACGCGGGTGGTTTCAAACCCTGTTTCAATGCCACTAACAGTCTGGTCATCACCAAAAAGATCACCCGTTGGCGCGCCGCCATTTGCATGGACAGCATAAAGATTGAACGTAATCCCCTCTTCTTGACCGAAGGCTTGCCAACTTTTCGAGGCAATAACTTCAAAAAGATCAGCGACACGCACACCATCATGAATGCCGCCACCGCCATTCACAAAAATATCCGCCGTGTATCCTGCCTCTATCTGGGGATTTGCTAAAGCGGTTGCCCCACATGTGAATGCTGCAATTCCAGAAACAAGCGCGTACGCCACTGTGCGTTGAATCATCAATACCTCTTTGAGTATGCGCCTTCTGCCGGGCACAGATCCGTCAAACAGGTGTGTGTTAGATCAAACCCACACCGTCGCATAGTGCGGCAGATCGTAATATTCGCACAAATGATGGCTAATGAAAATCATTATAACAATTTAATGCATGCTTTCTAATTTGATAACAAATCTCATACTCATATTCAAACAAAAGGGGAGGATGAGAAAGTTCTCAACCTCCCTTGTTTAGAGCGAATTCCCGCCCCGGTCGGGGCAAAGGTCGGTGTCGTCAGTGCATATCTACCGCGAAGGAGCCGCTAAATAATCCCGCTTGCCGATCGGCACACCACAAGCCCGCAAAAGTCCGTAGGTCATGCTTGTGTGAAAGTAGAGGTTAGGCAGAATAAATCCCTGAAGGTAAGCTAACCTGGGTAGGGTCATCTCCGCCCCGCCAGCCGGAAAAGTGATGGGACCGTCGGGATTGGCGTTAATGGCCTCATCGCTGATGGTTGCCACCAACTCCTTGGCCTTGGCCACGCGGGCGCGCAGGTCAGCGAAACTTTCCTCTGTATCGGGAATGCTGGGCACATCCTGCCCGGCCAATCGCGCAAGACCGCGAACCGGCAACTCCGTTGCAATCTGAACCTGCCGCACCATCGGGAACATGTCAGGGGTAAACCGCCAATTGAGGTAGACCGCCTCATCTACTTCTTGTTCGGCGGCATGGGCTTCAGCTTTCGCCAAAACACCATCAAGGCCCCTGAGCATTTGATCGGCGGCCGTCCGAGCGACCTGAGCGGGGGTAAGAGACATGGGGCATTTCCTTTTGCTGACATCATCGTCTACTGACGCCATATGGAGAACGTGCGATGAATGACAACCAACGGGGCGAAGACGGCCAAGAAATAGCCCTTGAAGCGCGGCAGCCTGAGGGGGTGAAACTCTACTCTCCATCGGTCGCTCGAAATAAAGAGCCACTCCGAGAGGTCTTCCAACGTCTCATGCCTCTGTCGGGACAGATCCTGGAGATTGCCTCCGGCACCGGGGAGCATGGGGCCCATATTGCGGGCGCCATCCCTGACCTCCATTGGCAGCCCTCCGACCCGGACGCTACGTCGCGTGCGAGCATTTCAGCCTGGGCCGAAGACGTCCCGGACGGACGCATGGCCCCGCCCCTCGCCCTCGTCACCAACGAACACGGATGGTGGCAGTCCCCCGCCGTCCCGACGGATGTAACGGGAGTCGTCTGTATCAATATGATTCACATCGCGCCCTTCTCCGCCGCTGAAGGATTGTTCGAGGGCGCCGCCGCTCTTCTCTCGCCTGGCGGAAAATTGTTCCTCTACGGCCCGTTTAAACGCCGGGGCGTCACTGCGGAGAGTAATGAGCGGTTCGACGCCGACCTCAAACGGCGCGACCCGGCTTGGGGGGTGCGTGACCTTGACGACCAAATTCAGCCCTTGGGCGCCCGCTTCGCAATGCAGTTGACGGATATTGTCGAAATGCCCGCGAATAATTTGAGCGTCGTGTTTGAGAAGGGGTAGGGCAAAAGTCCCTGTCATCGCCCCGTGTGCGACGCGGCATGAAATGACGCGCTGCAAACACGGGGTTTTCCGGACCTGGGGCTTAGATCCCGCGTCTGCAGTGCGTGACTTCGCCCCGCGCCGCGCGCGGGAAGACGACTATTCACACCGAATAAACCGCACGACGCTATCCCCAAAACTGCGTTCATCCTCAAGAACGAACCCCTCCGCCTGGGGAGGATCATCGGCTTTCGCCTGTTCCACCACACAAAGGGCGTTGGGGGAAAGCCATGCCCCCTCGCGCAACGACGCCAACGCTGGATCAACGAGCCCCTCCCCATAGGGCGGATCGAGAAACGCCAGGCCAAAGGATGCCCCCATCGCCGTGGGCTTGGGCCCAAGGCCGGTCGCGGATCGACGGTGGATACGGGTCGCCCCCATCAGCTGAAGCGTCTCTTGGTTTTGCCGGATAGCACCGCGAGCCGCCGCAGCGATCTCAACGAATAGGCAAAAAGAACCGCCCCGGGACATGGCCTCAAACCCCAACGCGCCGGAGCCGGCGAAGAGGTCAACGACCCTTACCTCATCAAAGGAAAACCCCTCCTTATGGAGGAGAATGTTAAACAGGCTCTCCCGCGTCCGATCCGTTGTAGGCCGTGTCCCCATCCCCTTCGGCGCGGCGAGGGGCCGCCCCTTATACGCGCCACCAACGATGCGCATTAAGACAATAGCCCCAAGGCCTCGGCCCGCTTGCGCCCCAGCTGCTCAATCAACTGTTTCCGGGGGATCTCCTCAACGCTGCCCTTCTCAAGCCCCCCCAGCTGGAACGGTCCGTAGGACAAGCGGATAAGGCGGTTCACCTGGAGCCCCAAATGACGGCAGACCTGCCGGATTTCTCTGTTCTTCCCTTCAGTAATGGTGATCGTCAGCCACACATTCCCGCCTTGGCGCTGGTCAAGTTTGGCCTCTATTGGTCCGTAGGCAACACCTTCGACCTCTACACCCTGTTTGAGCGCCTCGAGGGCCTTTTCCGTCGTACGGCCATAGGCCCGTACCCGGTATCGGCGGCGCCAGCCATTTTCCGGCAACTCCATAGACCGGGCGAGGCCGCCGTCAGTGGTAAGAAGAAGCAATCCTTCGGTATTCAAATCAAGCCGGCCCACCGACACCACCCGGGGCAGGCCCGGCGGCAGGGCATCGAACACAGTTGGGCGCTCTTGGGGGTCCTTATGGGTGGTCACGAGACCGGTGGGCTTATGATACCGCCAAAGGCGTATAGGCTCGGGCGCCTTTAGCCGCTCTCCATCAACCCGAATGTCTTCTGCGCCCGTGACCTTCACCGCGGGGGTCGTCAGGGTTTTCCCATCAACGGTGACCCGGCCCTCCTCAATCAGGGCCTCGCACGCCCGGCGAGAGGCCACGCCCGCCCGGGCCATCACCTTAGCGATTCGGTCTCCCTGGGGCGCTCCTGGAGCACCATTTGTCTCATTTTGGGTCATTTTACCCCTATTTCGCGAATGAAAGACCCGTTAGTTGCGGTCCTGGTTGAAGAACGGTACTTTGAAACCCTACCTTAAGGGGTGTCGGCAATGACGCCGCGGGGGCGGCATAAAGCGAGGATTGCGAGATGAAAAGCAAGGTCACTGGAGTTTTAGCGGTCGCGGCGGCACTTAGCCTATCGGCCTGTATGACAACCGACCCGTATACGGGCGAACAAAAGGTTTCAAATACCGCAAAAGGGGCCGGGCTCGGCGCCCTTGCCGGCGCTGCCATTGGCGCCATTGCGGGTGATGACGAAGCCGCTATCGCAGGCGCGGTAGCTGGCGCCGCCATTGGCGGCGGCATTGGCAACTATATGGACCGTCAGGAGCAAGAGCTTCGGGCAGAGCTGGCCTCCACCGGGGTCCGGGTGCAGCGGAACGGCGACAATATTCGCCTCATTATGCCTGGCAATATCACCTTTGCGACCGACCAGTCCGCTGTGCGCCCAGAATTCTACAGCACCCTGAACTCGGTATCAAAAGTGCTGGCCAAGTACAATCAAACCAGCGTCATGGTGGAGGGTCACACAGACAATGTGGGCTCAGATCAGTATAATTTGAACCTGTCCATCCGTCGCGCAGAAGCGGTTGGCAACTATCTTGTTGCCCAAGGCGTGTCAGTGCCGCGCATTCGCGCCCTTGGCTACGGCGAAACCCAGCCAATCGCCGCGAACGCCACCGACAATGGTCGGGCGCAAAACCGCCGGGTGGAAATCCAGCTGAGCCCAGTGCAAGGCTAACAGGTCCGACTATGTTGTTGAAAAACCCTGGTTCAACGAACCGGGGTTTTTTTTGGGCGTTTCCTCCTCATCTTGAGAGTTGATTGGGAAGGGGCTCAATCAACAAATCCAAAGGCAGCGCCTCGAAGGATGAGGAATTGTAGAAGCCCTACAAACAAAGCGGGGTTTCCAAAAACTCTCCATACATCTTATCACGATGGGTAAGTAGGATCGGCTTGAGCGCCGCACGCGTGGCGTCATCAGTGGTCTCAAACGCAGCCCGCACTGGCGGGGGTAAGGGGCAGTCCTTGTCAGGCAATGGCGCAAACAACGCCATGGCGGCAGCACTATAAATATCAAGGGCACTGAGCTGGTCTCCAAAATAGAAGGCACTGCCAGCCGCTTGCTGCGCCTCCAACCGGTCGCTTAAAAGAGTGAGCAGCGCCGTAATGCGGATAGAGATCTCGTCGCCTCTCCCCTCCGTATACCCGTATTTCTGACTTAGATACTTGGCAACCGGCGGTGCAAAACCGCCCTCTTGCCCGTTCAACCCCCAATCGACCGCCTGGAGGCGCCGAAGCCATAGCAATCCTTCCTCCCCAAGAATTTCATGGGAAAGTCCAACCATGAGCGCCCGTTCCAAAGGGTCGCTCGGAAGAAGGGATGGCGTCGGTGCCAACCGTTCGGCAAGCATCAAAATCTCTGCCCAGCCACTCCGAGGGGGGTCGTCGCCGTAAAAGGCAATGGGACCGCTCAGGTTCCGGCGAGTCCATTTTTTGAGGTCATCATCGTCATAGGCGAGGCGTACCGCCCTCCACTCCAGCCCTTTGATGTGGAATATGCCCTTAGCTGCCTCGCCCCAGGGGCTCGGCACGCCGCTGACGACCACCATTCTGAGGCCATCATCAGCCATACCTTCTTCGACGCTGACATAATTGACGGGCATATGACGGTCCTTGTTGGGGCAGCTTTGTCAAAAAAGTCCTCCCCCTTTCGAGACGCCACCTTCGGTGGCCCTCAGGGTGAGGATTGGCGTGGGATCTCTCATTTCCCTCATGCTGAGGAGATCCGAAGGATCGTCTCGAAGCACAAGGGAAATGGAGGATTAGCCGCCTAAAACGCGTCAGCCGACAGGGCCATCACCGTGTCCGCGCCCGCCTTCACCTTAGCCAAGTGCAGGCTGCTTTCGGGCAACATCCGTTCAAAGAAATATTTCGCCGTGATAAGCTTGTTGGCGTAGTAGGGATCGCTATCCCCCACCTTGGGTTCGGCTTCTTTCACCATCATCACCCACATATAAGCATAGGTCACAAGACCGAAGAGATGGAGGAAATCGTGACTGCCGGCCCCAGCATTGTCCGGGTTCGCCATACCATTGGCCCCGAACCATTGAATGGCGTCCATGGCCTCAGCCTTCGCCGCCAACATTTGATCAATGTACCCGTCGAGCGTCTCGGATGAGCCTTTGTTATCACCGGCCCATTCATCGATCTCTGCGAAGAAGGTCTGCCAGTAGCGACCGCCCTCAGCCATCAATTTCCGGCCCACAAGGTCCAGGGCCTGGATCCCGTTGGTGCCCTCATAGATCATGGCGATCTTCGTATCCCGGACGAATTGGGACATGCCCCACTCTTCCACATAGCCCGAGCCGCCAAAGACCTGGAGCGCATCGGCGGTGCCTTTAAAACCCTTGTCAGTTTGATAGGCTTTAATGATCGGCGTCAGCAGCGCCATATAGTCCCCAGCCTTTTGCCGGGTGGTTTCATCCTCAGCCTTGTGGCTGAGATCTTCTTGCAACGCCGCCCAGTAGGTAAGCGCACGGGCGCCCTCGATAAAGGCCCGGGTGTCCATCAGCATACGCCGAACATCAGGGTGAACAATGATGGGATCGGCGGGCTGGTCCGGTGCCTTTGGCCCGGTGAGGGAGCGGGACTGAAGCCGGTCTTTGGCAAAGGCCACGGCGTTTTGGTTGGCAACCTCTGCCGCCGCGAGGCCCTGAAGGCCAACGCCCAGGCGCGCTTCGTTCATCATGATGAACATCGCTCGCATGCCCTTGTTCTCTTGGCCGATGAGATAGCCGGTCGCACCGTCATAATTCATGACGCAGGTGGCATTGCCATGGATGCCCATTTTTTCCTCAAGACCACCACAACTGACCGCATTGCGCTCACCCGGCGTTTCGTCCTCATTCAAAATGAACTTGGGAACAATAAAGAGGGAGATGCCCTTAATGCCCTCGGGCGCGCCTTCGATCCGCGCCAGGACAAGGTGGATGATGTTCTCGGACATGTCATGCTCACCGGCGGAGATCCAAATCTTGTTGCCGGTGATTTTGTAGGTGCCGTCCTCTTGGGGCACCGCCTTGGTCCGAATAAGACCCAAATCCGTCCCGCACTGGGGCTCCGTCAGGTTCATGGTGCCGGTCCAGCGTCCCTCGGTCATCGGCGGCAAGTAAGTCTGCTTTTGGTCTTCAGATCCGGCAGCATGGATCGCGCGCCACGCGCCCCCCGAAAGGCCGGGATACATTGCAAAGGCCTGGTTCGCCGCTGAGGTCATTTCGCTCACCGCCAAGGCAAGGGTGAGCGGCAGGCCTTGGCCACCATAATTCGGGTCCATCGCGATGGACCCAAAACCGTTTTCACAGAACTGATCGTAAGCCTCTTTGAACCCGGTGGGCGTGGTCACAGACGCATCATCGTGGCGGGTACAACCCTCAGTGTCGCCAACGCGATTGAGGGGCGCCAACACGTCCCGGTGCCATTTGCCACTCTCCTCTAAAAACGCGTCGATCACGTCTGGGGTCGCGTCGGCGAAGCCCGGCAGGTTCGAATAGTTTTGCAGATTCAACACCTCATGCATCAAAAACTGCATGTCACGGGTGGGCGCTTCATAAACGGGCATCGTGCCTTTTCCTCTGTCTGACCAAACCGTCTTGGGTCAGCTCTTGCTTGGGGTGGAGCCGTGAAACCACGGCATTTGCTGCTATTCTAACCGGATCGCTGCCACTGGCAAAGAACCTCGCGCAGTGTCGGTGCGTTTTGTCACGGGGGTTCTTAGCGTCATGAAAACAGACACGGTAACCCTTTTATTAACCAATTAACTGACCTTAGGTTTTTGTTAATGGCAGACCTTCACCTAGGAAAAGAAGCAGCGTATTTCATTTGCTTGGTCTTCCGATCGGTTCCCATGCGGGGGGCCGTTGAGCGGTCTTAAAAGGGGCGGTTCATGAAATCCAATGTGCCTTGGAGCGTAAAAGGGATCGATCCCGAAGCCCGGGTGGTTGCCAAAGAGGCTGCCCGTAAGGCGGGCATGACCCTGGGCGAATGGATGACGAGCATGATCAACGAGGTCGGCAGCGATGGCGGCGAGGGTGACGCCGCGGGCAAGACTGCCGTGTCCTCTGCCGCCCCAACCACCGGCGTGACCACCGATCAATTGCGCGCGGTAGTGGACAGCCTTAACCGTCTGAATGAGCGGATCAAAACCACCGAAGAAACCGTCAAACGGACCGAGGAGAAATCCCTGGAGGCTGTTGGCGGCCTTAACCAAGGGCTTGAGACGGTCTTTGAACGGCTCAAGCGGATGGAGCGGGAACGCACTGAGGGTGCACCGAGCGACATTCTTGATCGTGTCGAAAAGCTCGAATCGAGTGACACTGGCCGGGACCGGGTTGAGAGCCTAAAGGCCCTTGAGGCTGCCCTAAGCCAGATGGTCAACCAGTTCGAAGCGACCCGACAAGATGCGATTGAACGGGTTGAACAGAACGAGCAGGCGGTTGCCGAACTTGAAACAAAGGTAGACGGCCTCGACACCCGCCTTACCGCTGGCTTCCAGGAAGTACACGACGCCCTCGATACGGTGGGTGAGCATCTCGATCACACCGAGCGCACGGCCAAAGCGGTGATGCTAGAAGCGCGGGAAGCGGCCAACTCGACCGATGAAGAATTTGTCGAGCGCACCAGTAAGAAGCTTCAGCTTCTTGGGAATGAGATCAAGCGCTCCGGCGATCAGATCACGGCGGTTGAGACCATGGTGTCCTCGCTGTCCGAAAAAATCGAAGCCGCCGAGCAACGATCAGCCGAAGGCATTGCGGAAGTCGCCTCCGAAGTGAACTTGCTGCGCGAAGACGTGGTCCCTGCCCTTGAGCTCGGCGCCGCCGAGGATCCAGCGATCACAAAGGTAGCGGCGGAAGCCGAAGAAACCGTCGCTCAGCTGCAAAAATCCTATGAGGACATGCTGTCCCGCCTTGAGGGCCGGGAGGCGGAGATCGAAGCCACTCTCGCCCGGGCGAATGAGCAGCATCAGGCGCTGGCAGAAGCGCCAACGCCAACAGTGACCGAAGAGCCATCGACGACGGCCAGCGCAGACGTCGCCTTCGACGAGATCGGCGATCCGGACATTGCTGACGCCCCAACGGCACCATCAACAGCCCCCCTTAGCAGCGGTGATGGCGCTGAGGAGGAGTTTGACGCCGTCTTTGGTCATGACACGGATGTTGATGAAGATGACTCCCTCGGGGAAGAGGTCGATCTCGACAAGCCCGTGTCAGAAATGACCCCGCGGGAAAAGATCCTCGCAGCCGCTAAGGCTCGCAAAGAGCGCCTTGAGAAAGAAAAAGAAGTCGAGGCCGAGGACGCTGCCGAGGCGGACGCAGCGGCAATGGTCCCCTCCTTCACCGCAACCGACGGTGACGCGCCCGAGGAAGAGGGCACCGATGTCGACGAGAACGGCCAAAACCGCAAACTCGGCCTCCCGTTGGTTATTCTATTGGGCTTATTGCTGCTGGCGATGATTATCGGAGCGGCGGTGCTGTTTGGATTCGGTCGGGGTGGCGATGAGACCGCGGAGGCCGCGCCCGCCCCAAGTGCCGCGGCGATCAGCGAAGTGGAACTCACCCCATCGGTTGAGGAAAGCGCCGTGCCTCGGCCTGAGCTTTTAGGGCCGGCGAATGTCAGTGCCCCTGACGGTGACGAGCTTTATGCCCAGGGCAAACAAATGCTGGCCGAGGCCCGCACGGTGGATGACCGGGTGGCCGCCTTCTCGACCATTCGTCAGGCAGCGATCTATGGCAATGTCCCCGCCCAGTATCGTCTGGGGGAGATGTATTTCCTTGGAGCTGGCACCGACAAAAACCTCGACAATGCAAAGCGCTGGTTTACCGAGGCCGCGCTTTCAGGCAACGCAGCCGCCATGCATCGGTTAGGCAGCCTCGCCATCAACCCCGAAATTGACGGTCAGAACCTTAATGAGGCGCTGGCCTGGTTTGAACGCGCTGCGAATTACGGTGTGATCGACAGCATGTATAATCTTGGGTTCCTCTACGATCCCTCGTCAAATTATTTGCCTGCAGACATGCGGGACCCGGAATTATCTTACTTCAACTATGGCCTTGCGGCTCGCCTTGGCGATGCGCAGGCGCCCATTGATGGCGCGACGGTCGCCGCCCGCTTACCCACTGAGAAGGTGACGGAAATCGACGCTAAGGTCGAACAATGGACCGCTCTTCCCTATGACCCTGCCGTCAATGATGGCCTACAAGTGGTGAACTGATTTTTCTCCGCTTGCGTCTTGCGGGCGAAGAACGATCTATAAGAAACTAGGAGCACCTTGCGAACAGATTGAATCGTTCGCGTGCTCTAGATTATTGATTTATCGCGTTTTCTTGCGACCAACCGGTACCCACTTGGCCTGAAAACGCTCTGGGTTAACTCGCCCATCACCTAGCACAGTGACACCATAAAGGGATGACGAGCCTCCTCTTTTTTGGGACTCTATTCCCAAATGACCGTCAAGGAATCCCAATCAGTTTGTGAGTTTGAAGGGACAAACGCCATTGCGGGTGAGCCCGGCAATAGTCGAGGGTCGCTTTCAATGTTTGATCCGCGTCGGGCCCATCCATCGGCTGCAAAAAGAAGTGCTCAAAATCGAGCGCCAAAAACCGTTCCGGATGCGCCTTTTCTTGGGGATAGACCAGTTTGAGTTCCTGTCCGCGGGTTTGCTTAAGGTCGGCGTCAGCCTTGGGGCTGACACAAATCCAGTCGAGGCCCTGGGGCGCTTCTAAGGTGCCATTGGTCTCCACCCCGACCTTGAACCCTTCAGCATGCAATGCATCAATAAGAGCGCCGTCCAGCTGTAAGAGCGGTTCACCGCCCGTGCAAACAACATAGGGCTCACCGGATGCGCCCTGGCCCTCACGCCCTGTGGGCCAAAACTGCGCCACATGGCGCGCCAGGTCTTGAGCCCCCTGAAAGGCGCCACCGCCCGGCCCGTCGGTTCCTACGAAGTCCGTGTCGCAAAAGGTACAGACGGCGTCAGCCCGATCCCGCTCTCGACCCGACCAAAGATTGCAGCCCGCAAACCGCAAAAAAACGGCGGCACGCCCCGCCTGCGCGCCTTCACCTTGCAACGTAAAATAGCACTCCTTGACCGAATAGGTCACGCGGACACCTCCTGCCCCGCATCTTGGCAATAGGCAGCCCAGCCGCGAGCACGCTCTTCACAGGCCGGACATTCACCACACCCGTAGCCCCAATCATGGCGTTGGCTGCGATCACCGCGGTAGCAAGTATGGCTATGCTCAACGATAAGGTCGACGAGCGCCTCGCCGCCCACTTGTTTCGCAAGGGCCCAAGTCTGCCCTTTGGTCAGATGCATAAGGGGCGTCTCTACCGCGATGGGGGCAGCGAGCCCCAACCGTAGAGTGGTTTGCATCGCGTCAATCGTCGCCGCCCGGCAATCAGGGTACCCAGCATTATCCGTCTCGCACATCCCGCCCACCAAAACCGTCAGACCCTGTTTTGCCGCCAACGCGCCAGCAAAGGTAAGGAATGCTAGATTGCGACCCGGCACAAAGGTGGTTGGCAATCCTGTCTCTCCCGCGGTGATGGGCAGGTCCGCAGTCATTGCGGTTTCCCCAATTTCCGAGAAGGTTGGAATCGACAGAAGGTGATCTGGCCCTAGCCGGTCGGCCCAGCCGGGCTTTTCTCCATAGAGTGAGCGAAGGCGCTGCCGCGCTTCCAACTCCACCGCATGGCGTTGGCCATACGCAAAACCCACCGTCTCTACATGATCGTATCGGTTAAGCGCCCAGGCAAGGCAGGTTGCCGAGTCCTGGCCACCCGAAAAGAGGACCAGTGCCCCGACGGTTTTCTCGCCAGGAAGAGGAGATGAGGTCGGTTCTGCCATGCCATAGCGTCTATGGCCTAATGGGGAGAATTTCACGGCAAAAGTGCGGCCGTTAACCTTTTCAGAACGCTTTTCTACTTAAAGTTGAGTTGTTCGGGGCGGCTCCCTCCCTCACCCCGGCCGGTGCCCCTGCGCGCTCCCTCAAGGCAGCCGGCTCGCTCCGAATATGATGGGTGTCTCGGGTTGCCCTGCTCGAGGCACCCATCTTCTTTTCACCCCATCATCAGCTTAATGGTCGTGGGTATCATGGTCCTCATGATCGTGGGCCTCATGATCATGGTCGCTATGGTCGTCATGCTCGGGCTCATCCGCCTCGTGATCATCATGATCATGCTCACCCTTTTCATGGTCATGGTCCGCCTCGTCTTCATGCTCATGGGTATCGTGGTCGTGAGCGCCATGATCGTGGGTGTGGACAAGGGAGAGGCCGACCGCCAACGCAATACCAGCCAGATAAGGAATGACCGCATTGATCCGCATGGACCGGTTGATATGCATCGGCAGATGTGTCGCGCCTAAGTACAAAAGGGCCCCGCATGCTGCTGCGAGCAACATGCCAATCGTTTGAGGGGAAGCATCAGCAAGAACCGATTGCGAGGCCACTGCGCCCAAGGGTGTTGTCAGCGCCGCTCCAAAAAATGCGCCCAGCATTGACCAACCAACCCCCGCTCCCCCCGCCCGCATCAAGGCGAACAAAATGACCCCCTCAGCGAATTCATGAGCGATGAGGCCAATCGACGCGATGAGGCCCGTTTGAAATCCGTGGTCGAATAGAATGCCGTACTCAAACCCGTCGATAAATGAATGAAGACCTATAGCAAGAAGCGGCGTGATAGCCGCGCCACGGCTCATTTTCGTCAAAAGGTTCAGGCCATAAAGCGACGCATACCCCGCTAATGCCAAGAGTGGTGCCCATTGCGTCGACGCCAACGCTTCAGGAAACAGCATCAGCGCGGTCGTGATCAGGATCCCCGCCGCAAATGCGGTGAAGTAGATCTGATTTCGCTGCGCCCAGCCATCGCGGACAAGAACAGCGGCAAGCCCCAAGGTCGCAACCAACGCCGCGATCAAGCTCGCCCACACCGCCGGTGGCACTGTGTTGAGCACCTGCTGCATCCCACTCCTAGGGGGTACGACGAAGGGGGACCCCCACATCCCATCGCTCGGTTCCTCGCAGCTTTTTAAGGTCTGCACAAGCGGAATACGTGATAGAGTAACGTCGCTGATCGGGTTGGCGCCAAGCTCAAACCGTTGGCTGACCCGGGCCACTGAAAGACGGCCATTGTGATGCCCGTTTACCGTGATACCATCTTAAAAAGGCCCATAGAGGAGACGCACCAATGCCGCCCCTGAACGCCCTTTCCCCACTCCACTTTGCCATGGTCGCCGGACTTGTTCTCGGCATTGCGGCATGCGCCACCCAGACAGCCGATGGCCCCGACGAAAAAGAACACGACGAACAGGAAAAAGGGGGCCGCCCGCTGGACGACCCTCGTATTGGCGAGCAGGTCAACCGCCTGTGCTTTGCCATCGCGATCTCTGGATTTAATGACTGGGATGGTGGTGACGGGGTCATCGTCCGCAAAGGGGTTCGCGACCGCTATCTCGTCACTCTTCTGCCCGGCTGCACGCCCATCCGAAATGCCCAGCGAATTGGGGTAACAGATCGGTTTGGCAGTGGCTGCCTTGAGCGCGGCGACAGACTTTTCGTTTCCAGTGACATTTTCCCGTCCCGCCGCAGCAGTCCGTTTGATTCCGATTTTTGCCGGATAAAAGCGATTTATGAGTGGAAGGATGCGCCCGAAGCTGACACAGAAGCGGACGAAACCGACCCTGACAGCGAGACCGATGAATAATTCTACACAGCCGCTTATTCTGCCCTTCCACGGGAAAACCCCAATCGTTCACGAAACCGCCTTCATCGCGCCTGGCGCGGTCTTGATCGGCGATGTGGAAATTGGGCCCGAAGCGTCGGTCTGGTACGGCTCAGTGCTGCGAGCCGATACCAACGCTATCAAGGTGGGTGCCCGAAGCAATATTCAGGATGGAACCATCATCCATGTGGATGATCCCTCTATTGGGGGGACCCCCACCTTAATCGGTGAGAACGTCCTTGTGGGTCATAAATGTATGCTGCACGGCTGCACCGTCGATGACGGCGGCTTTGTGGGGATGTGTGCCACCATGCTTGATGGCTCTACCGTAGAGAGCGGCGGCTTCCTCGCCGCCGGGGCCTTCCTCGGGCCCCGCAAAACAGTGCCTGCGGGCGAGATGTGGGCTGGCCTGCCCGCGCGGAAGCTGCGCGATCTAAGGGAAGGCGAAGACAAGATGGCAATCGCCGGCGCGGCCCATTACGTGGAGGAAGCAAGCCTCCATCGCCTGGCCGTGAGCGCGTATAGCAGTCAGGAAAATGATACGTAAACTGTATAGACGGTATCAGTTTGGGCAGCTCCTTAAGCTAGCTCGGATTCTCAGGCGCAATTATGGCGGCGGGCCTACCTATACTATGGGTCAAGTACGAAGAGCCGTCGAACAATTGCGCATCCCTCTCCGTCTTCAGTACTACGCCTTTGCCCTATATCTTGGCGCCGATGAGTATGGCCGAACTATCGCCGGGGCCAATGACGCTCCCGAGTACCAGACCGCTCGCAACGAATGGCTCGATGGCATGGGCAACGGCGCTCCCCTCCTCCCCATCGAAGGCGGGCCCAAAACCGTCATCGCCACATATGGTGCCGAAGGGGTTAGTGTAGGCGATAGTGGTTTTGGCGGGGACAGCGGCGGAGACGGCAGCCACTAGCCGCGGGAAATCGCTTGTTGACCGCCAGCCGGCCCCAGACGGACGCCAAAAAACATCCAATATTCACCCTTTTTCCTTACGTTCCTATCGGTTTGGCAGGTAGACGCGATGAAACAGCTTCAACCGGTTAAGAAATTTTTAAGGCTAGAGGAAAATCCGATCGATCCAGCATCGATGCGGATTACCTCGATCTTTTACATCACCCTCACCTTCTCAGCACTGATGGCGGTGAGCTTCGTCGTCCTTTGCTTCACCTACGAGCTTTGGGCGATTGAACACACAATGAGTGCGGCGATGAGCGTCACACTGATGGGGATTGTTTTCTTACTAAGGTACATCAAGCAGCCCCTTTTCTACTGGCTGATCTTCACCATCATCATGACACCCTCCCTGTTCATGGTGACGCTGTATGACGGAACGGGGATCCATTCTTCCCTCGTCCCAATTGTCGCCTTCAGCCCATTTTTAAGTGGATACATTGCCGGGAAAATTGGCGCCGTCGCCTCGTGGTTCACCGTCACCGGTGCGCTGACCGTTATGTATCTCTATACGGATGACCGAACAGCGGGTGTTGCGAGCATCGGACCAGCGACAGATCGTTACGTCATGAGCATCGTGGCCGCGACCCTCGCCCTCGCGGTGGCCATCAAGCTGACAGAACAGCTCTACCAAGCCTTATCTGAGGCCCGCTCTGCCGCCGACCGTGCGCGAAAAGCCGAAAGTGCGAAATCTCTCTTCTTAGCCAATATGAGTCATGAAATCCGTACACCTCTTAATGGAGTACTCGGTATGGCTCACGCGTTGAATACAGCTGACCTGACCCATACCCAGAAAGATCAAGTCGATACGATTTTGGAATCGGGGAAGACACTCATGACAGTGGTCAATGACGTTCTCGACATCTCGAAAATCCAATCTGGCAAAATGGAGATTTCCCCGGTCCCGTCAAGCATACGCCATCTAATGAAGCGCCTCATAAAGCTCTGGGAACCCACCGCAGCGGAGAAACGATTGGTTCTCACGCTTGATATTGAGGAAGGCATGCACGACTGGTACGCGTTCGACCCTGTCCGTGTTCGGCAATGCGTCTCTAACCTCATCTCAAATGCACTCAAATTTACAAGCGAAGGGTCCGTATCGATTTGCATACGCCTCATCACAGAGGGCGAAAATGACCAAACAAAACCACTACTCGAGATCAGTGTCACAGACACAGGCATTGGTATGTCACAAGACGCCCAAGCGCGCCTCTTTACCGTCTTCAGCCAAGCCGAAAGCTCAACCTCCCGCCGGTTTGGCGGCACGGGCCTCGGTCTGAAAATAACTCGCGACCTCGCCCGTCTGATGGGTGGCGACGCAACGGTGACAAGCGTACCCGGTGAAGGATCAACGTTCACCTTGCGATTCCAAGCGACACCAACCGAGCAGCAGCAGAAAGCCGTCAGCCAAAGCACAATTAATCAGGGTGCTGCCGGTGCCTTGCGGGGCAAAAGTATCCTTCTAGTGGACGATAATGAGGTCAACCGGAAGGTGGCACGGGTCTTTTTGGAAGCGCAGAATGTTACTGTCATCGACGCAGAGCACGGTGCCGAAGCCCTAGAGTGGCTCGACCAAAAATCGTTCGACCTCGTCCTCCTCGACATGCAAATGCCGGTAATGGACGGACCGGAAACCATCAAGCGTATTCGAGCCGACGATGTGCCCTACAAAGATGTTCCTGTCATCGCCCTGACGGCAGAGGCGATGGAAGGCGATAAGCGGAAATGCCTTGCCATGGGGATGGACGGCTATGTTGCCAAACCCATCGACCCCAATGCCCTCATTGCAGAGGCCACGCGCGTCTTAAACACGCCGATAGAACACCGGTCCAATAAGGCCGATGCAGCTTAAGGCGCTGACAACGCTATAGGCCGCGAGGACGAATAGCGGGTCACGTCGAGATTGTCCGTGACAATCTCACCCCTGAGGAACCCACTGACACATTGTACCACCGGGTGTTCTGATTAAATCAGCTCGATGCAATAGAGCCTTTGTTTTTCGCGCATGAGCAACTTTCTCCGATCCAACGTGATCGCCCGGCGCGCTAGCCTCCTCACTCAATTAGGCGTGGTGCTTTTCCTGTTAGACCAATTTCTTAATTGATAATGATTTGCAATAGCAATATAGTGGTGAGCATGGAGAGCCCTATGGACGCCAACACCCCTGCGCAAAGCGCGAAACCGCAAACCAAAAACCCAATTCGGTTTGTCCCCAACGCCATATTCGCTGGTCTTATTCTCGCGACCCTCCTCCGGTGGGAGACGCTGGGTTGGCCACCCTTCGTTTGGTTGGCGGCAAGTATCGTTACCGGCATGATCAGGGGACCCCACGCCCGAGCGAACAACGACAATGTTGTTATCGAGAACCGTAAAGGCATTCTTGAAATGGTTCTTATGGGAGGCGTCATTGGCACAATGGGCGGATTGCCTATGATCCACCTTGCAACCGGGGTTTTCTCGGCCGCTGACTACACCCTGCCCCCCGCCGCCGCGATCTTAGGTAGCGCTCTCCAACTTCCGTTCCTGTGGCTATTTTGGCGAAGCCATGCTGACCTTGGTCGCAACTGGAGTGTTTCTGTCGAATTGCGGGACGATCATGGCCTCATCACCAATGGGGTCTACAAACGAATTCGTCATCCGATGTATGCGGCGATTTGGCTGAGCATCATTGCTCAACCTCTCCTGGTCCAAAATTGGGTCGCCGGTTGCCTAGCCATCCCAGCGTTCTTGGCCATGTATCTTCTGCGTGTTCCCCGTGAAGAAGCGATGATGCGCGAGCATTTCGGCACAGCGTATGAGGATTATATGAACCAAACCGGCCGTATCATTCCTCGTTTTAACCAGCGGAAGACTGCATAAAAAAACCCTGGCATGTTTCCATGCCAGGGTCTTGGTGGTTCAGTAAAGACGAGAGCCGGTTTAACCCTTGCCGTCTTCCGTGTCCTTGAGGGCTGCCCCCAAAATATCGCCAAGCGAGGCGCCAGCATCGGCAGAGCCGAACTGTTCGACTGCCTCTTTCTCCTCGGCCATCTCACGGGCTTTGATGGAAAGGCTGAGACGACGGGACGCTGCGTCGAGCGCAACGATCCGGGCATCAATCTTATCGCCAATGGCAAAACGCTCCGGACGCTGTTCGTTCCGGTCACGGCTGAGGTCAGATTTACGGATGAAGGCCTTTGGCCCACCATCGCCGCCCACACGAACCTCGATGCCGCCATTTTCTACAGCGGTCACCTCACACGTGACGTCATCGCCTTTGCGCAGTTCGCCAACGGCATCCATCGGATCATTGGCCACCTGTTTGATACCTAAGGAGATGCGTTCCTTATCAGGATCAACGTCAAGGACTTTGGCTTTCACCATCTGGCCCTTCTCATAATCCTGGATTGCATCGTCACCGGAGCGTTCCCAATCAAGGTCAGACAAGTGCACCATGCCGTCCATGTCGTCGTCGATGCCGACGAACAGACCGAACTCAGTGATATTCTTGATTTCACCTTCAATGGTGGAGCCAATCGGGTGACGCTCTGCAAAGCTCTCCCATGGGTTGGAGAGAGTTTGCTTGAGGCCAAGCGAAATGCGCCGCTTGCTCTCGTCGACTTCGAGGACCATCACGTCGACCTCTTGGCCGGCGTTGACAATAGACGAAGGCGGAACGTTTTTCTTCACCCAAGACATTTCAGAGACGTGGACGAGGCCTTCAATACCATCTTCCAGTTCAACGAATGCACCATAATCAGTGATATTGGTGATCTTGCCGTGGAACTTGCCGCCAATGGGGTATTTGGCTTGCACGCCTTCCCATGGATCAGGCTGCAACTGCTTCATGCCAAGGCTGATGCGCGAGGTCTCAGGGTTGATCTTGATGATCTTCACCTGAACCGTATCATTGACATTCAGCACCTCTGACGGGTGGTTCACCCGGCTCCAGCTCATGTCCGTGACGTGAAGAAGACCGTCCACACCAGGCGCCAGTTCAACGAATGCGCCGTAGTCGGTGATATTCTTCACCACACCATCGCGCTGATCGCCCTCACTCAAGTCACGGACGACCTCCTGACGATGTTCCGCCCGATCCTCTTCAAGGACAGACCGGCGGGACACAACAATGTTCCCGCGCCGCTTATCCATTTTGAGGATCTTAAAGGGCTGCGAGATATTCATCAGCGGTGTCGCATCGCGGACGGGACGAATGTCAACCTGGCTACCGGGCAGGAAGGCCACAGCGCCACCAAGGTCCACGGTAAAGCCCCCCTTCACGCGGTTAAAGATGATGCCGTCGACGCGGTCTTCATCTTCAAAACTCTTCTCGAGACGTTCCCAAGCTTCCTCGCGACGGGCGCGATCACGGCTGATAACAGCTTCGCCTTGGGCGTTTTCAATCCGGTCGATGAACACATCGACCTGGTCGCCGACTTTCAGATCAAACTCCGCACCGGGATCAGTGAACTCGCGGAGGGGCACGCGGCCTTCCGTTTTCAGACCAACATCGACGATGGCCATGTCTTTTTCGATGCCCGTGATGGTGCCGGTGACAACAGTTTGTTCGAAGGTTTGCCGATCAACGACGGAGGCTTCGAACATTTCCGCGAACTCGTCGCGGGTGGGGTTAAGGGTTTCAGACAAAATAAGCCTCTAGGGGCAGCGGCGCGAAAGGGCGCCGCCAAGGGTTAGGCTCGTCTCTTACCCTGCGGAAGAAGAGAGGGGAGCGATGAAACAATTAACACAGCGACCGGCCTCAACGTTCAGCTATCAAGACATGAACCGGGCAACGTTAGGTGCTGTGTTCCTCCATCAAGCTCGAAAATCGAGGCCCGGGCAGCAATGCCGCAGGGCGTTGGGCGGATAGCGGTTATAACCCAGAAATGCAAGGCACCTCTCCCGCGAGAAGGGGCAAAAATAGCCCGTCGCAGCGGCTGTCGCTCACATCCCTCTTCACCGCCTTCCCTGCGGCGATCATTGCGTCAACAGAACAACCAACAGCTCGAAAGCAATCCACGCTGTCTTTAATAATGACTTGCAATCTCATAAAATTGAGCAGATACCCCCAAATGCGAATGACTCGCATTTTTAACTTTGCAGGAGGGGTTTCCGATGAGATTGGGATTAAGACAATATGGTTTGCTCGGTGGGAGCGTGATGGCCCTGGCGCACGCCGCTGGTTTCGGCGGTGGACAGGCCTTTGCGCAAACAAGTGCCTCACCAGGCGAAGAAGATGTGATCGTCGTCATCGGCCGGGCGCAGGAACTTTACCGGGTTGGCGAAAGCAGCACGGGCAAATTGCCAGCCGAACCCCTCGACACACCTATCGTCATCACGACGATTAATGCGGACCTCATCCGGGACCAGGGCGCGCGGGACGCGCAAGATATCTACCGGAACATCGCTGGCGTCTCCCTCTTTAGCTATGCCGGTGTGACCGCCCGCGGCTTTCGCCAGGAAGAAATCTTCTTTGATGGCCTTCGGGGCGATCCCTATGCGGGGTTCGCTGTCCCCCAGCTCTTTAACGTCGAGCGCGTGGACTTCCTCAAAGGGCCCGCGGGGATGCTGTACGGCCCCGGCGCGCCGGGCGGTGTCTTCAACTATGTCACCAAAAAACCGTCCCAAGACTTTTCAGCCAACCTACGCGGCATCGTTGGCACAGAAGCCCGCTACGGTCTGTCGGGGGAAGTCACCGGATCGCTCCCCATCGATGGGCTAAGCGGTCGGGCGGGCATGTTCTACGAGGATCGCAACACCCCGCGTAAGAACACGACGAGCAAGACCGTGATTTACGATTTGGGGCTCAGCGCCGATCTTGGCTTTGCCAATCTCACCCTACAAGGAACAACCTACGACCAGCGGCTTGATGGGAATCGGTTGCGCGGGGTGCCCGTGGACGATGATGGCAATTTCCTGACCGACCGCCGATGGAACCATAATGAGCCGGATGACTTTCTTGATCTCATCTCAAACAACCTCCAAGCGAAGTTGGAGGGGCACCTCGGCGATACAATCACTTGGGATGCCACCCTTCGCTATACGGATAGTGAGGAAAACCAAGAATATCACGAACCGCGCAGTCCGATCGATACGGATGATGATGGAGTGGTCGACTTTATCTCCGTTCGTGAATTCCGCGATCAAACACGGGCCGAAGAGCAGCTGTCCTTTGGGGCCAATGCGATTTGGTCTCAATCCTTTGGCGATGTCGATAACCGTTTGCTCACCGGGGTGGAACATTACGATTTAGAGGCGGTCTTCGACTATGACCGGGCCCGGGGGACCGGCGATAACGTTCAGGGCCTGAGTATTGTCGATCCGGTTTACGGCCTGTCTAACCGGTCAACTTACATCCTGACGAACCTCGCCGATGGCCGCGTCACTGAACAAAGGCGGACGGGCGTCTACCTGCTGAATGAGGCCACCGTGGGAAAATTCACCTTGGTGGGCGGTGTTCGCTTTGACACGTTCGAAGATGTCGAGGCATCAGGGGAGGAAGATGACGACAATGTTAGCTACCGCATTGGCGGGATTTATAAACCTGTGCCGAACGTTTCCCTATTTGCGCAGTGGGCTGACTCTTATATCCCGCAGAGTATCTCCAACCAACGCTCTGAAGTGGGGGGGCCCTTCGACCCAACGACGGGTACAATTGTCGAAGGCGGTGTGAAAGCTGAACTCTTCCATGAAAAGCTCTTTGTTAGCCTTTCCGTCTACGACATTGTCCGGGAGAACTTCCTTCAAACGCTCCTAGACGAGAATGGCGATGATGTTGAGATTGGCGGCTTCACCCAATTTGGCCAGTTAGGGGAAGTCACCAGCACAGGTGTCGAGCTTGAATTGATTGCTGATATTACATCGGACTGGGTGTTGTTGGCATCCTACGCCTATAATGATGCACGCATTACGGAGGATAATGGCACGGGCGGTTTCAGAAACAGTGTTGGTGATAAGTTCGCCAACGCCCCTGAAAACCAGTTCGGCTTTTGGACACGATATCAGGTGCCGGCGATCAACACCGCGTTCGCCATTGGCGGAGACTATGTGGATGAACGACTGAGCCTGTCTGGTCAAACCGTCAAAGACTATTTCACCGTTGATGCGTCAGTGATTTGGGAGAAGGAGCCGTTCGAGGTTCTGCTACGGGTCGATAACCTCTTCGACGAAGAATATGCCGAGTCCGGATTTTTATCCCGGACAGGGCATTTCCCTGGAGATCCACGATCTATTTTTGTGGAGTTCTCGCGCGAGTGGTAGACTGAGTAAGGGTGGCCCTGCGGCGACAAGGCTCGTCGCAGGGCGTTCCCCAAAACAAAACGTCTTTGACACCCACCGACACACTTAAGCAGTTAAATTTAAGCGTCCTCGACCTTGAGGGACTTGTCTATATATCGGCAAGCCCGCGCGAATACCGCATCAGCATCCAAGGTGGTGGTATCGATCAGCTCAGCGTCTTCGGCAGCTCGCATCGGCGCCGTCTCCCGACCGCCATCCCGCGCATCCCGCCGCTTAATGTCTTCCAATGTCGTGTCTAGAGTGATGGAAGCATCCTTAGCTCGGTGGTCCTTATACCGACGACGGGCCCGCTCCTCGGGACTGGCCGTAATAAAGAACTTCACTAACGCATCAGGACAGATGACCGTTCCAATATCGCGCCCATCAAGAACCGCTCCCCGAACACCCCCCGGCGGATTGGCGGCGAAATCCCGCTGATACGCAAGGAGGGCTGCTCTCACCTGCGGCTGCGCGGCAACCAGCGAGGCAGCTCGGCCGACATCAGGGGTACGAATATCAGCATCGGCCACCGCGGCCAGGGTAAAGGCCTGCGCCGTCATTGCCGCCTGCTCCTCATCCCGAGGGTCTAAATTCTGGGTAAGCATCAGCCACCCCACCCCTCGATAAAGGACGCCCGTATCGAGATAGGCAAGGCCATAATATTGGGCGAGGCGGCGCGACAGCGTGCCTTTGCCGGAGGCAGCTGGACCATCAACGGCGATAATCAATGAAGATGCAGTCATGAGGCGCTTCATACGATGGCTGGTGCCAAATGGCTATCGGCCCCGCCCTCAAATCTCACGCACAGGCGGGGCCGCAGATGTATCTGCATACCCCTTGCCCCTGAGGGAAACTGAGCTAGGTTAGGACCAGCAAGGGGGGTAGGCGAGCTTAGCTCGCACTTGCGCTGAGGAGCTATTCGATGGCCCGACCCGTATCGGTGACCCGCCGACCAGAGATCGTTGATGGCCTACGCCGGGTTTTAATGGCCCAAGGTCTTGTTCTTCCCTCTAATGATGTCATTGCGCAGGAAGCGTCGATGTCTCGGCAGCTTATCCGTCACTACTTCCCTGAGCAGCGGGATATGGCGTTAGCGCTCTGCCGGAGTCTCGCCAGTGGATATCAAGAGCTGCTGACCGAAGGCGTCAGCCAATCCGGCAGCATCAGCCGGCTAAGCGGGTTTTTGGACTTCTACTTTGGCATCGCGGCTGAAGGTTGGCCTGATAAACCGCGGGACGACCAGGCTTACGACGCTCTTTTCTCCCTCGCTGCAGGGGATGCCGAACTCAAGGAACTCCTCAAAGGGCAGTACGATCTATTAGCGTCAGTGCTGTCCCATGAATTGTGCGTGACCTACCCTTCCCTCCCCGTCGAAGCCGCCAAAGAGTTGGCGCTCATCATCGTCAGTATGATGTATGGTCATTGGAAGATGGTGTGCTCCCTTGGCTTTGATGAGAAACAGAATAAAGCGATGCGGGAATGCGTTGACCGGCTGATACAGTCCTATGTGGCCATTCCGCCCGACCGCGAGCGCAGTGAGGCTGTCGACGAACCTGCTGACGCTGGCGGTCCCAACGATCTACCTCGATAAGGCGCCATCTGCACTGGCACAAAAAGAGAGGTTAGGGGCGGTTTACCCTACGCGCCCGGCGTATACGCCAGAATGGGCGCAAGCCACTTCTCTGCCGTGGCAAGGTCCCACCCCTTACGCGCAGCATAGTCCTTCACCTGATCCTTCCCGATTTTACCGGTGCCAAAATAGACCGAGTCCGGATGACCAAAATAAAGACCTGATACCGCGGCCCCTGGCTGCATCGCGTAGCTTTCGGTGAGGGTCATACCGCAATGCTGTTCAGCATTGAGAAGCCGGAACAGCGCATCCTTTTCGGTGTGATCCGGTTGCGCGGGGTACCCGGCCGCGGGGCGGATACCCTTATATTTCTCCGCTATGAGATCGTCATAGGAGAGGCCCTCCGCGGTATCATAACCCCATATCTCCCGCCGCACCTTCGCATGGAGATATTCGGCAAAGGCTTCCGCCAACCGATCCGCTAGGGCGCTCGCCATAATAGACGAGTAATTGTCGTTGGCATCATTAAGGCGTTTGACCACCTCATCCTCACCATGGCCTGCGGTCACCGCAAAGCCGCCAATCCAATCTGGCGTTCCCTCAGGCGCGATAAAGTCCGATAGCGCATAATTGGGCTGGCCTGACTTCTTCTCGATCTGCTGCCGGATGGTGTGGAAAATAGCTGCCTCTTCGGACCGGGTGTCATCAGTCCACACGACAATATCATCACCGCGCCGGTTGGCCGGCCACAGACCGACCACCCCGTGGGCGGTGTACCAGCCCTCCTTAACAAGCTGCGCAAGCATCCTTTGCGCGTCTTCAAAGAGGCTCGTCGCAGCCTCCCCAACTTTATCGTCAGAAAGAATGCGTGGATATTGTCCGTGCAAGTCCCAGGAGGCGAAAAAGGGTGACCAATCGATGTACGGCACCAGGTCCGCCAGGGGGACATCTTTTAAAAGGGTGAGACCCGGCTTTAACGGCGCAGCGGGCACAGCCGCTTCATCTAGAGCAAACGCGTTCTGACGTGCTGCATCCAGGGAGACGCGGTCGTCCTTTTTCTGCCGGGAGAGAAAGACCTCCCGCACATTGTCATAGTCGTTAGCGATGTCCGCCAGATAGCCGTCTCGTTTCTCCTCGGAGATAAGATTACTCACCACCCCCACCGCGCGGCTCGCGTCAGTGACGTAGATGACACCCGTATCCGTCGCTGGTGCAATTTTTACCGCTGTGTGCGCCTTAGATGTGGTCGCCCCCCCGATGAGAAGAGGCTGGCTCATCCCAAGGCGCTTCATCTCCGCCGCCACATGCACCATTTCATCAAGGCTGGGGGTAATAAGGCCCGAAAGGCCGATGACATCGACCTTATGTTCCTCCGCCTTCGCTAGAATTTCGTTCGCAGGAACCATGACACCAAGGTCGATGACTTCATAATTGTTACACTGAAGAACAACACCCACAATATTTTTACCAATATCGTGGACATCCCCTTTTACCGTGGCCATCAAGACCTTGCCATTGGCCTGGGGCGCCGCGTCTTTGTTTGCCGCCTTTTCCTCTTCCATAAAGGGGGTAAGGTATGCCACCGCCTGCTTCATCACCCGGGCGGATTTCACCACCTGGGGCAGGAACATTTTCCCCTCTCCGAAGAGATCCCCCACCACGTTCATGCCGTCCATCAACGGGCCTTCAATAACGTAGAGGGGACGGCCAAGCTTTGTCCGGGCCTCTTCCGTATCTTCCTCAATATACGCATTAATGCCTTTGACCAAAGCATGACTGAGGCGCTCTTCTACCGGCGCCTCGCGCCAGGAGAGATCCTCGACCGCTGCCTTTTTGCCCTGACCTTTGAACTGCTCAGCTGCCTCCAAAAGGCGCTCTGTCCCCTCGGGCGTGCGATTGAGGATCACATCTTCAACCAACTCCCGCAAATGCTCTGGAATATCGTCATAGATAGCGAGCTGGCCGGCATTGACGATGCCCATGTCCATACCCGCTTTAATAGCATGGTAGAGAAAGACAGAGTGCATTGCCTCCCGCACCGGCTCATTGCCGCGGAACGAAAAGGAGATGTTCGACACCCCGCCAGAGATCTTCGCCCCTGGCAACGTCTCTTTAATAGTCCGTGTGGCCTCAATAAAGTCGACCGCGTAGTTATTGTGCTCCTCAATCCCCGTTGCCACAGCGAAAATATTGGGGTCAAAGATAATGTCTTCAGGGGGAAACCCGTTCTCGACGAGAAGATTATAGCTCCGTGTGCAGATTTCGACCTTGCGCTCGGCAGTATCCGCTTGTCCCACCTCATCAAAGGCCATCACCACCACCGCCGCACCATAACGGCGGCAGAGTTTGGCATGGTGGAGAAAAGGCTCCTCACCCTCCTTCAAGCTGATGGAGTTGACGATTGCCTTGCCTTGAACCTGTTGCAGGCCCGCTTCGATCACCTCCCATTTGGAGCTGTCGATCATCACTGGCACCCGCGCGATGTCCGGTTCAGCAGAGATAAGGCGGAGGAACGTGGTCATCGCCTCGACGCCATCCAACATCCCCTCATCCATGTTCACATCGATGACTTGGGCGCCATTCTCCACCTGCTGGCGCGCAACCACCACCGCGGTTTCATAATCGCCCGCTTTAATCAGCTTACGAAATTTTGCGGAGCCGGTGACGTTGGTACGCTCCCCCACATTAACGAATGTAGGCTGGGCGGAGGGGGTGCTGCTCATGCGGCTGCCTCTTGGGATTGGGGACGCACCCCTAACATATGGCAGAGGGCGTAGGCCATCTCCGCCCGGTTCAATGTATAAAAATGGAAATCGGTGACCCCCCGCTCGGCGAGATCAAGACACTGCTCTGCCGCCATGGCCGCCGAGACCAGTCGCCGCGTATCCGGGTCATCGTCCAAATTCTCAAATAAACGCGCCAGTCGGGCGGGAATCGATGCACCGCAAAGGCCCGCCATCCGCTTGAGCGACTTAAAGTTCGAGATCGGCATGATCCCCGGTAGGATCGGAATATCGATGCCCGCAGCGCGCACCCGCTCCAAATAGCGTTCGTAGACGTCATTATCGTAAAAGAACTGGGTGA
Source organism: uncultured Parvularcula sp. (assembly GCA_937919225.1). Lineage (GTDB taxonomy): Bacteria > Pseudomonadota > Alphaproteobacteria > Caulobacterales > Parvularculaceae > Parvularcula. Next base: position 32,441 of record CALFRH010000118.1, read on the forward strand.
TCGCTCGCGTGGCCCCGGCATCAACCTTCCGCTTCAGCATCTCGATGTCCGCTTGCTCATCCGCCGACTCGGGGTGCTTTTCAGGATAGCAACCGACCGACACTTCAAAATCTGCAATCGCTTTTGCGCCTGCGGTCAGCTCCGCTGCGTTCGCGTACCCCCCTTCGGTTGGCACATAGGCGGTTCCCACCCCGCTGGGGGGATCCCCACGGAGCGCCACAATATGGCGCACGCCCGCCGACCAATAGTCTTTAAGGACATCATCCACCTCGTCACGGGTGGCCTCCACGGTGGTAAGATGCGCCGCCACCGATAGAGAGGTTTCTTGGGCGATGCGGGCCACGGTTTTATGGGTGCGGTCCCGGGTGGATCCGCCCGCCCCATAGGTGACCGAGACAAAACTAGGGCCCAAGCCTTTCAGCTTCTCGACCGACGCCCAAAGGGTCTCAGCCATTGCCTCCGTCTTGGGCGGGAAGAACTCAAAGCTCACATTAAGCGTGGACATGCTGTCTGGCCTTATCCTGTTGAGAAGAAGAATGGCGGGTGCGAGCCCCTTCGGGCTCAAGCCGCCAAATAGAGGTGATAATACCGTCCGGAGACGGTGGATTAAGATGACGTGTTGCCGTGACCGCAAGCCCCGCCGTGCGGGCCCAGATGGCCATTTCCTCATCCCCGAACCCAAGACGCCGGTGGGCATGATGATCGCGAAGATCCTCATGGGTGTGGGGGGCAAAATCGGCTATCAAAAGACGGCCATCCGCACTCAGCGCATTCGCCGCTGCAGCGATCGCCTGGCCGGGATCGGCTAAGAAATGCAATACATGATGGAGACAGATGAGATCTGCGTCAGCCTCCAGGGGGTCAGCGAGAAAGTCCATTCGCCGCACCTGGGCATGGGCAATATTCGCTTCCCCCAGCTTCGAGCGGGCCAGCGCCAACATATCAGGGGACAGATCATAGCCGATGCCATGACGATAGCGTTCCTGGAACACCACCAACATGCGTCCGGTGCCCGTGCCAAGGTCGATGAAGGTCTCCCCCCCACTCCCTGCGAGGTCCAACAGCGCTGCCTCGATGGCATCTTCCTCAATGTGGCGCGCGCGCACCGCTTCCCAATCGGGCGCCTGACGCGCAAAATAGGCGGCGGCCACCGCGGCTCGTTCATCACGCAGGCGGGCAAGGGCCACCTTATCATCAGGCGCGATAAGGTCCGAAATCGTATCCACCGCAATCCCGATGGCGCTCAGACTGTCGATGGACGCCAGACGGTAGAAAACCCATGCTCCTTCCTGATAGCGGTCCACCAGCCCTGCTTCGGCGAGCACTTTAAGGTGCCTGCTCACCCGCGGCTGGCTCTGGTCGAGAAGGCCCGCCAACTCGGTCACCGTCAGCTCCCCCTGGCTGAGCAGCAATAAAGTACGCAGCCGCGTCGCCTCGCCGGCCGCGCGCAAAAGCGTCAACTTGCCCTCAAATGCCGTGATTGATTGTGCCACCGGACCATCCATAGGGGAGGGATATAAAGATTTCTTTATATGGTCAAGAATATGCCGATGCCAACGAGTCGAAACCAAGCGTTTGCGACGGCTTAGCCGTGGCATCCATACAAATGAAGATAATTCCAGCAGCTAGATGGACGCCATACCGGCCTTCGCCGGCACAGGCACACAAGCCGTGGCGAACGGGACCTCCGCTGTGCCGGCGATACGAAATGTTTCATTGCTGAAGGCTGAAATCGAGGGCAATAAGGCCCAATGAACAAGCTTGTTTTATTTCTCCCCGTGGTGGTGTTTGCTGTCCTTGCATTTGTTTTTGGACGCGGCCTCGGCCTTGATCAATCAGTCCAGCCGTCGAACCTGATCGATAAACCGGTCCCGGCATTCACGCTTGCCGACATGCCAGACCTTGAGGATGGCGAGACCATCGCTTTCACGCCCGAAAACCTTGAGGGCCAGGTGACGCTCGTCAATGTGTTCGGGTCCTGGTGCGCCGCCTGCCGGATTGAGCACCCCACCCTTCTCGATATCAAAAAGACAGCTGGGATTGCCATGTACGGCATCAATTGGGCCGACACGCCCGCCCGGGGCGCCGCATGGCTCAACCAATTTGGCATATCCTATCACCGGGTGGGCAATGATGAGATGGGCCGCGCGGTCATTGGCTTTGGGGTGACCGGGGCACCAGAAACCTTTCTCGTCGATCGCGAAGGGCGCATCCGCTACCGCCATGTGGGCCCGGTCACCCCTGATGTGTGGGAAAAAACGCTGGCGCCAATGGTCGAGGAGCTGCAAAAGAAAGGTCAGGTTGGGGCCTCATCGACGGACACACCCTCTTAAAATGAGGGCGCTTACCGGCTTTTCACCCCTTCGCGGTTTCGTCAAAACCCTTGCTTGGGTAGTATAGAGCGTTACACATTGGGCGATGGGCACGTTTGTCGCCCCAAAAAGGGTAGGGTTGAAGCGATGAAAGTGTTGGGCGTCCTTGCAGCCGTCGGAGCAGGCCTTGTGGCCAATATGGCGGTGTCCGCACAGCAGGTGGCCGAACGCGTCGTTGCGGTGGTGAACGACCACCCCATCTCCACCTTTGATGTCCGTCAGCGGATGCGCCTCATGGTCATCACCCAGGGCTCGCAAATCCCTGAAGAGGCCATGGCCCAGTTCCAACAAGAGGCACTTCGGGATCTCGTCGAAGAACGGCTCAAACTTCAAGAAGCTGAGCGGTTCGATCTTGTGATCGCTGACGACGAAATCGATGGGGAGGTGGCCCGGATCGCCGCGTCGGGTGGGGGCAGCCTGTTGCAATTGCAGCAGGACCTAGCACGCCAGGGCATTGACCTCTCCACGTTACGCGAGAAGGTCCGCGCCGAGCAGGCATGGGAACGTCTCGTCCAAGGACGCTTTGGCGGCCGGGTGAACGTCACCGATCAGGAGATCGATGACAAAATGGCTGAACTCAAAGCCGACGTGCAACAAGAGCAATTCCTCCTGTCCGAGATTTGCCTGCCTGTTCAAGGTCCGGCTCAACGGGATCAGATGTATAATATCGGTCTGCAGATGATCGATCAAATGCGTCAGGGGGTGCCGTTCCGCGCCCTGGCCCAACAATATTCCGCCTGTCCCTCTGCGGCGAGAGGGGGGGATTTAGGGTGGCTCAAGACCAATGATCTGGACCCTGATCTAGGCGATATTGTTTCCCAGCTGTCGCCGGGGAATATTTCGCGGCCCGTCCCGCAGGACGATATGCTGAAAATGATTGCTGTGCGCCAACGCCGCGGCGCAGCCGCTGCTGGTGAGCCGGGCTACGCTGTCGCCTATGTTGGCGCGCCGGTTTCGGTGGGCGAAGATGTTGCGCAAGAGGCCTTTGCTAATCTTACCACCACCAACCCCTGCAATGGTGATAGTTTGAGTTCTGACCTTGGTAGCAATATCGGCGTGACCGTCCTCCCCATGCTGCGGGAAAGCGAGTTCCAAACCGTGTTCCACGACGTGCTTGCTGAGTTAGAAGAAGGGCAGACTTCCGAGCTCATCGAAAGCGAGGGGGCCTATCACGCCGTCCTTTTATGCGAAAAGGACGAAGGTTTCGGCCTTCCCCCTAAACGCCAGGTGGCAAACCGTCTTGAGGCAGAGGAATTAGAGCTTCTGGCCCGCCGGTATCTACGCGATGTGGAGCGGGACAGCGCCGTTGAAATCCGCTTCGGCCAGGACGGTTAAGCTTGACAGACACTGCTTCTGCTCTCCCCCTTGCCATTTCCATGGGGGAGCCCGCGGGTATTGGCACCGAACTTTTATTCAAGGCCTATCAACATTTTTCAGAGTTCCCGCCCGGCAAAGGGCCTCATTTCTTTCTGATTGATGACCCCGTGCGGGTGGAAAAATTAGCACGCTCGCTGAGTGTGGATGTGCCGATTGTTAGTATCGCCACCCCCGAAACAGCATCAGAACAGTTTGCCCACGGGCTGCCCGTCCTCCCACTGCATGACGAGGCGCTCAGTACCCTCACTCATATTGAACCGGGACGTCCCGGTCCCGTCAGTGCACCCGCTGTCCTTGAAAGCATTCGCTCCGCCGTGGCGCACATTAAGAATGGGACAGCGGGCGGCCTTGTCACCCTTCCCATTCAGAAAGAAGTGCTTCAGCAGGCAGGGTTCAAATACCAGGGGCATACGGATTTTCTCGGTCACTTGACCGAGGATATGACGATGCCAGCAGGCCTGGTGCGCGGACCTGTGATGCTGCTCACCGCGGGGCCCTTTCGTGTGGCCCCTCTTACCGTGCACGCCCCCTTACGGGCCGTGCCGGACGCCATTGCTGCGGACAAGATCGTGAAGACGACCCTTGTCATCGCTCAAAGCCTACTCAGGGATTATGGCATCAACCAGCCGCGAATTGCCATTGCGGGCCTTAATCCCCATGCGGGCGAAGGGGGCCTGATGGGGACGGAGGAACAAGAAATCATCGCCCCCGCTATTGCGGCCCTTCGGCAACAGGGGGTGGATGCCCAAGGCCCCTTCCCCGCGGACACCATGTTCCATGAAGAGGCGCGGGCCCAATATCATGCCGCTCTCACCATGTATCATGACCAAGGCCTCATCCCCATAAAGACGATTGCCTTTTACGCTGCGGTCAACGCCACTCTGGGCCTCCCCGTCGTCCGAACCTCCCCCGATCATGGCACCGCCCTCCCCCTTGTGGGCAAGGGCATGGCTCGACCCGATAGTTTGATGAATGCTATCTACGCTGCGGACAGAGCCGCCAAGGCTCGTGCCACATTTGATGCCGCCCGTGACTGACCTTCCTCCTTTACGAGACATCATTGCCGAACACGGCCTTTTTGCGAAAAAGGGACTAGGGCAGCATTTTCTGCTAGACCTGAACCTGACCGCCAAGATCGCCGGCTTCACAGGTGCAGGACCTGGAGATCACATTATTGAAGTGGGGCCCGGCCCCGGCGGGCTCACCCGCGCGCTCCTCGATACCGGAGCCGATGTCACCGCTATTGAGCGGGATGCGCGCATCGTCCCTCTGCTTGAACAAATGCGGGATGCCTATGGGGGGCGGCTGTCATGGGTGGAAGATGATGCGCTTAAGGTGGATGAAC
>CALFRH010000119.1 GCA_937919225.1 uncultured Parvularcula sp.
AAATAGCTTCTGGTGAAATAGTGCCTCAACGGCCCCACATTAAAGTACTAGATAAAACCGGCGAAACGGTCCCCCAGGGACATCGATGTGTTCTTTGCCATACTCTTACCTTCTGATGGCCATTTATACCAATATTAGGTATTTTTCGATATCTCGAGAAATGCGATACACTGAGGTTTCAAAGAACTGACGATTGGGTGGTATGCGGCGGATCGGAGGATCAGTCATGGAACCAGGCCCGAACCTACCAGCTATTCGCGCACTTCGCCCAGCCTGGAACAAGGGGCGCATCGTTGGTCAGAAACGACCACTGAAACCAAAGCACGTTTGGCGATCCGTGTTCGACTTGAACTGACAGAGAACCATCGCGACCTCGCACTTTTCAACATGGCGATCGACAGCAAACTTCGCGGTCGTGATCTCGTGAAGATGAAAGTGGTCGACGTCATGGCATCTGGCCAAATCAAAGAGCGCGCTTCGGTTCTGCAGAGCAAGACGCAGAAACCGGTCCGCTTTGAGATAGACGTTGGCATTTGTAAAGCATGGCGGTCGGCGCGAAAGCTGCGCCACTGCGTGACTTAGGCGAACCCAAACCGGGCCTGTTGCAATGCTGCGAAGCCAGATCGCTGCTCGGTGCTAAGTCGCCAAGCAAGAGGCCCATACCACAAAAGGAATAAGCGCTCGCGCCACTCCCAAGCCAGCGCTCAGGCAATAAGTCACTCAGCGGGTTGAGCTTCACGCTAAGGCCGCGATGCGATAACAGATTTCAGCTGTGTCTAGCCGACATATCCACCAACAAAAGACCCAGCTAGGAAAGTGACTATCATCGCCATCGCGCCCCAAATAAATGTTCGCAGCACAGCTGGCACGACCGGCGTCCCGCCAACCGTGGCACCAATGCCGCCTAAGACAATAAGCGCCATGAACGTTGCAATAAGTACAGCGGGAATGATGAGCCCTGCGGGGGCAAAGGCCGTGGCCGCGAGAGGGAAAGCTGCGGCGCTTGCAAAGGCTGACCCCGAGGCGAATGCAGCCCTCTTTGGACTCGCAGAATGCAGATCGATGAGACCGACTTCATCCCGAAGATGCGCTTCGAGCGCGCCACTCTGGGTGAGTTCAACCGCGACCTTCTGCGCGGTTTCAAGGCTAAGGCCGCGATCGCGCCAAATGGCCGCCATTTCTGCAAGTTCGCCTTCTGGATTTTGCTGTAATGCCCGTTTTTCACGTTTGATTTCAGCGCGCTCGATGTCCGCTTGGGATGAGACGGAGATATACTCGCTTGCCGCGATCGACATCGCACCGGCCAACAGCCCGGCAATACCTGTCGTCAAGACCAATTCCGCTGTTGGCACCGCGGCTGCAACACCGATCAGGAGCGCTGAAATCGAAACGATGCCGTCTGTTGCCCCAAGGACGGCCGCACGAAGCCAATGGCTACGTCCGACGCGATGGGGATCATCGGGGTGGGTTGCGGCGAAGGTCTTATCCATGGCGCTGGATGCTCTCATACTCTCAATTAGACAATTCAGTCCGAGATACGTGTGCGTGGCATTAGGGTCGGATGCATCAATGTATGTCGGAAAACCGCGGATGGCTCCATGTCACTCGGCGGCCTGAGGTTTGTTCTTTGACCTCGAGCGATCAAGTTGCTTGGCCTTCGAAACAGCAGACTTTGTACCTTGCGCGCTCTTGTCTACCTCGACTCGCCGCTTCCTCCGCATTTTTGTGGCCAGTTTATCTGCGAAGGCAACTGCAACAAACATGACACCATAAAACAGCGCTATTCCGGCGGAGGTCGCGGCATTGAGAACATAGGCAATCCAAAAGCCAGATAGCGTGCCAACCACTGCGAAAGCTGCTGTTAAGCCAAGCATAACCGATAGCCGATGGCTAATCAGGTGCGCGGTTGCTGCCGGTACGACTAACAAAGAGATGACAAGAAGAGCACCAGCGGCGTGGAAGGCGGCGACAACGGTGACCGACACCAGGAACATGAAAGCCGTGTTCAGAAGCTGGGTGCGCAGCCCCAAGGTTGCCGCGAACTCAGGGTCAAAGGTCGTAATTTTCAGTTTTGGGTACAACGCAGCGATGAACGCGATGTTCACCGCGAGCACGCAAAGCATGACGTAGAGGTAGCGTGGGCCAATAGAAACATCATTCACGACCAGCTGTCGAAACGCGGCAAGGTTAAGATCACCGACTAGAATAACTTCGGTGTGCAGATGAACATGACTTAAGTCCAGCGAGAGCAGAATGACGCCACCTGCGAAAAGTGCGGGGAAGACCAGGCCTTGGGGCGCATCACCGATCAGCAGCCCTGTGCGAATGAGCCACTCGTTGCTAAGGACAACCAAAAGCCCGGCCAGTGCTGCGCCAAAGATCAACCAAGGCGAATTCAAGTCATGGGTTAGGGCAAAACCCACGACGATCCCTGGCAAGACGGCGTGAGCGATGCCCTCGACGAGCATGGAGTTTCGCCGCAAAACGACAAAAGCGCCGGGCAAAGCGCAGGCGAGGGCCGTGACGATTGCGAGCAGCGTGGTGCCAAGTAGGAAACTCATTTGTCGACCGTCTCTGAGCGCAACTCCCGCCGTAAGGTCTCACGTGCTCTTGCCTGCCGCAATGCAGTTGCAATGATACTGCGGCGCGGTGCCGCGAAGAGCGAGATCAAGAAGATCAGAAAAAGGGTCAGGACAATCACAGGCCCAGTGGGCACTGATCCAAGCGAAACTGAAATGTAAGCCCCGAATGCGCTTCCGGCAGCACCGAATACACCGGATAAAGCGACCATGCTTGGTAGAGTGTTGGTCCATTGTCGGGCAGCGGCAGGCGGGGTGACCACGAACGCGATCATCAAGACGACGCCGACCGCCTTCACCCCAATGACGATGGCAATTACGATCGTCGTGAACATGAGCGTGTCGATGGCCCGAGCCCGGAACCCGAGGAGGGTGGAGAAGTCAGGATCAAACGTCCGCAGCGCAAACTCCTTCCAGAACACGACCATCAGGATCAAGGCTACCGCCCCAACGGCGATAATCGTGGTCAGGTCGGCGATCGTAATCACCGACGCATTGCCGAACAGATACTCGTCGATGCCACCCTTTCCCGGAAATTGACCCTGCGAAATGATGCGCAACAGGATCATGCCGCCCCCGAAGAACATCGTTAGCGAGATCGCCATTGCGGTGTCGATCCGGATTTTTGTCCGAGAGGCAATCGTGTTGGCAAAAAGGGCAGATAGCGTGCCTGTGATAATGGCACCGACCAAAAGACCCAGCATATTGCGACCGTTGACCTCCAAGACCAGGACCGCGGCAAGAAACGCCAGAAGTGCACCGGGGAGTGCAGAATGTGCAACGACATCACTGATCAGAGATTGCTTTCGAAGATAGGCAAACGAACCTAGGGCACCCGCGACAAGACCGATCACCGAGGTACCAAGAAATACCATTCGAAAGGTGTGGTTACCAAAAAACTCGATTGGGTCCATCATTGGATTATCCTGCAGTCTCCAAGAAAGCTTCAGCTCCTTCGCGTACCTCGTACGCAATACGGATATTGTCTTTGGTGAAGGCTTCTGCTGAAGGACCTGAGGCGACGATACTCCCATTGAGCAAGGTCACATGGGTGCAGTAATCTCGTACTGTTGCGAGGTGGTGATGCACGATTACAATTGTTTTGCCTTGGAGACTTAGGTCTTTCAGCACCTCGATCATCGCCTGTTGGCTCTTGGCGTCGATGCCTTGAAAAGGTTCGTCCATAAAATAAAGATCCGGTTCCTGAACAAGGCTGCGTGCCAAGAAGGCGCGCTGGCGTTGCCCACCGGAAAGCTCTCCAATCTGCCGGTTAGCGAGGTCCGGGATGCCCGTTCGCTCGAGCGCAGCTATTGCTCGGCCACGTTCGGCTCTGCCGGGGCGCCGAAGCCATCCCAACTCGCCATAAGTACCCATTGTAACGAGATCAGAAACGGTCGTTGGGAAGTCCCAGTCTACGCTTGTGGACTGGGACATATATCCGATGCGCTGCCGGACTTTGTCCAAGGGATGCCCAAAGAACTCCGAGCGACCAGTAAGCGGCGTAACAAGGCCAAGCATGGCCTTGATAAGTGTCGATTTGCCCGATCCATTTGGGCCGACGACTCCCATGACGCTGCCTACCGGAACCTCAAAGTTCACATGGTAGAGCACCGGTTCAGCGCGATAAGCAACTGATAAGTTCCGGGTGTGACATGCAAGGGCCGCTGCGGTCATGAACCACTACCAAGCGCCGCAGCGACGGCACGCGCATTATGCAAGAAAACCTCTAGGTATTCATCGTTTTCTGCTTCGCTACCGAGCGAATCCGCGAACAGCTCATCATCCGAGATCTCGACGTTCCAGCCAAGGGCCTGAACCGCCTCTTGCAGACTGGTGATCGCTTGAGGGTTTGCCAGGTTGTCTTGGAAAATCATCGGGATTTGGTTGTCGGCGATAAACTGCGCTAATTCGGCCATCTGCGCAGGGCCCATTTCGGCCTCGCTCGAGACGAAGTCGGTTGCTTGAACTTCAAGACCGTAGGTGGCCCCAAAATACTCAAACGCGTCATGTCCTGTAATGAGAATGCTACCGTCCGGGATAGACGACAGCAGTTCCGTCGCCTCTTCGTCAGCAGCCCTGATTTCTGAAATATAGGTGGCGGCATTGGCCACATAGGTGTCAGCATTGTCTGGGTCGATGGCGGCCAGATGATCGGCGACATGGCCCACGACGACGGACCAAACAACTGGGCTATTCCAGATATGCGGATCATTGAGGTCATCTTCCCAAGGAAGGAGCATCGCCCCCGGGACCAGCTCTCCCGTGGCCAGTGCCTGGTCGCCCAAGCCCATTAGCAGGTCTTCCATCCGAGCCTCAAGAAACAGGCCATTCCATACGACAGCATCCGCGGACTGGATCGTCTGAATGTCTTGGGTCGACGGTTGGTAGGTGTGCGGGTCACCGCCGGGCCCTACCATGGTGATAACCTCAGCGTCCGGAGCGATTTTCGCAACGGCATCTCCAAGATAACCTGTTGTTGCGTAAACTGTGATGTCGGCAAGTGCTGGAGCAGCAGTGCTTGTCAGCATCAGAGTTGCTCCAAAGAACGCGCCAATCGCATGATTGTGCTTGGTGTGATCTTTCATTTTGTTTCCTTCCATCTTGTTTTCATTTCGCTGGTATTGGCGCAGAAATCTAACGTGTGATGTCTTCGAACCACCGCTTCGCTCTCTGCTAGAGGTGCTGCATCACCCAACAAACTCAGGGTCAAAAAGGGTTGTGCTGCATTTCATTCACACAGACTTAATTTCAGAAGCATTCTTCCGACCGCGAACCCTGCCTACTTTCCTGATTGTTTTTGTCATGTATTTTGCCAAGCGTAGAAATTATTGCAACCCCCCACCGCATGAAGAAACAACGTTTGGAGAGCGGCTAGGTCTGGGCAATGCTCGGTCATGGGCCGCGTGCTAAGCGAAGGTCCAGCAATCGAGAGTATCGCAGCGGTTTGTGCAAAGCGTTGCATGGGTGACCCTCGGACTTGTTGCTACCGCTGGGGTTGGTTGCAACATGTCAGTCCGGAATATTTTACTGCCCGCCAGCAGCCCAAACCTGCCGTTTATCAAGCACAAGCATCGCTGCTGGGCGGCGCAACAGACCGGCCTTTCGCTGCAACCGCAAAACAAAGAGAGCCAGAGAGGCAATTGGCGTTTTGGCGTTCGAGTTTTCTCAGTTTGCTGCATTGGCACGCTTACACTAGTGAATGAAGGTCTTTAGCAATGCGAGAGAGAGCCCCACAGTCCCCGCGACGGCACCTCCCATGAACATAGGCAAGAGCTTTCCGGTCAGACGGAACCCGATCCGCGCGCCGTAGAAAATCAACAAACTCACCGCGAGGAACTTGGCCA
>CALFRH010000120.1 GCA_937919225.1 uncultured Parvularcula sp.
CCCGCCCACTTCTTGATAGTCTGTCATGGAAGGATCCTTCGTCATCCAGTCATTGTTGGTGTGGCTAATAGCGGGTTTTTGGGAAAAGTGTAGCCGCAAGCGCTGTGGGCATAGCGTCGCTTTCACCGATGGGTTTCGGGCTCGGTAGCGGGCAAGATATCTTTGTATCAAGTCACTTGTGTTTTTATGATGGCACGATAAAAATAGAGAAAAGTTCCATTCTCGGGCGGCTTTATGGAAACAGGTTTCGCGAAGACCGTGATCGCAACTGATGCGCTGGGGTATGGCCTCACGGACATCAGACGTTTTGAGGGCAAAAACATTCCGAGTAAAATGTATTATCGACTTGAGGACCGGCAGCGATGAAAAAGACCCTTGGCCTATTGCTGGCGATGATATGGTGCTCCTTCTGGTTCGGTGCTGCTCAGTCGAAGACGGTGTTTGATGCGGCGACCATTGAGACTTGGGCGGATGAGTATTTCACTAAGGCCCTTGAAAGTCGGCGGATGAACGGCGCGTCGGTGGGTTTCATCCAGGACGGTGAGATCATCTTTATGAAGGGGTATGGCTGGGCCGACGAGGGCGAGGGCATTCCCATCGACCCCACCAAAACGCGGTTTCGGATGTGCTCTACCTCCAAAACGGTGACCGCCACGGTCCTCATGCAATTGGTGGAGCGGGGACAGATTTCATCCCTGGACGACCCAGTTAATCAGTATTTGACGCGCTACCAGGTGCCGCCGCCCTATGGGGACGATGTGACCTTCCGGCAGCTGATGACCCATTCCTCGGGTATGGCGGGGCACTTTACACCGCAGGGGACGAAAAAGAACCTGCCCGTCCCTGTGGATGCCGATCGTGTTGAGCGCTTCTTTAAGGAGAACATTGAGCGGGTGCCCGGCTCTATCGGGCAATATGCGAATTTGGGCGTGGCGTTAGAGGGGGTGGCGATAGAGGACATTACCGGCCAACCGCTCGCGACCTATGTCGCTGAGAACATATTTGAGCCCCTCGGCATGACCTCGGCGCTGTTCCACCATTCCCTCGAAGAGCCGCCTTATTTGGCGCAGCCCTATGGTATCTATCCCGATGGTTCCCTGCAAAAGGTACCGTTTTATCCCAAACACCCGCTGACCGCGGCGTCAGGCGGGTTCATCGTGACGACCGAGGACATGCTCGCCTATGTCGCGCTGCATGCTGATGATGAAGGGAGCAATCATCAGGATATCCTTTCGGGTGGGGGGCGACAGGCTTTGCACCGGCGCCATTTTGCGCATCATCCCGCGGACCCTGGTATGGGCCTTCATTTTTACCGCGACAATTATGGTGGTGAACAGATGGTCTCCCACGGGTGCGGGTTACCTGGCACCAGCAGTCTGATGGGGGTTTTCCCCGACAGTCATGCGGGCTTTATCGTCACTGTGCTGAAGTCCGATGCGGTGCCGAGCGTTGGCGACTATTTCGCGAAGCTTTTAGGGCGAGGCCCATTGGTGGAAGGGCCTGAGGGTCCCAAAGGCGACTCTGTGAAAACAAGGGAGATTGCCAAAGCGCTGTTGGGTGACGTCGTTCTTCCCGACCCTACCGGCATGCCGATAGCAGATGACGTGGTGACAGACCTCTCCTTATTGCCTGGGACATACTGGGGGGAACGCCGGTCCATGACCTCCTTCGCGACACTGTTTGGTGCGGGTGACGTGACCAAGGTTTCCGCTGGCGTGAATGATGGTGAAATCATGGTGGGGGATGATGTTTACCGCCAGGTTGCGCCGGGGGTCTATGATCTGACTGAAAAGGCACGCCGCATCATCTTTCGCCAGCCTCAGCCAGGCGGGCCTATCTATATGCACCGAAGCCCCAGCGCCTCAATGAAACAGACTAAAGGTCTTGGAAACCCTCAGCATGCCTCGGGCCTCCTCGCATTGAGTGTGTTGGGCGGCCTCACGGGGCTGTTGGCATTGGTGTGGGGGCGTTGGTCCGGACTTGAAGGGACGACACGGTGGATGGCCGTGGGCATGGCCGCCTCGGTTATCGCTATTCCCGTTCTGCTTTTCACCGGGTACGATACGATGGGTGACATTGCCTTTATCGATGTCACCAATGGGGACCTTGGCCGTGCAATGATGGTCCTCGCTGCGATCAACGTGTTTTTCTTGTTGGGGATCGGCTTGGTGGCGATGATGGTCACCGCTTGGGCCAAGGGGCTTTATGGCGGTGGGATCAGGGGGCTGGCCATCAAGGCGCACCTGACCCTGTTAGCGGCAGCAGCTATAGCGTCGTGGCCCGCCATGCTGCTCTTCAATCTTATCGGGTTCCAGACTTAAAGGGCTGGTGCGGGCGATGATGGCCTTGGCGCCGTTTCACCCTCACTCCGCACTGACAGTAAAAGCCGCCTTAGGACGTCCGCTGTCGTCGCGGCTTCATCGTCGCTGAGGCCGGTAATCATGTCATTGGCATCGTCGAAGCGAATCTGCACCACCTTATCGAGGAGAGCTAGCCCCGCAGGTGTGAGGCGAGCGCTCATGCTTCGCCGATCAGACTTATTCCGTACCCGTTCGATTAACCCCATACCTTCGAGCCGATCTAGCGCGGCTGTCATCGCGCCGGAGGTCAGCAACACCGACTGGCGCAGTTCCGTGGGCGTTAGGCAATATTCGCCACCGGTTCGGCGGAGTGTCGCGAGAAGGTCAAAGTCGGTGTAGATGAGACCGTAGGGTTTCAGCTTTGCTTGAACCCGTTGTTCAAGCAGACGGCCAAGCTGAACGACGCGGCCGACAATCGCCATGCCGCTGGTGTCGAGGGTGGGGGCTTCACGCTGCCAATCCTCAATGAGTTGATCCACAAGGTCTTTTTTATCTGTCATTATTGTTATCCAAGTGCCTCGCAGGGGATATCCGCTGCGCTGATGGTCATCGCCTTAACTGATAATGCAACTACCGGTACAAGCGTCCGGCGAATGTCTTACTCTCACCCGTAATGCGATCAGCCATGGTCGCGTCACACACGTACCTTGGTTTACCGCACTGCGAAAGGTATTTCCCCCTCAAGCAAGTGTCAATCGACATAGTCGATGCCGGTTGTTCAAGTATTGGGACAGCGACCAAGCCAGTGGGGGAGGCGAGGTGTCGCGGGTAGCTCGCCGAGAAGTCGCCTTTTCTTATCTTCCTCTACATGCTTCTGCGATTAGTATCTCGACATCAAGAGGTTGAATGTTATACGAATGAGCCTTCGGTTGGTGTTTGTGCGCTAACCCGCTCATATTCATAGGAGATCGCAGGATTGGAACCGACACTCGTCCAGTTTTCGGATATTGTTCGTGCCGCTCGCCGCATTGAAGGTGAAGCCGTAAGGACGCCTGTCATTGAAAGTCCCGCACTCAACCAACAGGTTGGCGCCCGTGTGCTGATCAAACCGGAGTGCCTTCAGCGGTCTGGTTCATTCAAGTTTCGGGGTGCCTACAATCGCTTGGCGCAACTTAACGACGCTCAGCGTAAGGCGGGGGTCGTGGCCTGGTCCTCTGGCAATCACGCCCAAGGCATCGCCGCCGCCGCGCAGATTTTGGGTATCACTGCCGCCATCGTCATGCCCCATGATGCCCCGCCCGTGAAAGCGGAGAAGACCCGCGGTTATGGCGCGGAGATCATCGGCTATGATCGGTATACAGAAAGCCGGGAAGAGATTGGCGCCCGCCTGGCGGAGGAGCGAGGGGCGGTCCTCGTCCCCTCCTATGATGATCCTCATATCATTGCCGGGCAGGGGACCTGCGGCCAAGAATTCGCGCAACAGGCTGATGCGCTCGGGATAGCGCTGGATGACCTTCTCGTTTGCTGCGGGGGTGGGGGGCTCATTGCTGGGTCGTCTCTCGCATTTGCTTCCCTTAGTCCCGACACGGCGGTTTACAGTGTTGAGCCCGCCGACTTTGACGATCATGTCCGTTCTCTTGCGTCCGGTCAGCGGGAAAAGAACCCACCGGATGCCCGGTCGATCTGCGATGCATTGCTGGCGCCTGAGCCTGGAGCCCTTACTTTCCCCATTAACCAAGCGACGCTCAGCGGCGGCCTGTCGGTGAGCGACGATGAGGTGAAGACGGCCATGCGCTTTGCTTTTTCCACGCTGAAACTCGTCATCGAGCCTGGCGGGGCAGTGGCCCTCGCGGCGCTATTGGCCGGGAAGCTTGACGTGAAGGGGAAGACGGTCGGCATCGTCATCAGTGGGGGGAATGTTGATCCTGCCCTATTTGGCGAAATTATCGCTGGCGCGTAAATTTATTTGTCTACAGAAAGATCTTTTATGTTTTATGTTTCTGAAAAAGCGGTTGAAGCCACGGTGAACCAGCCCGGCGTCAACGACGCGATTGAAGCGATTTTCAAATCCCTTGCCGCCGAAGATGCTGTGAACTTCCCCGTTGTCCGAGAAACCCTGGGCTATGCTGACGCGATTTTTGGGTTCAAGTCAGGCTTTGATCGATCGGGCCCGACCCTTGGGGTGAAAGCGGGGGGCTTATGGCCTGGGAACCGCGCGAAGGGGATCGCTAACCATCAATCGACCATTGTCCTGTTTGATCCTGAGACCGGCGGCCCCCATGCCTTGGTCCGCGGTACCTATTTGACCGCTCTGCGCACGGCGGCGGCGAGTGCTTTGTCTATTCGGGCGCTGGCGCGGCAGGACTCATCTGCCCTCGGTATTATTGGGGCGGGCGGACAATCGACGTTCCAGGTGCGCGCAGCCCTCGCCGAACGGTCGTTCAAAGAGCTTTATATTTTTGACGCCATGGCGGAGAATGCAGCGCAGTTAAAAGAAAGCCTGTCGGACACAGGACTGAAGATTGAAGTGGCCGATGCCAAAGCGGTGGCGGAAGCTTCGGACGTCCTCATCACAGTGACGCCCTCTTTTGAGCCTATCATTGCAAAAGAATGGGTGAAGCCCGGCACGCATTTGGCCTGCATGGGCGCTGACACCAAAGGCAAACAGGAAGTCGAGACCGGTCTCGTGGCTGAGGCATCCCTGTTCGGGGATGAAGCGGCACAAGCCATTACTCTTGGTGAATGTCAGCACGCGTTTGGAGCAGGGCTCATCAAGCCGGAGGACATTACGACGCTTGGGCTTGTTCTTTTAGGGGAGCATCCGGGCCGGTCTGATGATGAGGAGATTACACTGTTCGACAGCACCGGCATAGGTCTTCAAGACCTAGCGGCGGCCGTTTTCGCCCTTAAAGCGGCGCAGGCGTCTGGTGATGTTGTTGAGCTAGAGGACTAGCACGTATCGTGGCGGATCCCTTAGCGTTCTTTGCTGACGAGTTTTCAGGTGCGCGAGAAATTTTTCTTGGCGCGTCTGAAACCCTTGGTGCTGGCACCGCTACCTATCTTCACCCAGATGAAAAAGGTCTTCGGGGTGAGGACATCTCTATCGATGCTTGCCGTTTTGGGCCCGAGGATGCTGATGTGGTGCTGGTCACCGTTTCCGGCACCCATGGGGGAGAGGGCTATGCAGGATCCGCGATGCAGGCCTACGCGATGGAGGCGGGTATGCTCAGTACCCTGCCGGAAGGTGTCGCGATCCTGCAAATCCACGCGGCAAACCCCTTCGGAATGTCCCATTATATCCGTACGAATGAAAATAATGTGGACATGAACCGGAACTGGATTGATTTTGATAATCCGCCGGAAAAAAACCTGCTTTACGATCCGATTTTCGATGGCCTACCGCCACCTGGGGCGCCGTCGCTTGATCATGTTCGCACCTGGCTCGCAGCCTTTGAAGAGTTGGTCGGCGTCCATGGTCGATGGGAAGTGGATAATGCCCTTACCAGTGGGCAATATCATCGCCCCGATGGTCTCGCCTATGGCGGCCATGGCCCCCAATGGTCCCGCCGTACCCTGACGACAATCTTTCAAGAGATGCTGGGTCAGCCCCGGCATGTGGCCTATCTTGACTGGCATACGCTGCTGAGGACCGGCAACGGCAACCTCATTTTCCTATGTTTCAACCAAACGAATGACCCGCTTTTTGAGCGCGCTGGACAATGGTGGGGGCGTGAGGCGATTGACCGGGAGACGGTGAATGCCCAATGGTCAACGGGGACTGCTGCCTCCGCCCGTCGTCCGTCGCGCAGTGGGCTGATGATGTGGGGCGTCCAAAATCTCTTAGCACCGCAGGCCGATGTGGCCGGAGCGGTGATAGAATTCTGTACCGATCCTCACCCCGAGCTTAGCCCGGATGAAATGCAGACCTTCGAGATGGTGTGCGAACAATATCTTCAGTCTACCCGTGACTTCACCTCGCCGACGGGGCAGGAGGCCGTGAACATTCTGCGGGAAGCCACCACGCCCAAAAGCACGGCCTTCCGCGAGGGCGTCATTGCGGCGGGATCAAAGGCTTTAGGGGCTGCGCTCGACGGGGCGGGCCAATGGGCCGCCGAGAATGTCCCGGCGGCGCCTGGTGTCCTGCAAACCCAATCGGCATTTGAATAGGTGCGATAGCAGCATGCCCCGGCGAATGCCGGAGACAAAGCCTGCGTTAATCCGTTACCGCGGCGTGCCAGTTTGCATAAGGGCCT
>CALFRH010000121.1 GCA_937919225.1 uncultured Parvularcula sp.
TCTGGAAGGCGCACAGGGCGCGAGCTATGGTTTTATGGAGGGCGAAGGCGGGTTTCACAACCGACTGAATGACGTAAAGAATGCGGGGGCTCTCAGTGCAGGACTTGGGATGGCTGCAACACCAGTGACACGAGGTCTACAGCGTTATGCGGATCATCGCGCCTTCACAAAGGCCGGAAAGCAGATGGCTAAAAAAGCGCCCTCTGTCGATGATCTCAAAAGCCAGGCCGCAGCGCTCTATGGCAGGGGTAAAGCACGTGGACAAATCCTGACACGAGACGCCGCCAAAGGCCTTGCCGATGATGTAGTAAGCGCGCTCGAGCAAAGTGGCGTAATGCGCTCTAACGGTCAGCTTACCACCCGTGACGCTGATGTGCGTAGGGTCGTGCAAGAGCTGCAGGATCTCGCGCAGCACGCCTTGCGGGGCCGCGAAGTTGCGCCCGTCCGTTCCTTGTTCCAGGCGGCGGCCAGCGACCGTGCTCCCCCACGGGCTCGCATCGGGAAAATCCTGCTCGACAAGTTTGATGATGCCGTGAAGCGCAAGGCGCCTGAGTTTGCGGAAGGCGAGCCGTCTTGAGTTTGCGTTGTGGTTTACCGTCTAAGTTCGGGAAGCGTCATCATGCCGTGAAGGTAAACGCAGCTTGGTTAACGCGGGGCTAACGGTATGGGTAATGTCCGGTCTACGCCCAAATTAACAACATGCTACAGG
Source organism: uncultured Parvularcula sp. (assembly GCA_937919225.1). Lineage (GTDB taxonomy): Bacteria > Pseudomonadota > Alphaproteobacteria > Caulobacterales > Parvularculaceae > Parvularcula. The sequence goes on from CALFRH010000121.1 coordinate 710, forward strand.
TTGGCATTGTACATTCGGCCTTTCGCTGTGATACCTATCAAGTACTCTACGTCAACCGTGCTTGTTTTGCACCGCGCGACAGCTAAAGCGTATCGAATACAAAATGCCCAAAAATCGATTTGATAAACTCATGCACTTCGTGTGTGTCGGCCATGGCTATGCGGCAGAATCATTGATGGAAAATCGATGCATGTAACACAATTCATTCCAGAAAATGGGTATGTGTCAGCTCGTGAATTTTCTGAATGGGTTATGCTAGCGGACGATTGCGGCCCAAATTCAAACTGTGATTTTCGTGATCGGCACAAGAAGGATATAGAAGAGGCGTTCATCAAATACATGGGGAGCGACGTTGTTCCAGCCAAGGATTTGAGTTGGGTTGCAAAAGACTAGGTGATGCGACTTGGTTGAGACGATTTTAGTGGCAGTTTCGCAGCAAAAGCAGACGCTCCACGAAGACTGCGGCGAATGGCCGGAATGAGCCCAACCTACCGGATGCTGCATCTTGCGCGAATGTCCGCTACTGGGGCAGGGTGTTTCAGGCCCCCAGCCTTAGGCCAATGTCGCCTTTGGGCCCGTTATTTCTGCGGCGACCTAGCTGACCGTGAACTGCCCCATCATTCCACAATCCTCATGCTCCAGAATATGGCAGTGGTACATGTAGGGCGTATCAGCGGGCGCGTCGTAGTTGAACTGCACCAGCACCTCTGACCATCCCTCTTCAACATGGACCATATCCTTCCAACCTTGGGCGTATGCGGGGGGCGGGCCGCCGTTTTGGGTGAGAATACGGAATGAACATCCGTGGATATGGAACGGGTGCAACTGATCATCCACTGATATCCGCCAAGTCTCGGTATCGCCTTTACGAACCACTTCGTCGATCCGCTCCATGTTCATCGGCATGCCATTGATCGCCATTGCGCCCGCATCGCCACAAAAGTTCTCCCAGGCAAGGGCAAGCGCTGCCAGGTCCGCCCCAACATCCATCTCTAATTCGAATGATCGGGTTACGGTGGCATCTGACGGCCTTGGCGGCTCAAGATTGGAGAGTTGAGTGGGCATTGATCCGGTGAAGCCCATCTCGTCGGTTCGTGTCAGAGTCAAAGCCGTCGTTATCTGATTACCCCCTAACAGGTTGGCGAAGAAGCCGCCTCCATCGCCGTTGAGATTGACGTTAAGCGCATTGGATGGGGCGCTGCTCATATCCACGAGCAATTCGTAGCGTTCGCCCGGGGACATCAGGATGCTCTCCGCCTCCACCGGCGAAGTCAAGAAGCCACCATCAGACGCAATCACCGTAACCGGCCCGGTTTCCATCGAGAGTTCGAGGAACCGCGCATTGCAGGCGTTTAGAATGCGGAGCCGCACCAACCCGGTCGGAACGACCTGCGACGCAGGCGCAATAGCCCCGTTGATGACCATTGTATCGCCCTGGTACCCGTCCTCGAACACCTCCCCGGTCAACTCGTAAGTCATTCGTCCGGCGGCATCGAAGGTCTTGTCCTGAAGCACCAGTACGAAATCATCAACGCCGTAGGTCTTGGGGAGATCAGCATCAAGGCTGGCATCGTCCTCAACCAACAAAACGCCAGCCAACCCGGTGTAAGTTTGCTGCGCTGTTTTTCCGTGCGTGTGTGAGTGAAACCAGTTCATCGAAGCGTGTTGAATAATCGGCACGTCTGGCGACCAAACGGCCTCGCGCTCGATTTCTTGATGCGGACCGCCATCCACATCACCTGGTATATGCAGACCATGCCAATGTATGGTCGATACATCGCCGATATTGTTTGTCACATCGAAGGGAAGCGTTTGACCCTGCTTCGCCCGGATCACCGGGCCCAGATAGCTGTGATTGATCCCAAAGGTTTCACTTGCAGCCCCGGTTCCAAAGTCATGGGTGCCAGGGGCCAACGATAGGGCGATGCGGCTGTTAATCCCTCCGATCAGATCGGTCATGGGTAGCAACCGTAGCGGCTGTGCGGAGCTTTGAGCCCACAGCATTCCGCTACTGGCCCCTAACACTCCGGCTCCGGTCGTCGTAAGGAATGTCCGCCGGTCCATTGGACCCTCCCGTCTTTGTCAACTATAGTTGATAAGTGAGCAGTAAGGATTCTTTGTCAACCGTGATTGATAAAAGGGACGACGATTTCCTCGGCCAAAACATCAAGGGCATGATGATGACGCTACTCGCGCATTGGAACGCTCAGATGGATGACGCTCGGTCGGAGACCGAGTTTGCTACTATTCGACCCGCCGACATGCGCGTGTTTGGCCAACTTCGGGGCCGCACAGTGAAATTGTCTATGATCCACCGGGAGATGGGCTTTTCCCGCCAGGCCGCGCAACAGGCCGTCGATCGGCTAGTAGAGCACGAGATGATCTCTGTTCAGCCCGACCCAGACAGCAAGCGAGATAAGATTGTAACAATTACCGAAAAGGGCCAACGCTGGCGGAGCATAGCAGCAGCGCAGATACGTCTAATTGAGGGGCAGATCGCAGAGAGCCTCGGCGAGGAGGCAAAGGAACGTTTGCGACACGCACTCATCGATCTAATGCGCGCCACACGTTGAGTGATAGAGAGCTGATGTCTGCTTTGAGGAAGCTGCCGCGCTGCATCCAAGCCTCTGTTGAGCGTCCGCTATGGACGGGATAGCTGCCATTTCCCAAAATGAAGCTTTGGTCCGCTTTGCTGATATCCAACACCACTTTTGTAACGCTGCACCGCCGCACCCAGGTTTGAACCCAAATTGACAGGGTGTCGCGGCGG
>CALFRH010000122.1 GCA_937919225.1 uncultured Parvularcula sp.
TTATTGCCTCCAGCATCGTTGCGCATCTGATCTTCCGAACCCTCTATACGGTCGTGAATGTGCCCTACACTGCGATGACGGTCGTGCTCACGCAAAGTAGTAAAGAGCGCGGATACCTGGCAGCGGCTCGAATGATTGGGGCGATGACCGCTGGCCTATTAGCGGCAGTGTTAATGTTCCCACTGGCGGAGGCTTTTGGCGTGGGAAACATTCGCCTAGGCTTTGTCTGGGTGGCGTCGCTTTACGCTGTGATCGCAACCATCGCTATGCTGATTGTCGGCCTCGCCACCCAAGAAGATGGCGTCTCGTCGGGCACGTCGCCCCAACTTTCCTTCCATCAAACGCTCCGCTTTTTTAAATTTAACTCCTTTTTTTGTATTCTCCCCTGGGCCTTTTACTTCGGTTCTTTTGTCACCACATTTGTTACCATTTCGCTCAATTTTTTTGTCGCCTACTTTGTCGGCGCGCCGGGTGAACAGGGTCTTGTGCTGTTGCCGCTTTTACTTGGTTTTGGCATTTCCATTCCGATCTGGACCTGGGTGGCAACCAATACCTCCAAAGCCAAAACATGGCTGATCGCTGGCGTGCCGAGCGTCTTGGTCAGCCTCGCCACCTTTGCGTTGGCACCAAGCACCCTGGAACCGCTTGCCGCCCTGGTTTTTGTCAAAGGACTGTTTGCTGGCGCGACGCCGGTGCTGTTGTGGTCAATGGCGCCAGACACAGTCGAGTTTGGTGAATGGCAAAGCGGTGTGCGCGACGAAGCGATAGGCTTCGGCTTAATCCAATTGGCGTTGAAATCGGCCAGCAGTTTAGCCGCTTTCGTACTCGGCCTTTTGCTTGCCTTCATCCAGTATCAAGCTCCGGAACTCCGAACAGAGCCCTTGTCGAGCGAAACCCTTGAAGGCTTACGGTTTGCCGCCTTTGTCTTCCCGATCGTGTTCACCGTTGCAGGATTGGCTGTGATGACGCAGTACCGTCTCGATCACACCTTACATGCTCGCCTCAGCCGGGCGCTCACTTGGCGGCGCCGAGCCAACTGACCGGAGCGTGAGATCAGTCTTCGGCCAATTGCGGACCGATCGCGATGTTCGGGTCTGTCGGTGGAAACGGATTGATCGGATCTTTGACAAGCGCCGCGACCTCTTCGCGTAAGGCATCGACTTCGGCCTGTAAGCTCGCCACGGTTTCCGGATACTCTCGAACGTAAGAGAAGCGCTCGCCCGGGTCATTTGCGAGATCGAAGAGAAGCTTGCCCCCAAACTGCTCGAAGGGCACTTCAAACGACTTGTAGTAAGGCGACAGCACAAGGCGGAACCGCTTATCGCGAACAGCGGCAATGTTATTTCCGTTAAAGAAAAAGAGTGTCATATGCGGGCTTTCTGCACCGGATTGTAGAACGCCGCGAATGTCCTTGCCATCAATCACGCGATCCGTCGGCACCTCAGCGCCCGCCATCACGGCGAAGGTTGGTAAGAGGTCGATCGCCATGGTCATCTCATCGCTCACCGTGCCAGCAGGAATGCTTGCAGGCCATCGCGCCAAAAACGGAACGCGGTAGCCGCCTTCATGAGTGCTGCCTTTGAGATAGCGGAAAGGACCGGAGTCGCCTTCAAACCAAGGGCCATTGTCTGAGGTGACGAGGATCAGAGTGTTGTCTGCGATGCCGAGCTCATCGAGCGTTTCCAGAATGACGCCAATGCCGTGATCTAAGTGTTCGACCACATCACCATAATGACCCGCGTCAGACTGCCCATTGGCGCGCTCCGGCGTGAACAAAGGAATGTGCGGGAAGGTCTCTGAATAGTAGAGAAAGAAGGGCGTCTCCGCATGATCGCGGATAAAGTCCGAAGCCGCTGCGGCGTAATTATCAGTCAACGCCGTTTGATCTGCGGGCGATTCAATAACGGTCTTTTGATCATAGAGATCGAAGGGCTGCATATCGTTGGAATAGGCGACCCCGTAAAAGTCATCAAAGCCATGGGCGGTCGGCCAATACTCATCCGAATGCCCAAGATGCCACTTGCCAACCATGCCCGTGGCATAGCCGGCGTCCTTGAGGAGCTCTGGCACCGTGATTTCAGATTGCGGCAAGCCATCTTGTGAATGCGGCATGATCACATGCTGCATGCCGGATCGAATTGGATAGCGCCCGGTTAGAAGCGCCGCGCGCGAGGGGGTGCACACATTTGCCCCGGCATAAAAACTGGTGAGGCGCACCCCTTCATTGCCGATCCGATCAATATGGGGCGTCTTGATCATGGTGGCGCCATTGAGTCCAACGTCGCCCCAGCCAAGATCATCGGCGAGCACCACAATGATATTCGGCCGCGATACGCTGTCGTTCACAGGCTCGGTCTCCGCGCTGGAAGTCGACGCGCAGGCGGCCAGACCGAACAGGATCAGGCTCGCGATGAGATGAGATTGAACGTTCATGGTGCTGCCTTTTGAGAATCGTGGGGTCGGAATCGCGCGAAACTGCCCACAAGGTTCTTGGTGTCGTCAATAGTGCTCGAGCCTATCCCAAATACTCTGCCGTCATCTGTACATCGCAAAATTCATCGTGCAGGGACGCTAAGCTGATCTCGTGGACGGCCTGGGCTGGATAGACCTGCCCGTCGCTCGCGCGGCGATCAAACGTGGCGCACGCATCGCCGATCAAGGTGACGGCAAACCCAAGATTACCTGCCATTCTTGTGGTCGTCGATACGCAGTGGTTGGTGGTCAGCCCGCATATCACCAGCTTCGAGACGTCATCCTCGCGGAGCCGGGCCTGTAAATCTGTTTCGATAAAACAGCTGTTTACGTGCTTCACAATCAAAGCCTCATCCGGGCGCGGGTCGAAGCCTGGCAGAAGCTTCCCGCCGGGCTTATCGAGCCGTAAAAGGCTGCTTGGCTCCATGCTGTCATGAACGCAATGATACACCGGTTGAGAGGCCTCTCTGAACGCATCTAAGATCGAGAGCGCGTTAGTCTCGGCGTCAGGATTATTCCGATTGCCGCCCCAGGCCTCGTGCTGGTCAAAGCCACGCTGCCAATCAATTAGAATTAAAGCCGTTCTGCTCATCGCAAATATCCATCTGGTGTTTTTAGCGCGGGCGGTCCCGGAGATACAAATAAGCAAGTCTTCATTGCCCCTTCCACCTCTCATAAAAATTCGCCGTTAGGCCGGTGCGCAAGTGAGTGCCTCTTGATTGGCGATGATGCCCTCCATGTCTGTGGCATCCGCGGCGAAGCGACGGACGAGCATGATGCCTTTTTCCGTCGGCGAGATGATCGGCACGCCGCTATAGGCTGAGGTATCTTGACCGTCTAAAGCCAGTATGAACCCGAACGCGCTGCTCGCCATTTCCAGATCGTTCATGACGAAGAAATTATCGGAGTTCTGTTGATAGAAGGAAATGGACCAATATCGCGGCCAGGTCTCACCGGCAATGCGAACGGGGCCTTCGCTCAAATCATAAGCCATAGAACTAATGATGCTGTCCGGTTTCGCGCGACGCGCTGCGTTGGTTCTCGGTCCATAGGTCTGATTGTGGAAACACGCATTCCAACCACCGGACCCAGCCACGATCCGAGCTTCAATCGTCGACATGACCAGTCCCGGCGCTTTGTTTATGACCGCGTTGCGCGTTATGAAGTAAGTCACAGCGCTCAAAACCGTTGCGGCGAGAACGTAGACGACAATTCGATTTAACATGAAACCCGCTCCACGATTGGTAGATCAATCTTCGGCAGTATGGCGCGCGTCGCGGCGCTCGGATTGTAGACGCGCAGCATCAAATCAAAAGACTGGTCTGCAGCCGCTTGCGATGGCAGCCAGGCGCCGTCTTGCGGGGTTGGCGCAACCACGACCTGCCATTGCCCGGTCTCATCCCGCGGAACCGAGACACTGTTCCAGCTGGAGCGGTTTTCTGGGTTCGGCACATAATGTTGTGTGACGGCGTCATAAAGCGTGAGCGACCACCAACGCGTATCAATCGGTTGCCCGGAGACACGATAAGTACATTGCGATTTTAGCGCCTCACCTTCGCCATCCCGAAGCGCAACGAAATAAACGGCTTCTTTCGAAGACAAACCCAAAGGGCCATTGATCGCAACGCGGGCGCGCTCAACGCTCGACGCGGCCGCCGCGCCGATCTTGTCTGAATAGAGCCACGTCCCATCCACATCTTCAAAAGCCTCAAAAACCGAGCTTTGGTTGGTCAAGCTGCTCACGGTCATCGCGCGCGTCGCGAAAAAGGTTGCTGCGATAACACTCATCGCACCCAAAGTTATAATCGCATACTTCAACATCGGCCTCCCTCGATGGCGAGGTTCAGTGCTAGCGAACTAAACCTGGCTTGGCCAGATTCGCGCGAATGCGATTTGGGCACTGTCCGTTCTGACACATCTCAGTTGACGCACGTCGCGTTAGGCGCACCCAGTAGGAATAAAGATCCATTCAGGAGGCCTCGCCATGCAAGACCGCGTCACCATCACCATGCTCGAAGACGGCATCGCCGATGTTCGTCTCATCCGCTCCGATAAAATGAACGCGCTCGATCCGGCCATGTTTAGCGGTCTGACCGAAGCTATTGATCAATTGAAGGATATACCAGGGCTTCGTGTGGTCGTCTAATCGGGCGGTGGGCCAGCATTTTGCGCAGGGTTGGATCTTTCAAGCCTGGGCAAACCAAAAGAGAAGAACGGATCATCGGACCCCACCCGTGGCCTATCCCCGCGCACCAAAGGCATCAGCAATGATCCGCAATATGTGGCGTATGGCTGGCGCGAAATCCCGGTGCCCGTGATTGCGGCGGGTCACGGTGTGATTTTTGGCGGCGGGCTGCAACTCTTCTCTGGAGCGGATGTGAAATACATTCATCCGACAACACGATGCGCTGTGATGGAGATGAAGTGGGGCCTGGTTCCCGACATGGCTGGCTTCCCGCTTTGGCGCGAAAATGTCCGCGGTGATATCCTACGTGAACTAACTTATACCAATCGTGAATTCTCCGGGAAGGAGGCGGCCGAGTTGGGTTTCGCGACACATGCGACGGAGACGCCGTTTGATGACGCAATGACACTCGCAAAAACGATCGCACTGAAAAACCCGGAGGCCATGCGCGGGGCGAAACGCCTGTTCGCCGTACAAAGCCATTCAACCGATGCAGATCTCCTTCAAGCCGAGTAGTTCGAGCAGGACAGCATCATACGCAAACCAATCCAGCTTGAAGCCGTGAAGGCTTCAATGGAAAAGCGCAAACCCGTCTTCGTCGACTAAGCCGCCTCTTGCGCAGAAATTTTTACGCGTCATCCTGACAGTCGCAGCGGTTTGCTTTTTGAAGCTTAGCCCCGAACGATGGAGAGAATGATATGCGTTGGTCTAAAGTCGGGATTTGTTCACTTTTGCTGAGCGCGTGCACCACGATTGCGCCCGAAACCACGCCGGTTGCG
>CALFRH010000123.1 GCA_937919225.1 uncultured Parvularcula sp.
GTTGGCTTAGCATATTCGCCCCAGGGGGATGGGGTCTTTGCCAGCGGTAATATCAGCTATTCCGACGGTCAATTCTCTGATGTAACCAATCTCCCTGAAAACCAACCGGACAGTTTCGTGTTGGTCAATGCGCGCATTGGCTATCGCTTCAGCAGGTTTGAGGCCTCGCTTTTTGTCAACAACTTGTTCAATGACCGCTTCGTTCAACGCGCTCGCGTAAGAGAAGTGTCGCCGCAAGTGGGTATGCCGCAAAGCAGAATCCAAAGTGCAACGGACTTCTCTGTCAACAATCCTCGTCTATTTGGCGGCGAGATCAGTATTCGTTTCTAAACCGCGTTCCCGATAGCTGTGTCCTCCCAGTGTGTTCAACATGAAAAAGTCGGGATCCAGAATCCAGGATGAGGCTTGGCCCATGCGTTCGCTGCGGATTTTGGCCGCAGCCCTGGGCGGATATGCTTTCACCAGTGGCTATGTTGCTTCAGCAAGCACTTTGCTCTTTGTCTTTGGCGTCACTCGCGGGGAAGCTGCTATCCTGGCGGTCATGACCGCCTTTCTCATGTGGTTGGTTGTGGCGCTTTGGGCATTGGGGAGCAGTCACCCTGTGCGAACGGCCGGCCTGATCGTGCTGGCCAGTATCGTAATGCTTTGTGCGCCACCGCAGCTCCTTCAATGTCTTGACGGCAAAGCGACATGCGCAGTTTCAACCTGACTGTTTCCGAAGTGTTTAAAAGATCGATGGGGTGGGTGCATACCTGGCTGGGTTTGATCTTCGGTAGCCTGTTGTTCGCCATTTTTTGGATGGGGACACTGAGCGTATTCGACAAGGAGATTGACCAATGGATGAAACCCGAGATGCGCTTGCCATTCATTCAATCAAGACCGTCAATCGACGCGCAGTTGGAGAAGTTAGAACACGACATTGAGCAAAACTCGCCAATCGTTGTCCGGCTTCCCAAGCCACGTATTCCTGTTTTGCAGATTGCCTATATCAACCGTGCCGGCACCGTTGAGGACTTAGTGATTAACCCGATTGAGCAATCGGTATTGCAGCCCACGAACACGCTGGCGGCCTCGGGCTTTTTCTTCCCATTTCATTATGCGCTCAATTTAAAATGGAGGTCTGTTGGCATCTGGATCGTGGGGCTGGCGACGATGGCAATGCTGATCCTTCTTGTATCAGGCACCCTTATACACCGAAAACTGATCGTCGATTTTTTCACGTTTCGACGGCGCCGATCGCAACGGCGGTCTGTTCTTGATCTGCACAATCTTGCCGGAACGATCGGGCTGCCGTTCTATTTCATTCTTGCTCTGACCGGCCTGATAATACTCTTCGACAGCTACTTGCATTGGAGTGCCACACTCCTGTTCGACGGTGACAGCTCAGCTCTTAACGAGCAGCTTATCGGTTTTCCAAAGGTGCAGGTGTCGGGCAACAGCCTTGTCCAAACAGCCTCCGTAGATAAAATGGTTGCACAAGCCGAGTCCACTTGGAACCGGCGCTCGAGAGAAAGGCAATTCGCCGACTTGGTTATGATTTCAATTCAAGGCGACGCGAACTCACTGGTTGACGTGCGGCAGATTTTTCCGTCGCGGAATGTCATCCGACATAGAACCGCATTGATTTTTGATCGTAGCACCGGCGCGCTAGTACACGATTATAGTTGTCAGCCGTTGGCCTGCGCGTATGGCTGGCTCATAGGGTCCCACTTCATACAATTCGACCATCAGACGCTAAGATGGCTGTACTTCGTTGGGGGATTGCTCGGGTGCGTGATGATCGCGACAGGAAGTCTATTCTGGATTGTCTCAAGGTTGAAGAAACGGTCAGAAGACAGCGAGATCAATGGCGTTGTTAGGGCTATGACCGTCAGCTCTATTACCGGTATTATCTTGGCGACCTGCAGTTTCCTGATCGCCAATAGGCTTTTGTCTAAAGAGGCGTCCTTCTGGATCTTTGACCGTGCGGTGCTTGAGGTACTCTCGTTCTTTTTTGCTTGGGTTGTCAGCTATTTTCATGCGGCAATCCGCGGACCTAAAGCTTGGTCAGACCAGACGAGCGCAATTGCCTGCTTGGCATTTATCACACCGGTGCTCAATTGGGTCACCACGGGTGACACCATGCTGAAAACCCTTTCGACCCCGCACCTCTACAACATCGCTGGAGTTGACGTCTGCCTGCTTATTGGTGCAGCGATCGCAGCGTGGGCGGCATACATCTTGAACGGAAAGTTTAACATAGGTCTGTCGGAACCAGTAACCACACAACACTGATTTGAAAACGATGCCAAATGATACCGGACCTCTAATTAGCTTTACTATGCGGCCTGCTCCTAACAGCCTTTGCAGGCTGCGCTTTTCTCGCCATCAGCCAACAGCGCCATTGGCGCGCTATAGCGGTCGGTGACATTCTGCCCGAATCGCGAACATGTGCGAGACGGTTTGGCTGGATGCTTATCCTTTCCGCGCTCTTGATGTCCGTTTTGGTTTAAAGCAGTTTAATTGGCAGTGATGGGACCTTCGAGAATTGTTTGCTTACAGTTACTCAGAAATTCAGCGTGCAGTGCAAGCACCCGGCAATTGGTGGTGGGGAGTGATCATTGCTGGCAATGCCGAGAAATTTGAAAGCTTGGGACTAAGCCGCCGTATCTCGCCTCTGCACTCAAGTAGCGTTCCGGCAAACGATACAACACTAACTAATCATACTATCGACAAATTGCCAACTTAAATTATACACCTTTATCGTCATGATACGGCGTTTCTATACGACTCGTAGATCGTCTTTGAGCTTTTACTGATCTATACTCATAAGCCAGCAGGCTGAACCGTTGGAAGGAGTAGCTATGAAATTACACGTTCTTTGTACAGTTTTGTGGATACTAGCATGTACAGGGTGTGGTAGCTCCGACAACCCTGCAGAACAAAAAAGTAAAGTTGCTGACGCTGCAGCAGCGGTACAAGAGAAGACAGAGAAGATTAATACGCCTGATGTCGTCAAAGAAGACAAATTTGATGAGCCACACACTCCTTCTTTAACAGGAGATTTTTTGACTAACATCTTCCTCTTCCATAATCCAAAAATAATCGAAAAACAGGATTTCATGGAATATCTGATTTGTAAAATGGACGGGAAAAATTTTGGTGCGATGAAGTCTAATGAATTCGAGTTTAAGGAGTATTTTGCGCGACGCAGTTCCGAAATTCAGGAAGCGATAAGAACATCGGTAAGTAAATTAGTGCAAACAGCAGAAAAATATGGTGAAAAAGAACAATATTTACTGAAAGACGTGATCTCGGGCACGATTGGCGAATATAATTTTGAAAACGAAGAATTTGACTTTCGTTGGCCAGATTTTAGATTTCTGAAAAAGAACTTTTTATATACTGGGGACTGTCGTCGTAGCTCTTTCAGCTTAGCTAGGCCAAATTACCTGCCAATTGAATTTCATTTGTACGTCGCTAATAAAAACGCTGTTGGGCCGTTCAGCTTTTCGCCTGAAGGTGCTAAAGCGCTTCTAAATAGCCGGACGCGCGGCTCTAGAATTGATCGAAGCGTACAAATGGAATCAATGCTGCGAATAGACCCTGCACAATTGGTTATTGACCCAGAGGCAAGCATTGGTCGCGCTTTGCGGGCAGATATATATATCGACGAACTGCAACTCACGAATTACGACGGCTCTATTATAGCTGAATATCCCACATCCAATTTTAGAGAGGCGCATTGATACATCATTTTGTTGGCGGGACTACCTCTTGCCCGACCAACTACTAACCCAGCCCGAACCGTTGGCGACCGCCACCTTTTTGAGTTTGCCATACTTAATGCCAAAGTCTCCTATGGGCTCCTTTTCATCGGTTTCTCCAAGCTTTTGAATGTCCGCGGTCCCTGCGTGTTCCATTCTGCTCTCTAAGGGAACAAATCCGTTTTATTGCATCTTACCCAACATTGTAGTAACGTAACTACAAATATGAGGTATGCATGTCGATACGCCAGATGACAAGCCGAGAACTCAATCAAGACCTTGCGCGGGCGAAGCGTGAAGCCTCTGATGGTCCGGTGATTATAACCGATCGCGGTCGGCCTGCGCATGTCCTGATGGAGTATGAAGACTATCGCCGCTTAACGGGGGAGGGCACGTCAAGCATTGACGCCTTAGCCATGCCGGCAGGGGAGGAGATCGACTTTGATCCGCCTAAGGTGGATATCGCCCTGAAAACGGACGTTTTCGATTGATGTTCTTGCTTGATACCAACGTGGTGTCTGAGCTGCGGAAAGGACCAAAGGCGGATAAGGTGGTCATGGCCAACATGGCCGATAAAGACCCGCAAACCCTATTTCTAAGCGTTATCTCTGTTCTTGAGCTTGAGATAGGCGTCAAGCGTATTGAACGGCGCGATAAAGACCAGGGCAGGCGTCTTCGGTCCTGGCTTACAGGGCAAGTGAAGCAGACCTTTGCGCAACGTATCCTCCCTTTTGAAGTCCAAACGGCAGAGATCTGTGCCGGTTTTCATATTCCCGATCCTAGACCAGAACGCGATGCAATGATCGCGGCGACAGCGCGGCAGCATGGTTTGACCATATTGACGCGCAACGTATCGGATTTTCAGGCCTTGGATGTGCCGATTAATAACCCTTGGACTTATCAGGCGGACGCGTGAGATGGTTAAAGTCACGGGAAGCAGAGATTGCGGAAACTCTCCGAAGAACAAGCTTGCGCAGACAATCGGGGTCGCCCTTGAAAGCGGTGAATTTCTTGCCGACGTGTTTTCCGAAGACATCGTCTGGCAACAGCCTGATATAGAGATCCAGGGCTCTGAAGCCGTCCAGCACGCTTAAGCCGCCATCGACAAACTAACGAGCATCGTAGTTGAGCATGCGATCACACACGGTAAGGTTGGCGCAACGTTCGGCTTTTGCACAATGCCTGGCGGTCAAATACGTCGGTTCAGCCATGTCATTGAATTTACCAACACGAAAGCCAACAAGGTCGCGACACTGAAGAGCTACGCGTAATCGGTGATGAGGCACGTGTGGATTGCTGAGCTTCGAGATGTGGGCTGGCGATCCGCGTTTTCTGGTAAGTGAATGGCAGCAGCCAAACCAAAAGCGGAAAGAGCTTCGGGAAGTGTGAATGGCTGCTTTTCAACGTCATCATTCACGACGTCAAGATACGGTTTCGAGGATGGCCGGCGGTGAAGAATACGGCGATCAGTAAGACGATACCGGTGATCATGAACGGGACACGCATCGACGCATCATAAAGGTAGCCTGCGGCCAGGGGGCCAATGACCAACGCCAAAGACCCTGCTGCTTGAAGTTGCCCAAGGACGGTGCCCTGACGGGCCCCATCTGTTTCCGCAGCGACGAGCGCTGTGAGCGTTGGATAGACGAAGGCGTGACCAAAAGCGTAGATGACCAAGGCGGGTAGACC
>CALFRH010000124.1 GCA_937919225.1 uncultured Parvularcula sp.
TGGTGGCGCTAAATCGGCTGCGCTTGCCACTACCCTAACCACATTTTTGGCTCCGCTGGCGGCGCATTATGCTCGCTTTGAGGGTGAGGTTGTTGAACTGCAATTTCTCATTTTGTTCATCGCAGTGGTCAGTCTTGTTCTCGGATCAGCGATCTCAGACCAACGGAGAGCCTTCGCCGAAGTTAAAGCGAGTGAAGCTAAGCTGGAACAACAAGTTAATGATAGAACTAAGGAATTGCTGGACGCTTATAAGTTCCAACAGCACCTTATCCGTTCCATTGGTCATGATTTGCGTCAACCAGTGCAGTCGATGAGCCTATTGCTAGAAGGTGTCACTCAATTGCTGAAGGACAGCCCAGTGCTGCCTCACTTAGAAAACGCCAAGAAGTTAGGCAACACAACTTCCGACTTCGTTGACCGCGTGTTGGACTACGCAAAGCGGGACGCTGCGAAGATCGAAGCAAGTATCGAATTGGTACCATTGAGTGATGTCTTTGAAATGCTACAAGCCACCTTTGCTCCTGAGGCAGAGGCTGCAGGTGTTGAGTTGTCCTTTTCAGGAAACAAAATTGAACTGGAAACGGACGGCTTGTTGCTTTGGGAGGCATTGTCAAACTTGGCTCAGAACGCGTTAAGGTTGAGCCAGAGAGGTCAAAGGATTGAGGTTTTTGCCAGTTCAACCGACGAAACAATCAATATAGGCGTCAAAGACTATATCAGCCCAAAAGCATCATCTTGCGGCGAAGCAGGGTTCGGCATGTTGATTGTCAACCAGTTGGCAAAGCTACTAGGTTGCGAGTTCGTCGCTGGAGAAAATTGCCGTTTTCTAAGGTTCACAGTGTGTGAGACATCGCAAAACTAGAACAAAAATTCGCAAAAACTTGCCTCACCGTTGATGGCCAAGTGTGCCGATTTCCGAAACCTCGCCCCCAATCGAAGTGAGGCACGCTGATGATACTCCCAACTGCTCGAACAAGCTGAAACCGGCCATCACTGCTGGTGCGCTTGATAAGATAGCCTAAGATAAAGAGGTTAAGAACCGAGGGTACTCGCTAGTAAATAACTGTGCCAAAGGGCAAGAAGACACTATTCAGCAGCAACAAGCGTCTTCGAAGCTTCGCATTTTTCGAGAATTGCAGCCAGAGAAGAGGCAACAACGAACGCTAATTGGCAAGGGACAGCATTCCCAATTTGTTTGTAAATCGATGACTTAGAGCCTTTGAATGAGTAGTTTGCAGGGAACGTTTGGATGGCTGCGCATTCGGAAATCGTAAGCCTGCGAAGCCTTCGTGGCGCTTCGCCGGTTTTGGCCTTTCCACCACGCATAAGGTGCGCGTGATATCTTTCAATGTAGCTGCTTTCACCTTCGAAAATTTCTGCTTCATCGACAATCGGTGTTTTGTTGCCCCCCATCGACGCTGGAAGCGTTGGAGATGCACCATTTACTGGGATTGGGCGACCAGCTCCGTTGAACATCATCCCCGCATATGGAGACTTTCGGAGGATCGGCGCCTTTGCGTACATAATTTTGGCCGTGCAAGTGGCTGGGTTACCCTGCGATCCAGAGGGACCAAATCTCTCAATTATTGTCCTAAGAGTAGGGTGTAAGGCCTTGTGCTCTTGCAACTCAGCTAAAACACTATTGCGCAGATTTATGTCCGTCGGTGCAAGTAAATCTTTGCGAACTCCGATAAAGAACATTCGCTCTCGCGCCTGCGGAACACCATAATCAGTGGCGTTGAGTACAATCAGTGCAGTTGCATAACCAGCTTCTGAAGCCAATCTGGCAATTTTTCGACGTATCCGCTCCCAGCGATCAGAGACTGCGAGTGCCTTCACATTTTCCAATACAAAAGATTTGGGCGATACCTCTTTCACAAGGCGCATAAAGTCATAAACTAAGGTGGATCGCTCGTCATCCGGATCCATTTTTCCGGCTACAGAGAAACCTTGGCAAGGTGGTCCACCAAAGACCACATCGAAGTCCAGTGATTTGGAGCCTTCCAGATTAAGGTCACACACGCTCGTAGGTATGATCTGAGCTGATCCAGTATGCCCAATCAAGTCCTTGTTGGCTTCAAGAGTCTGACATGCAGCAACATCCAATTCGGCAACGACAGCGGTACGGAAACCAGCTTTGGCAAACCCAACATCCATACCTCCAGCGCCTGAAAAAAGTGATACCGCCCGTCGCATGCAGCTTCCCTGTTCTTTTTGGTTGCCTTGATGTTTGCTGGTTACAAGGCGAAATTGCAAGAAAATAACAGTGATTCTGAGGTCTTTGAGTGGTCAGTCCCGCTGACAAATTTGCCATCTCTTCCTTGCTTCTACCTACGCATGGTAGTGCTGGCGAAGCATATTTCGAACGTGTTGCCGCTCAGTTAACTCCGGCTGCTGATGGAGAGAGCTTACCAAGGTGGGTCGCTGCCCAGTTGGATACTTGGCGTACAACTTTGAAGCCGTCAAAAGAGTTTCAAGCTGCGGTAGAAACCATACTATTCGATGAAGGAGCTGAGTGTCCGTCTTTTGTTGTACCTCTCAACGAGGGTGAGCAAGACAGTGTGAGAAGTCTTGCCTGTCGAAAATTTTCAACAGCGTATTTCTCCTGTGTCAGAGCAGTCATGCAGGAAGATGGGCTAAGCCTTGATGAGGCTCGTGGTATCGTATCGCAAACGGGCTTGATTATTGCGGCTACGATTGAGGCGCAGCAAAGCGCAGCTAGAATTCATCATAATCTCACTAAGGCCGGGGTTTTTGTCGGTCGTTCTTATCGGGTGCCTCAACTGATCATGTCCGCCATTGGGCACCCAGTTGTGCTATCAGTCGAAGAGGTTATGGGGATTTTTGCCGCAGACCTTGATGCTGAACCAGATCTTCTGGCTGATCTGTCGATCGAAGGTTCAATCTCTTACATCGCAGAAGTGGCCTCGGACCTCGGGTGTACCACTGATATTTCGGCTCCATTAAGTTTGATTGCAGCATCTGAACAACGTCATGATCCTTATCTGATAGTGTTGCACTTTCAGCTGACCACTGCTGTAAAATACGATAGCTTGCTAATCGATCTCTACGAATTCAGCCCGCGTTCTGCACGAGTTGACAGGATAACCGAGGTATATAACCAAGCAGGACTAGAAGGGCGAAGCAATCCTTACCTGAACAACTTCAAGAGCGTAGAACTCCTCACCCGGTCATGGGCAAACACTAAACAGAACAACCGATTTGCAGCCCATGCGCTGGTTGAGTTGATTGAAGTCCTTGATGGTCTCGCCCCATTACAACGTCAGACCATTGGTGCGTTGATAAGGGGCTTATTGCACCGAATAGTGCGAATATCGTCGACTGACCCTTTGACAGCTGTACGTGTACCACACGTGAATGCCAAAGAATTTTTGCATATCTCCCAACATGTTGCTGAAGGCAACACTTCCACGCTCGGAATTGTTGAGCAAAGGTACGTTGATGCTGTGGTAACTGCGAGCAAACGTGCCGAGACCAATTGGCGAGATCCGAAAGGGTTGGGAGATTCAGTCAATGCGTCCAACGTATCGCGAAAGAAGTTCGGCGACATTGAGTTCAAGCATGCGTCGGATACTAGGATTGCTGCGTTCGAAGCACACGGTGGAGTTCTGACCCTTGGGTACGTTCAGGAGCATCTAAACTCGTTGCCCTACATTTTAGAGTTTCGAAGGGCTGAACTTGAAGACAGAGCATCAATTGACGAGTGGCAACTATCGGTCGTTTTTGTAGCGCATGAATTTAGAGACGGGTTACCAGACAAGGCTAACATCTTGGGCATGGAAGTTAGCTTAACCTATTGTACTTACGAAGAAATCATCCCTTCGGAAATCTCGCCTGACTTTTTATCAGTGTTCAACACGGTCTTCGTTGATCGATTGAACGCAATCGAAACGCCTCACCGAATTAGACTCCACGTCAGTGAACTCGTAGCGAATGCCAAGTAGCACAGGTTTAGCACGTTACACTTAACAAATTGATTTTAAAAACAAAAATATATCCATAAGCTCCCTCCTAAGGGGCAGGTTGCAGGTTCGAATCCTGCCGGGGTCGCCAGCCTTTTTGATTTCATTGGGGAAAATCGTCACACACCCAGGGTGTGCGGATTGGTAGGTTTCTGACATATAGATTTTGTTATGTCAGATTTCGACGCCTTTTCTGAAATAAGGCCTGCTGCTGGGGTCAAACCTGACATGACGTTTTCGATAAATCAAAAACTAAACGGTTATCTGACAAATTAACCTGGAAGACTATCATGCAGGGGGTTCGAGGACCGTTACGAGTATCGTGCGTTCCTACCCACCAACATATGTCATGAATGGGTTCTGACGGAGCCGAGGATACTAACCCCATTGGGTGAAGCAGATCGGGCGCTCGGTGAACTGAACGCCTACTCGCAACCCATCCCAGATATCGACCTCTTCATATCAATGTACGTTGCAAAGGAAGCCACTCAGTCCAGTCGGATCGAAGGAACCCAAACTAACATTGAAGATGCATTCAAAGATGCAGAAGACCTAAATCCCGAAGAAGTTGATGATTGGGGGGAGGTCTAGAACTCCATCCGGGCCATTAACTCGGCTATCGCCAAACTCGAACACCTGCCCCTGTCGAACAGGCTCCTTCGACAGACCCACGAAATCCTGATGTCGGGCGTCAGGGGCGAGAACAAAATGCCCTGTGAGTTCAGAGTCAGTCAGAACTGAATCGGCGTAAGCCTACGCGGTGCCGCGTTCGTTCCACCACATCATGAACACGTCGTCGAACTGATGAGTGACCTGGAGAAGCCCCTGCACAGTGGTCAGCGACAACGGCACCGAACTGACGTCGAACGCCATACCCAAACTGCAGGAGGACCGCCAAATCGAATGGCACGACATCGCGCCCGACACACCAATGCAGAACGGCTTCGTGGGGAGCTTCAACGGTCGCCTGTGGGATGAATGCCTCAATGAGAACCTCTTCCCAACCCTACGCCATGCCCGGCATTTGATTGCTGCATGGCGCACCGACTACAACCACCACCGGCCCCACTCCAGCCTCGACGGACTCATCCCGCGCAAGTATCACCAAAGGTCAAAAGAGGACCAAATCCTGAAAAGATCTAACTTAAAAACGCGGAGTTAAAGCGGAGCAGGGCAAAGCATATCGGTCTAGACTTGTATTGCCGATAGCTTCCAAAGAAGGTGCATCACAGACATGCATACACGGTTTGGGCCCATGGTAGACACTTTTGATGTTCTCAAGACTTTCCGGTTCTTGTCCCAACCAAAACCTGCGATCGCCGGGGCGAGAAGAAAATATGATATGGCCCACGCGTTCGAATTTTAGTCGAGTCTCGAATAGGGCATCGACACCCTGTAGAGACGTTGTTCCGTCTCTGCTGCTTGCCAGGACTGCGGTCAAAACAAT
>CALFRH010000125.1 GCA_937919225.1 uncultured Parvularcula sp.
CATGATCGAGGCGATCCAGGAGACGCCGCAGATCGTCGCTTGTGATCGTGTGTCGGGCGAGGATTGCTGCGTTGCGCGGGCGCATGTCCGCGACGTGGCCGAGATGGAGGCCGTGATCGACCGGATCGTGCCCTTTGGCGCGACCAACTCGTCCATCGTTCAGTCTTCTCCCGTGGAGGAGCGGTTGGTCGAACTCTGAGCTGAGCGAAGAGCCGACATTCATCAAATGGCGGGGTTGTCCGCGACCTGTGAATTGCCCTGACGATCCTTGCTGCGTCGTGAACGAATGGCGGCTATCTCTGCCACCGCGCGGCGTCATGAACCAAGCACGTGCAGCGATTTTCGTGCTGCGTGCGCGCGCAGCAGAAATATAAGACTTCCGCTGTGGGCTCTCTTCCGGCCTTGGAGCAAACGCAGCATGTGAGCTCTTGTGCCGCCAGGCGTCGTTGAGGACGGCCCATTCCGAACTCACACATCGCGGGACTTAGTAACCTTTCGCTGCAGATGCGCCAAAGTGAGCTTTAAGAAAGATGAGATGCCAAAAACCGTGGCTTTCGCTAGTGGTATAATTCTATGAACTTTGGCACTTTAGATCGGCCTAAATTAAACTCTAACCAAGTCTTGCGCTTAAATTTAGCTAGTCAGTCTGACCGCAAATCATGTCCACAAAATTTCGCTATGAAACCATGTTTGCTTCACCTGACGCAGAGCCGAGACTGCAAAGGTGTTTTTAATCTCTGTGGGCGGAAGGTAGGGGTTTTCAGGTATGGCATCCTCTAGGCAATCAGCCGAAGCGAGTAATGCGATGTAAGGACTTGCAACCGGTTTTTTCTGATTTCCAAGGGTATCACTCCCCAAACAAACCCCTTGCAGCGCTGTCTTATCGTTCACCTGAATTACTTGCAGCGATGCAAAGATTAGCTCGCGGGGGGTGTAAACCTCCGATCTGATACCTCTTGTCTCCTCGCCGATTAGATGGATGTTATGCCCCACCCGACCGACATGACCGGAATACTCAGTCTCAGGCATTTTTTCATATCCGAGATGAATTTCGCGGAAATAGTACGAGTCTTTAAAATATGAAATTTCCAGGGCTCGGCAACTAATTAATCCGTCATACACCCATGATGGCATGAAGGTATGGTAGATACCCGATGCGGATTGCAAAAGAAAATCAGCTTCTTCAGCGACAAAGTTATCTTTACTCAGCACTACCGTCGATACGTTGTCCGAAATCGCCGCATCGATCTCATTTCTGGATAAGCCAATTTTTGCGCCAAGATCGAAAGGGTGCGCTTGCAGTAAGCTTTTGGGATCCAGTTGAAAGTGTTCTGATATCTTCTTCAAGTGTTCCTTCGACGGTGAAACATGTCCCTTAATCCATTTGTTGACGGCAGACTTTTCGACTCCGAGGTGCGCAGCCAAAGATGCTTGGCTTAGACCTTGGGCGCGGAGGTAAAGAGCTAAATTCTGTGGAAGGTACGACTTTGTTTGCGGCATCTCCGCTCCCTCTTGACTCGAATCAGATCATATCTCTACGATAGAGTTACTAATATTCTACTAAGGATACAAGGTAACGCTCTACTGATCAACTCAGTTAGAGAACAAGGAGGTTTTGTGATGTTCGTTGAGATTGCCTTCAAAGTTGTACTAATAATCGGGTATGCGGGTCTAGTCTTCGTTGAAGCAAACCACATCCAGAAGGATGTACCTTCAGCGCGTCAGGAGCGGGAAGGCGATGAAAATGACAAAAACCCCTGACCAAAAATCCATGCTCAAAAAACGATCGTTTTTGTCAGAGGGGTTGCTGACGCCAGAAGCGATGAAAAACCATGTGCCACAAACCCTTGGCGAAACTGTCTTTGATTTTGTCAGTTTTATAGCCGGTGCGCAAAAAGCGGACATTCGTGCAAAGTGCAGCTTTCGACATATCGGGCTCACAAAAGGCTTTCGCCACGCCGCGCGAGGATCAATTCAAAGGACTTGGTAATCGCTCGCCAATCACTTCAGAGCATTCATTTGTAAAATCCTGCTGACTATTTTGGTTACCGGAGAGTTGGATCTTTGAGATTGATCTTCCGGGCGCGTAAGCAGCAGTAACCACTGTTGAACACGCCCCATTCAGTATTTTGATCGTTTCAAAGAGTTCCTTGATCAACTCTCGTTTTCTAGTTTCATTCGCTGCGTCGTAGACTGTTGCCAAGCGAGAAACGAAGCTGATTAAGTCTTCTAAGTCACCTCGGCTTGTTGCCTGCCGCTCCAAATCACCTCGCTCTTCATCAATCGCCGCAAGATCAAGCGCGAGATTGGACTTCCTCATTTTAAATTCGGCTTCGGTGATTGCGTTGTCGATAAAGAGATCAGTCAATCGAGATTGGCGCGTCTGAACATCGGAAGCGCGAAGGTTGAGTGAAGCCAGAAGCTGCTTTTGTTCTGCAAACAAGTCTCGTGCTTCAAGTTCAGCACGGAACTGCGCAGTTTGACCACGATCCCAGGTTATAGCGTCAATTTTGGCTTGAACCGCTTTCTCTATTCGATCTTCGCGCATCCCTTTCTCGGCACAGGATCGGTTATGGCATCGATAGTAGATATGCCCTTTCTGGCGCTCACCAGTCAGCGTTCTCCCGCACGCACCGCACGTCAAAAGCCGTTTGAATAGAAATGGGTGCTTGGTCTTCTTCTTGATGCAGCGATCTTCTTTGAGTTTCTGGATCTTCTTGAAC
>CALFRH010000126.1 GCA_937919225.1 uncultured Parvularcula sp.
AGCAATATCTCCCGCAAAGGCAGGCAAGACCGGGCCAAATGAGCTAACAGACTCTAGCTTAAATCGTGGCTCTGAATACTCGCTTGGACAGTAGACAAAGTCCACACATGATATTGAATTTCTGTTCAAAAACAGAAACTTGATTACTTCTGCCATTTTCCGTCTGTCTAAAGACGTGAGGTCCACAGAAACGTTCCATTTCGTTTCTACGAAAAGTTCACCTGCAACTCGTAGCAATTCAGCTAAATCGCCAATCCTACGAGCTCCACAGTGCTCTACATAGTCCCGGTTTGCATCGTACGAGTGAAGCCCGGTCGAACAATAGTCGAAGGCAAGTATCGCTTCGAAATCCTCGCGCTCTTCTGATTTGAGAAAAAACGTAGATCGATCCTCATAACCCAATGCACAAATCAACAACCGTGGGCAATCGAACTTAGAAAGCGAGGTAAAACGAATATCAGTCATTTTCGAGTGCCCAACCTAGTAGGTCCGGTTGAGGTGGCTGGATCACTTTGGAAGGCTTGGTGGACAAAACCCTTACTTGACCCGTGATCGTTGGCAGCGGAAAAAATTGAACCAGTCGGTATGAAACTCTTAGACGCACGCCTTCAACGTCGAACAAAATTTTTCCATGCTGTGAGTCGTCAGCGTCCGGCACCAAGGCACCTGCGTTAATTGCAGTTGCCAGCAGTCGTTTTGTCTCTGGACGTGGTGACCTGAACTTGACCGACAATGAAGGTTGGGTGCTGAACTTTGCCGCCAAAACACCTTGAACCAAAATTTCGCCAATCGAGTCCACGAGATCTAAGGCATTCTCAGTCAGAACGGCGTGAGGTTCTGGTTTAATGGCCTGGGTGGCTACAAGTGCTCTAAATCGATCAAGGTTTCGGCCGACAGACCTGTTCTGGGCAACATTAGAGGGAACTCCCGCGTTCAGACTATCGATCAGTTCGTTTACATAGTGCTGTATGGCTCTTGGATTTCCTTCCGTGATAAGAGCCAGTTGTTCAAATCCATGGTAGTAGGAAAAGCTCTTGACCGAGCTTCGCCTAGTCATCGATTGACCATCACGCTCGAAATGCGCGAAGTAATAGCTTCGAAATTCAATTATCGGCGCCACTTTCCTGATCTGAGCAGCGCGTTGGTTTTCACTAAGTGACTCAACGTTGTCAGAGTCTAGAAGGTCCTTGCGCTTCAAATATTCTAAAGCTGACTGATCAACTTTCTCACGCGAAACCGTTTTGAATATCTTTCGAAAATTCCTCGTCGTTGAATTGTCACCAAACGCGCGAGTACCCTTCTTAATAGCTTTGGAGGCGTTCAGGTAGTTACGAAAAACATGAAATTGCACCCCACGTCTATGGCATTCTGAGGCGATCAATTTGTTGGCAAAATCGGTGTCTGGGTTGCTGAACTTTAGCGCCAGAGATATTGGTTTGTAGTCTTGGTCAGGTACCGGCCCGGCGTTAGCAGTTTGCGCTCGCTCCAAGTAGTTGTAGAAGTCGACGTGCGGATACAATGAAAATTTCAGCACAATTCTTTGATCAAAGGATCGCAGGTTCTCATAGATAAGAGACACGATCCTCTTAGGCGCAATTTCCATTTCGTCGAACGAAAATGCCCACTTCTTGATGCCGGCGAAGCTCTCCATGACGTCAGCGAATGCCTTTAGAAGAACCATTATGTCGAGAGGTTCGAACTCACGAACTCTTACCAGAGCATTCGATGTATCCAGCCCATTAATTGCGCTTCGAAAGGTATTTATTCGATCTAAAACAGCTAGCTTTAGCCCCAAGAAAGACGTCTGCGTTCGATCAAGTTTCCAGCTATGGGAGCATAGCCTTGCAATCTTCTCTTCTTGGACCTCATCAATTTTTAGTGCCCATGAAGGAAGCTCCTCATCTCTAAAATGTTCGCCAACCTCACATGCGCCCTCCATCGCGATGACAATTTCTCGGAGGCAGTGGTTCACAAAGAGGCCACTCAGGATATGGTCCCGATCCGTCTCATCCGGAATTACTTCGGAAAAATATTCAACGCTTCCCTTCCACAAGGTATCCGCTGGAATATAAACCGGCATGAAATCTATGGACATCGGTTTGATGCCGCGCGGCAGCCGCTCTCTTTTGGTTAGAGCAAACAGTCCCCGTGCTGTCAGCGCTTTCATAAGTGTTGTTTTCCCGACGCCACGCGGTCCGAGGAGAATAGTATTTCTGAATTTGAAGACGTCGGATGCAACGCTCGGAATTACGATGTGTTGAGCGATTTCCTCTGGAGTGAGGTTTCGAGCATTGTAGAC
>CALFRH010000127.1 GCA_937919225.1 uncultured Parvularcula sp.
GAGGCTTCCACATTGTCGGAGTGATAGAGCACAAACTCTTCATCCTGTGCCGCGAAGGCGGGCTTTTCACCCTCCGCAGGCCGATCTTTGAGGGCTCGATCCACAATCGCCATGCTCATGGCTTTGCGTTCATTGTGACCGAAGGTGAGGCCGTAGCCGCGAGAATATTGCGGCGCCTTTGTCGCCGACCCGCGCGGGTTAGAGATCATTTGGCATTCGGTGACCGGAATGGATGCCAGTTTGATGGGGAAGCCAAGCTCTTCTGGCACAAACTCCACATCAACATGTCCCATACGGATTTCACCGCAGAGAGGATGGGTGCTACCCCATCCTCTTTGGGTTGAGTAGGCAAGGCTCAATAGAAACCCCTCATCGCCGCGCGCCAAGGACTGGAGGCGTTGATCCCGTTCCGCGGGGAACGCCATCGGCTCCCGGGTAAGATCGTATGGGTCTTCATCATCATGATCCGCCGCCTCGCCTTCGAGCAAGTCTTCGGTTTGGAACACATGCTCGATAGTCGGTAGGTGATCCTCAATCGGATCATCATTCGCCACCGTCGCCTCCAGCGGCGTTTCGCCATCTGCGGCGAGCTTAAAGTCAAGAAGCCGGTGCGTATAATCAAAGGTCGGCCCAAGAACCTGGCCACCGGGTAGATCTTTGAACGCCGCAGATACACGGCGACGAACCGCCATCGATACGGTGTCAATCGCTTTGGTCATCCCAAATCGGGGAAGGGTGGTTCTGTAGGCGCGGATCATAAAGATCGCTTCGACCAGATCACCGCGTGCCTGTTTGATGGCGAGGGCCGCTAAATCCCGGTCATAGCATGACCCCTCGGCCATCACGCGATCAACGGCCAAGGAAAGCTGTTCCCGCACCTGATCTGTTTCCAATTCCGTCACATTGCGATCGCCGCGACGCTCTTCTGCAAGAAGTTTGTGAGCGTTTGTAATCGCTTCTTCGCCACCTTTTACCGCTACATAAGCCATGGTTTTTCGTCCCTATTAGTTGGCAACGCGCCGCGATGTTCGTGGCAAGCCCAGAAGTTGATTGCCGGCGGTGAGCAACACGTCGACGCCGAGCTGGAATTGACCTGCATTTTCGTCCCACTGGGACCAGAAGTCTGTAGGCAACCCTTGGGGAGCGATTGTCACTGTACTTTCAATCCCTGGACCGTGGAGGGTGATGGTATCGCCACCGGTAATCGCGTCTACTTCATAGATAAGGGTGGTTGATCGGTCTGGGTATTTTGTATCCCCTTGGGCAAAAGAAGAAAGAGAAGGGGCCTGATCGGGCTTGGTGCACAGTGCAAAAGCCGCCTCACCCGGCTGCGACGTCATCGGACAATTGCAATGGAACCGAAGCCACTGCGCTACCGCTTCGTTAGCGCTTCCCTCACTCATCCAAATAGGGGTGTCGTAGTCAAACAGTGTAAGGGCAATTGCGCCCATGGCCTGACCCACTCCTTCTGGATGATCGTCCAGAGAGAGGGTGCGAACAGATCCGGGACGACACAGTGCGTCCAAGACCTGCCTAAAGGTAGACTGAGAGTCCAATACCGGGTTTGCAAACCCGGGCTTCACATCAGAAAGGGATAGTGTACTGCTCATTTGCCGTCTCGCGATCTAACCATTGTGAAAAAGTTCACCTTCGTCGCTGCTGTTTTCTGGGCCGAGGTCGTCTTGACTGCGTTTAAATCCGCCTCAAGAGGTTTTACAATTGCCTCTTCCGCCGATGGCCTATGAGTTTCGGATTGCATCATGGCATCCACGGTTGCTGCGATCAGCGCGTGATCGGCGTCCCGTCCCCCGACGTAAGCAACACCGGTTGTTCCGTCGCCCATTCGCACCGCGCTGCGTGTCACGGTCATTTCGCCAAGGTTGAACCGTTCGCCAATCCCTGCCGCCCGGCCACGAACCATAACAAGGCCTCTTTCGGGGGTGCGAAGATTTTCGACAGCGGGTTTGTCCGCTACGTCAATCTCGTTCCAGGCCGCTTTTAGCTTCTCGCTTGAGGTTTCGGCGAGAACCGCCATCCAAGCTTGGCGGGCGGCAATGTCGCTCGACCCTTGTTCTTGGGGCTCAACAAATTTCTCGTGCATAAGACATTTTTTCGGTTGATACGGTGGTAGTGTAAAAGTAACTGCGATACGAGGACTATGGGATAACGCCCTTCTAATCAATGGAAATGTCGGTGACACTTTTGTGAACAAGGAAAAATTTGTCTATAACAAAGTATAGTTTAAGTATAGATTGGAATTAGGGAATTGCCGTTAGTCAGAGGTGAGAAGGTTGTGTCGGATACGTTGTGGATGCAAGTGGCGCGCTCAATTGAGCAGAGTATTCGGGATCAAGAATTTGTACCCGGCGATAAACTCCCGACTGAGGCGGAGTTTTCACAAAAATTCATGGTCAACCGCCATACGTTGCGGCGGGCGCTTTCTCATCTTCAAGAGAAAGGTCTCGTCGAAAGCACGCAAGGACGGGGAAGCTATGTCAGGCGGCCCGCTCTTAAATATCGGATTGGGCGCCGCACACGGTTCACGGATGTGATGCGTGACCTTGCGATTGAGGCGCGAACAAAAACCCACAGCCTCTCCGTTGTTCCATCAAGCCGTGATGTTGCCATTGCTCTTGAACTGAAACCTGGTGCGAAAGTCATACGGCTCAAACGAATTGGGCTGGTGAACGACGCGCCGATCATCATGTCGACGCATTATCTCAGTCATGAGCGGTTTCCTTTCTTCTCTAAGACGTATCAGACTCATTTGAGTGTTACACAGACGCTGGCCCATTCTGGTGTTCTTGATTTCGAGCGTAAGCGAACGGTCGTACACTCCCGGCTTCCCTTCCCGGATGAAACGGAGCTGCTCAACCTCCCGCGGCATATTCCTCTCTTGGCGACTCGGGGGTGGAACGTCGATTCGTTCGGTGATCCTCTTGAATATGGTGAAGCCATTTTCGCCTCTGACCGGGTTGAACTCGATATCGCAGCTGACCCCGTTGTTAAAACCGATACCGTTGGCCCTTAGGCCCATCACGTGGAGAAAGTGACCATGAGTATACAGATAAAAAATGCCAGATTGGTTCTTGAGGATCAAACCGTTACCGGGGGAGTGACTGCCGAGGATGGTCTGTTTACCGATGTCGCGATCGACAACAGCTTTGGTGAAGATATGGAGGGAGACTTCATTGTCCCGGGCCTTATCGATATTCACACCGATAATTTAGAGCGACACTTCTTTCCGCGCCCAAATGTGGATTGGGATCCGGTATCAGCGGCGATGATCCATGACGGAAACTGCGATTCGGTCGGGGTCACGACGGTGTTCGATAGCCTGTCAGTGGGCTCCTGGTCTGGGAAAGAATCGCGTCGCCTAGAGAACCTTACCCGGCTGGTCACCGGGTTGGATGAGGCCGACGAGCAAGATCTCTTGTCAGCGAACCATTTTCTGCATTGGCGTTGTGAGACCACTAACCCCTTCTTGCCGGAGCTCTTTGAGCCATTGTCCGCTCATCGCCTCACAAAACTCCTGTCGGTGATGGATCATACGCCGGGCCAGCGTCAGTATCCTGATCTTGAACGACAGCTGAATGTTTGGCGCACCCATGCAGGGCTTTCTGAGGAGGAAGTCAAAACGCGCTATACCGAGATGGTGGAAAATCAGGCGAACTACGGACCACAGAACAGGGCGGCTATTGCAGACTTCGCGAAGAGGCTCGGGTTGGCGCTAGCTAGCCACGATGATCAGCTTGTAGACCATATCGATGATGCGCGCTCGATTGGCGCAACTGTCAGCGAGTTCCCGACCACCATGGAGGCCGCTAAGGCCGCGAATCAGTCCGGGATGATCGTTGCGATGGGCGCCCCGAATCTCATGCGCGGGGGCTCCTATTCGGGCAATGTGGGTGCTGGCGACGTTGCTGCAGAAGGTCTCCTAGATGTCATGGCGTCGGACTATGTCCCCAGAAGCATGATCGAGGCCGCCTTCCGCCTGACCGAGGCCCCCTATGACTGGCCGCTCTCAAAAGCCATCGGAACCGTGACCCGCAATGCCGCCCTGTGTGTTGGGCTTGAGGATCGCGGCGCCCTTGAGGCGGGCTTGCGAGCAGATTTTGTGCGTGTGCGTCTCGTCGAAAACCGACCTGTGGTGCGCAGTGTTTGGGTTGCCGGCATTCGCGTTGCTTAACCGGAATATCTTTTGTGTCATCCAGCTTGACCATTGTTTCGCTCAATACCTGGAAGGGGGAGGGAGAGTATAGCGCTCGCCTTGAATGGATGGCGCGCGGGCTTCAGGCGCTCGCACCTGATGTTGTGTTTTTGCAGGAGGCGTTTGAGTGCCCCGCCGTTGAGGCGGATACGGCGGATCGCCTGGCGAAAGCGCTGGATCTGCATAGTGAGCCTTTGCGCGCGAGACAAAAAAAGCGTTTGGTTCAGGAAAGATATCTTCCGTCATGGTCTAATTTGGCGGTCTTAACAAAAAACCCGTCACGGAACGCTAAAGTCACAAAGCTGGCCGGTCACTCTCAGGAGAAGGACCGTTGGGCGCTGTGTGTTGAAGTCAGCCTCAATGACCATCCTCTACGATTGATCAACGCTCACTTCACCCATTGTCATGATGAAGAGGGGCATAAGGTCCGAGCCCGACAAGCCGAGCA
>CALFRH010000128.1 GCA_937919225.1 uncultured Parvularcula sp.
GCAACTGATTTGTAATCAGTAGGTCCGCGGTTCGAGTCCGTGTGGGGGCACCATCTTTGATCTCACGACAATTCGCTGCGCAAATGTCTCCGATGGGGCGGCCTGACCGGCCGGCGTCCAGTCGGGCGTTTGATCCGTGTTTAATTCGGCTTCTGAAAGCCGCACCATTTTTGTTTGGCCTACCGCTTCGCTATTTGAGGCCGATGGGTTCAAGTTAACGTCGTCAACTCGCACCATCTTTTTCAGGCGCATGAGCCGACTTCCTCTGACCCAATATGATCGTCCGGGGCACTGCAGCGGTTGCGCGATTCCTTGTGAACGCGAACCGCTGTAGTGGGGGCGTCCAGTGATTAAAATACCCTGTCCAAATCCTAAACATCTACGGGTTTGGAAATGTCTTTGATCCAATCGACGACCGTTTTCGCGCTGTAGGAGAGGTTCGGTTTTGAAGGATAGATTAGTCCGTATTTGGACCCGTCTGGGGTAAATCCGAGGGGGGCTATTAAACGACCGCTCTTGACATCGTCCAGCGCAACGATTTGTGGGCAGATCGCTACGCCAAGGCCGTTCGCGGCCGCCTCGGCAAGCAAGAATTGGTGGTCAAACATACGAGTTTCTTTGGGTTTTGCAGCGCGAGGGTTTTGGTTAACCCAATCTGCCCAAGCATTAGGTCGTGTACGCGCTTGAAGACCGATATAGTCACCGGCTTCGAAAACCCCCCTCATAGACGGTTTCATCACTGGCCCCATGGCCTCATCGAAAAGAGGATCAATTTGCCAATCGGGGGGGAGTGGGAAATCCAATCGCCGGATCGCCAGGGTGATACCATCTTTGGCGAAATCTAAAAACCCTCCGCCAACAGATAAATGAATTGGGACTTCAGGGTGTAAATCTTGGAACAGGCTCAGTCGGGAAATGAGCCACCGCATCGCTAAAGATCGCTCGCACGACACCACGATCGGCGCGGCACTCTCTTGTTCAACTAATGATGAGAGCGTTTGTGAAATCAGCGCGAAGGCTCGACCTGCGCTCTCGGCCATTTTTGCGCCTGCCGGGGTTAATGAGACGCCGCGCCCCTTGGGCTGAACCAGCCTTATGCCTAAATCTTGCGAGAGCTTTGACACCCGTCGACTCACCGCGCCGTGGGTCAGGGCCAGTTCTTCAGCGGCGGCGCGCATTGAGCCTGTCCGCGCCACCGCTTCAAAGGCTCGCAAATCGTCTAGGGAAGGTATGCGTGATCTTTTCATTGGTGATAATATATCACCAATATCTGTGACATCAATTCGATAACGTTGACTCATTTGGATCGCTATAATCACCAAATGACGCAAGCTTCACATATGGCACCATCCGTTGGCATTATTGCCGACGACCTCACGAGTGCCGCGGACGGTGGCGGTCCATTTGTCAAAAAAGGCTTTGAGGTTGAGGTCCTTCGCGGCGTGGTGCTGGATGAAGGCGCGCGCGCTGGAAAAGTGCTGGCCGTTGATTGCGAAAGCCGCTCTCAACCCCCGCTGGCGGCGGCTGCCGCGGTTGAGCGTGCTGTTCGGACGCTAGCGGCCGCGCCTATTCTCTATAAGACAATTGATTCGACCCTTAGGGGACATATTGTTGAGGAGGTGAATGCCGCCTACGAAGCAAGTGGTCGAGATCATATTGTCATCGCGCCTGCATTTCCAGATGCAGGTCGAACGACTGTTGATGGTGTTCAGTACATAGATGGTATTCCTGTAAGCGAAAGCGTCTATGCGGCCGACCCTGTTCACCCGACAAAGACCTCTCAAATTGCTGAACTCCTTCCTGCCGGGGTGAAGAACGCAACCATCCTGGATGCTGAGAGCCAGGTGGATTTAAATCTGCAGGTTGCTTCCCTTAAAGATCATGAGAATATTTTGTGGGTTGGCTCCCCTGGTTTGGCGATCGCCCTCGCTGAGGCAAGTGCCGGTGCCGGGCAACCGAGTAAAAGGCGGCCGTCTGCTGAGCATTCGCTTATCGTTATGGGAAGTGCAAACCCAGTGAGTCGGCAGCAAATTGAGTGCGCTGAGGGGGCGCCTTTTGCAACGTGCGTCGCTGCGATTAAAAAACGCGATAGTGACCCGGTCGCGGTTTTAGACAGTGTCGTTCGGCAAGCATTGGTGGCCCTCGAGAACCCAAATATTGATGCACTGATTGCTACGGGTGGTGATACGATGCAGGCAATGCTTGATGCTCTTGGCATTACGTCATTTGATCTTTTGGGAGAGTTTGAGCCGGGTTTTCCGATTGGTCAAACGCGCCTGCGGGATGGCCGATCACTGATTTTAGGAATGAAGGCTGGCGGCTTTGGGCAAAAGGACACGCTTCGCTCTGCCGCGCAGTCACTTTTTAACAATGCGATACGGGTGGTGCACGAAAAGGCATGATGGACGTCGATAAACCTTTAGCGATTACAATGGGGGATGCTGCTGGTATTGGACCAGAAATTACAGCGATGAGCCTCGCGAAAATAAAAAACCGTCCTAAGACAATTGTGATCGGTTGTCCGAATGTGATGGAGCGCGCAAGGCAGGGCGCTGGCCTTGATCTGACGGTTACAACGCTCAATGACGTGAGGGCGGCGACGTTCGAACCGGGCATTGTTGAGGTCCTCCCCACGACTATTTTCGACGAACTGCCCGCTTTTGGTACCGTGAACGCACACTGTGGTCAGGCGGCTTTTGATGCGATCACTAAGAGTATTGCCCTTGCCCGTCAGGGAGACGTCCGGGGTATCGTCACGGCGCCTATCAACAAAGAAGCGCTTTGTGCTGCGGGGATAAAGTACCCAGGACACACAGAGATTCTCGCTGATTATTCTGGTGCGGAGCGAGTTGCGATGATGCTCGCAAATGACGAGATTCGAATCGTTCTCGTCACGATCCATGTCTCCCTATCTGACGCCATAGGGATGGCTGATTATGACGCCCAGATCGCCGCCATCAGACTTGCTCATGAGGGGGCGGCGTCCTTTGGGGTCTCTTCCCCCCGAATCGCGGTGGCCGGCTTGAATCCCCATGCGGGCGAGGGGGGGCTTTTCGGCCGTGAGGAAATTGAGACCATCGCGCCCGCTATTGAAGCGGCGAAAAAAGACGGGTTCAATGTCAGTGGCCCTTGGCCGGGGGATACGGTTTTTATGCAAGCGCGAAAGGGACAATTTGACGTGGTGGTCGCGCAATATCACGATCAAGGCCTGATACCTGTAAAGTATATGGGGCTTGAACAAGGGGTGAATATCACTTTGGGGTTGCCATTTGTCCGAACAAGTCCTGATCATGGAACCGCTTTTGATATTGCGGGTAAGGGCATCGCCGATTCAATCAGCTTAGAGACGGCTATTCGCTATGCGGATAAGCTCGTTGCAACGAGATCCAAGGAGGCCGCATAAATGGGCGTTCGATTTATTTTCATGCTCACGCGTAACGACAAGACGGTAGAAGACGCTGAACAGCATCTGGCAACGTCTCTTGCGGCGGGTGTCCACCACATTGGGTTTAAGGATATCGGGTTACCTTTTGAACGCCTCCAAAAGCTCAACGATGCGATCAAGGCGGGCGGCGCGACCAGCTATCTTGAGGTTGTCTCTCTCGATAAGGAGAGCGAAATGACCTCCGCAAAGGCGGCCGTGGACATCGGCGTCGATATTCTTCTGGGCGGTACCAATGTGGAGGCGGTACTACCCATCTTGGAGGGGTCGGGCATTCAATACTATCCGTTCCCTGGCCGTATTGAGGGACATCCAAGCGTTCTCGCCGGTTCCATCGATGAGATTGTTAGGAGTGCTCAGGAACTTGTTTCTCTTGATGGCGTACACGGACTAGATTTGTTAGCCTATCGCTCGTCTGAGAATGTGACGGGGCTGATGGCAGCTGTTTGTTCGGCGGTTGATAAGCCTGTCATTATGGCAGGCTCGATTGGAAGCCCAGAGAGAATTGAGATCGTTCGACGCTCCGGCGCCGCTGGCTTCACCATTGGGACGGCTGCGTTGGACGGCGATTACCCCGCTGACAGTCCTGAACTTGAAGAGCAACTAAGATGTATCCAAAAAGATGTGGCGGGCGTTAACAAGCATATTTCCCCTTACGGCGTTAAGAACCTTGATCAATCATTTGCGAAGTTTTCTGAATTTTGGAGCCCCAGAATCGCAGGGCGCGTAAATGATATGCATATCAAGCTTGCGAAGTTCGATGGCGAATTTGTATGGCATTATCACGAGATCGAGGACGAGCTGTTCTTTGTGCACAGAGGAAAGCTCTTAATGAAATTTCGTGATCGCGATGAAATCGTCAATGAAGGTGAATTTATCATTGTACCCCATGGGGTGGAACATTGCCCGGTGGCTCTTGAGGGGCCTTGTGAAGTGATGCTTCTAGAGCCGGCCACAACGGTGAATACAGGGAATGCCGACGATGATCGAAGGGTCGTCGATCTGGCTCAGGTGTAACCTATATTATCAAGGGAGTAAGATCGATGTGTCACGCTCATATCATCGACCGTATCAGAGGTGGCGGATTGCCATTAGACCTTGCTGGGAAGGTCGATCCTGCCAAAGCACCTGTTTGGAAGAAACCCTCGGAGCAGCAAGTCCGCTTATTGGAGTCCTTTAGTCGTGTTGTTGACTTAACTCACACTCTCACCAAGGACTTTCCTTCTTTCTTCGGTCCCGCGTTTGAGACAGAAACAACGCATACATATGAGAAAGACGGGTTTAACTTAAACACCATCAAATATTATGAACATGTGGGGACGCATTTTGACGCTCCCATCCACTATAGCCGTGACGGTAATACGATTGACGAAATCCCTGTTGAGCAATTGGTCTGTCCCCTGGCAATTATTGATGTGCGGGTGAAGGCAGAGCAGGATCCAGATTACTGCTTATCCCTTGATGATATTGCAGCGTTTGAAAAAGACTACGGAAAAATACCCGATGGAGCATGCGTTGCGATGTTTTCCGGCTGGGAAAGTCATCTAGATAGTAAAAGATTCAGGAACGAGGATGAGGCAGGGGTGCTTCATTTCCCGGGTTTCCATGGCGATGTCGCTGATTTTCTTATCGAAGAGCGTGATGTATACGGCGCGGCAGTTGATACGATGTCTATCGATAAAGGCAGTAGTACAGAGTTTCCCTTTCATTACCGTTGGCTGACATCTGGGCGATATGGCATTGAAAATGTCGCTAATCTGGGGGCGCTTCCGCCAGTTGGCGCAATGCTTGTCGCTGGTGCGCCGAAATTTCAGGGCTGCACGGGCGGGCCAGGTCGGCTTATCGCGCTGGTATAGGTCAAACGTTGAAGGGAAGGCGAGAGCTTTGTATCAAAAGTGAGACCCCGGAGGAAACTGGTGATGCAGGTTTGCGCAGTTTGCTCTGGAGTCTTTCACTATACAGAATACTAAGTTCGTACATTTTAACAGTGTAGAGAATCTATGTCAGAAACTGAAATCGAAATCATTCGTGTTCTTGGCTGTTTGGGAGCTTTGGGGTCTTTTGCGATCATGGTCGCCGATTGGATCGGCTGGACACCCCGTACAGAAGATAGAGATCTGTCTTACGATGGCACAGGGCTCGATATTCCCCCTGTGGCGGAAGCGGTTTTTTTAAATCAACGCGGTCGTATATCCGATCAACGCCGGTTCTACGGCGGTGTGGTTGGCGTTGTTGGCATGCCGTTTTGGCTGTTGGGCCTAGCCCCAATTTTTCTAGCCCTTTCGCCAGCCGGTATTGTTCCCGCCACCATCGCTGTTGTGCTATTGTCTCTTTTTGTTGGTATCGGTCCCTTTGGACATGGGGGTATGGTGCTCATCAATGAATTACATGAAGCTGCCATTCCGCTCGACCGGTCGTCAAAAGATTTTCCGATCATGGCGCGGGCAATTCGGCGAGCAACCAACATGTATATGCCGATCATGGCATTCGCCGCCATTGCCTTTGCCTTGGGGTCTTTCCTGGTGTCGTATCTGATTTGGACAGCCGATACAGCTTACCCGAAGTTTCTTGCTGTCTACAATTTGTTCATTGTGTTTGCGATCACTCGCCGACGGCTTTTACTGCCATACTCTATCTCTCGATGGACAGGGCCCGCCTGTGTGCATATCTTCGCCTTCTTACCGTTCATCGTTGTTTCAACAATTCTTGTTTGGAATGGGGTGTAAGGATTATCGTATCCGATAATCGAATTGAGTCACGGTGAGGCAACAGGATCTCTAAATGATGTCTTGCTAGAGCTGCCCTTCGCATTCGTTGCGGTTGGTGTCGCGAGGCTAATATCAAGCGTATATCAGCCTCTGGTCGTGCTCAATACACCCCTCACGGGTGATTGAGTCCATTTCCCAAAAGCGTAATGTCACTTCCAAGACCAACACCTTGCTGGAACCTTGGGTTGGTTTGAGGGAGAGCTTGAAATGGGCTCTCCCTCAGTGTTCGGCAGTATTCTGACGCTCTTTTTGTGGCTCTCTGACGCGATAGGTGTTCGTGACCTTCGTCCAGACACTGGGTCTACTCATCCGTGTTCGCTTATTCACCCCCGCAAGACAGATAATGGGGTTCGAGCCCGCGGTGAGGGTCTGGTTTGATCCTAATCGGCTTTTTGTTAAGCCTATCGTAATACTCTGCCTCACGATTTTTTCACTTTACCGCGTCATTATGTATTGGATCAGTTTGTCAATACAGTGAGATTGCGGGGCATCTACTCATGAGCGCGGAAAATCAGCTAGAGTAACTCGAGAACATATATTCCAACCGGGACCTTCAAGGGCAGATTGACGCTCTTCACAGGGTTCAAGCGGTGATTGAGTTTGAGCTCGATGGGACGATCATCACGGCAAATGAGAATTTCCTTGGCGCGGTTGGATATACGCTTGAGGAGATCCAAGGTCAGCATCACCGTATCTTCTGTGATAAGACTTACGCCAAGTCTAATGCCTACAAGGCTTTCTGGAAGAAGTTAGCCAAAGGTGAATTCGATGCCGGTGAGTTCAAGCGTTTTTCCAAAGATGGCGATGAGATCTGGATTAATGCTTCCTATAACCCAATTTTCAACGCTGAAGGTCAGCCCTTCAAAATCGTCAAGTTCGCAACCGATATTACCGAAAGCAAACTGAAAAGCGCCGAGCACGAAGGGAAGATGGCGGCCATCGGCCGGGCACAGGCGGTGATTGAGTTTGAGCTCGATGGGACGATCATCACGGCAAATGAGAATTTCCTTGGCGCGGTTGGATATACGCTTGAGGAGATCCAAGGTCAGCATCACCGTATCTTCTGTGATAAGACTTACGCCAAGTCTAATGCCTACAAGGCTTTCTGGAAGAAGTTAGCCAAAGGCGAATTTGATGCTGGTGAGTTCAAGCGTTTTTCCAAAGATGGTGATGAGATTTGGATCAATGCTTCTTACAACCCGATTTTCAACGCCGAGGGTCAGCCCTTTAAGGTCGTAAAATTTGCGTCCGATATCACTGAGAGCAAACGCAAAAGCGCTGAGCACGAAGGGAAGATGGCGGCCATTGATCGGGCGCAAGCGGTGATTGAGTTTGAGCTCGATGGGACGATCATCACAGCGAATGAGAACTTCCTTGGCGCGGTTGGATATACGCTAGAGGAGATTCAGGGCCAGCACCATCGTATCTTCTGCGACCCGGAGTATGCTGAGTCCGACGCCTACAAAGCGTTTTGGCAGCGGCTTGCCAAAGGCGAATTTGATGCTGGTGAATTCAAGCGCTTCTCCAAAGATGGCGATGAGATCTGGATCAACGCCTCTTACAA
>CALFRH010000129.1 GCA_937919225.1 uncultured Parvularcula sp.
CAACAAGATCAAGTTGGTGCAGGCGCTTCGTGAGGCCAATCCAGGGATTGGGCTTCAAGGAGCGGTTCAAGAGGCGGACAGATTGCTCGCAAACTAAAACCCCCGCCGAAGCGAGGGTTCCATCTTAAGCTGTTTTGGACAGCTCTTTCCAAATCTTTAGTTCTTCCGGCTCTTTGCTGTCTCTCAGCGTATCGAAAAGAAAAACTGTTCCGTCGATAATGAGCGCTAGGGCGCAAGGGACCAGGAATGTCATGGCGATAATGCCGGGGATTGAGAAAAGAATCTCGAAGGGTGTCATGGTAGACTCCGAATTGTAGGAAAGGAGTGTTGGGGCAGAAAAGCCTCTCAACAGCACTAATATATGCTACCACTTATTATTTGTCAACCAACGAGATCGAGAATTTTTGCTAAAAGTGCTTTCACCGCCTTGGGTCGAGTTAACGGTGGATCTTGCTTCTCACGCCATGCATCCAGCTTGGTGATGGTTTCCTTCGGAATACGCACATGCACCGCCTCTTGATCTTTAGGCGGACGGCCTCGGCCTCTTTTTTGGGTAGCGTTTATTGACATGTGATAAGTGGTAGCATATAAAGCTCGGACCGACAAGGAGCTACCAACTCCAAGTCGGCCCTAAACAAAGCAACCTTTCCTACGAGGTCACAATGCCTACAGAAGCTACTACCGAACACACACCCGAACAGCAACTGCGCTATCAACTGGAAGTCACGATAGGTGCTGCGGATCATATTTCCGCGCTCGCTATTGCGCTTGAGAACTTGCTCGCACTTCAGCTCGAGATCGGAACTACCGATCTGAAACAGAACCTTCGCGGTATCTTCGAGGTCAGCATAAGCCTTTCTGCCTACGCTGAAGAGATTGAGCGAACCGTAGCGACGCTTCAGCAGGAAGCTGCGGCCATTCACTAGAGCTGTGGATATGTGTTTTTCTCAAAAAAGTACAGAACAAGAATAGAACATATTATTCACATCCGGGTTCTTTGTGGATAGTTAAGTTAAGCCCAAGCATGACGCCAAAAGTGCTGTTATTATTGGGTTTCCAAAATGGCTCGGTGTTCACGGACGAGCCGAGGTGGGCCACGTCTAGTTTGATAGCCTGGCGGGCCCACCTCACCCTCGTGAAAAGCGACATGATCCGTGAACCGTGTCGCGCAAGGAGTCATCCTAATGAATGATAAGAATGAGTCTGTCCATCCGATAACGATGGCATTTAATTTTGGTGAATACGGCATTCGCACAATGACAATCGACTGGAGAATTTGCGGGATGTCTCCGCTCGTACAAATCGCATGAACAAGTGCATTCCGTCGCACAACACAAGCGGTGTGATGGGAGTCTATTGGGTGAAGCGCCTAAGTCGATGGGAGGCTCGCATTTCGATCGACAACAAAGAGATACCGCTCGGAACACATGCCCACAAATCTGACGCCATAGCGGCCCGCAAGGCGGCGGAGGTGAAGTACGGCTTCCACCCCAACCACGGGAGAGATTAATGTCAGAACCTAATGCTTCGAAGTGGACGGAGATTGGTCGCGCAGGGCTTCATCTAGAGAGACATGTAGCTTGCCGGCAACCTGCTGGGGTAGGGTGTACCAAAATTCGGCACCTGCCGTTCCGACGAGGTTCAACATTACCTCTCCGTGTGTATCAAGCATCGCCTCGGCGTCGGACGTTAAAATGGTCGTCGGATTGTCTGTTTTCTGCTTCACGTTCGATGCCTGAATGAGGAATGGCAGAAACGCTGACAAAGCTGAAATCTCGCTCTCGATGTAAAATTCTTCGTCGTGTTGGAGGTACACGATTCGAAGCCGTGAATTTGTGTCGTCTATGACCACCGTTTCAAATCTGTCGATTACGATACCTTCCATCGGCCCCTCCAAAACCTCTACCGATCACAACAGCTGAACGGAGTCCATATGTCCGTATCCCAAGCCTTCATCCACCAAGTCATCGACCAGAAGGGCGTCGTCTCTGGCGCTCTGGCCTACTTCCGAGACGGGAGCACGCCTGGAACGATTTTCGTTGATAAAGAGTGCCGGCGCCCCGCTACGAACCCATTGAAAGCAGATTCGCTTGGCAACATGACCGCTTACATTCGGAATGGTGACGAGTTTGAAATTACGATCCGGCGCCCTGATGGTACTTTCGTGAGGCAGTTCAGTTCGACGGGCCTTCCCTCTGGGCTCGGACCAAACGACCTGCAAAGGGAGGCGTCTGAAGCGAACAAGGCTGGATTGGTTGAGCACTACAAGGATTGGCTGGAGGAGCGCCGCGCCCACGTCGCCGAAATCGTGAAACGTCCAGAGCCCGAGGTAATCGTGAAAGAAGTAGACCGCCCTGAAACCCTGCAACGTATCACTAACCTCGAACGCGCCATCCAAGAACAACGCGCCCGCGCAGAAGCAGCAGAATCAAAACTCGCACAGGCACAGTATCAGGAGCCTGAGGGTGACTTCAAATTCAAGGTGCCGTTTTTGCAAACGGAGCGAAAGGTCAATGAGGATCTGACTGATGCTGACCGCAGGCTCTTCGAGGAATACAGCAATCTGGAACTAAGACGCCCACTTGAGCCTGCAGACGATAGCCGCTGGCGTAGCCTCCAAGCTGGTCTGTTCGACTTTAAGGGCTAGGCATGAACGAGCGGGGCTCTGAGCAGTTTGATCTGCTCCTGCGACTTGCGGGACTGGATCAGAAGGATTTCACGGCAGCATTAGACCAGGCGATTAAGGACGGGTACGTCACCAAACCTGAGTTTGAACGCTTCGTGCATGTCATGAAAGAACGAGCAGATGGCCAAGACCAGATGCTCAATCTGAAGATCGAAAACGTAGAGCTGAAACTACGTGCT
Source organism: uncultured Parvularcula sp. (assembly GCA_937919225.1). Taxonomy (GTDB): domain Bacteria; phylum Pseudomonadota; class Alphaproteobacteria; order Caulobacterales; family Parvularculaceae; genus Parvularcula. Next base: position 2,866 of record CALFRH010000129.1, read on the forward strand.
GAGCAGCGCGAAGGCTTTGACAGATATGTCGAGGACAAGCTGCCAGGAGCGGTGGCGAAGCTGCAGCGAGACCAGCGCAGTCATGCGGTCAACTTCATGCGCAAGCGCTTCATGCTGATTGTGTCGATCATTCTTACCATCACCACGGCAGTTAGCTTGTGGGCTGCAATTCAGAGCGCGGCAGAGGTCCGAGACCTCAAGAATATCGCCAAACTGGCGAATGAAGTGAACGACGTTCTAAATCCATAGGGGGCTCTATGTCTGAGCGAATTACGGCCATCAGCGCTTATCGCTGGTGCCGCGACCACATGGCCCGTGTTCTGGCCAGTTTCACCACATTTACATTCATGTGGATCGCCGTTGGGTGCGCAATCGCTGTTCTCTTCTACTGGGACGGCATTTGGGCACGAAATCAGGCGCCTGCGGGCATGGAGCTTTCGTTTCAGGCCGGTGGCTGGGTTATTCGCATTTGGACTGTCTTCGCCCTGGTTGGCGTTGTAGCGCTGTTTAGGGCGAAAGCTCGCATCCTTGGCGGGGTATTCTTCCTTAGCTGGTTGGCCACGTCTATTTTGTCCTACGGCCACGTTCTGGGCTTTATCGCGACTGGACAGGCTGAGCGCTACGCTGCGGGATCTGCAGTCGAGAATGTTTTTACAATCAGTGAAGACGGCCTCGAAGAAAAGCTCACTCTCATTGCCCAGCAAAAGGACGAAATCCGCACGGATCGCGATGCTGACGTTGCAGCGCTTGAGGGCGCCCTGGATGACCTCATCAATGATGGCAATGCGGGCAATGATGAAGCGGCGACTAATACCTACACAGCCCTGATTGCAGACGTCCGGACCAAGGCGCGAGATGATCTTGCGGCGCTATCGGAGCAAGAACGAAACCTGACACTCGCAAACACTGAAACCAAGCTTCAAGCCAACCAGGAACAGGTCACAGCCACAAAGGTTGATCCGTTCTACCTGGTGCTCGCTGACTGGTTCGCGGGCGGTACGCGGGAAGAGTCGGTTCTTAAGTCCATTGCGCAGCGCTGGGGAGCCTTCTGGGGGCTGATTATTGAGTTGATTGGCGGTGGCGGCCCTGCGGCCCTGTACGCCGCTCACGCACATTTCAGCGACAGACGTCTGAAAGAGCAGGAAGAGCTGCCACCTGAGGCCCCAAAGAACGACAATAAACCTGATCTGAATGCCAATGACAAAATGACTCAGCAAGAGAAGATTCGGAAAATGAATGAGGCCCGGAACGCTTATCGAAATGCGGGTAATGCGACTGCAATTCGCGTCGGACCGACCTTAACCACCGATAAGACAGGGGCCGATGCAGCATGAGCAAGAACAAGACTGTCGGCATCGATCTAGGCACGACAAACAGTGCGGTTGCCTATCATGACGAAAGAAGCCTGCACCTGGTAGAATCCACTTCTGGTCATGTTCTCATGCCGTCTGTGGTGGCTGTTGATAAGGGCGGTAAGTTCACTGTGGGTCACCATGCGCTCCGCAAGTTGAAGCGCGATTTTGATCCGGAATTTGTATTCTCCAACATCAAAAAGCAGATTGGCATGCCCGCTCAAGAGGGGGAAGATTACACGACTGCATATGGTCCGCAGATCGTAGCGGTGAATGGCGAGCGACACTTCATCGGGCCCAATAAGCAGACCTACAGCCCGACTGAGCTGTCAGCCGAAATACTCAAGAGTTTGAAAGCATCTGCGGACAGAAAGCTAAAAAAGCCATCCAGTGGCGTTGTCATCACAGTTCCTGCAGCTTTCGACAACAACCGGATTTTGGACACTAAGGAAGCAGGGCTTATGGCTGGCTTCAAACGGGTGATCATCAAGACTGAGCCTGAGATGGCTGCGCTTGCGTTCGGGCTCCACAAAACCCCTTTTACAAGATTCGGTGTGTTCGATTTGGGGGGCGGTACGTTTGATATAGCACACGGCACTGCAGCCAAAGGTGACATCAATATTGAACCGCCAATTGGCGAAGAGCTTGGAGGTACGGACTTTGACAAGGCCGTTTGGCGTTATCTGGCGGCTGCCTATCAACAAGATGAAGGTAAAGACCTGGATTCCCAGCCGATCGCGAAGCTCAAGCTCATGCCGACGATTGAGGAGGCAAAACGCGAACTAACCGATCTCGACAACGCTTTTGTCCGCGCTCAGGGCATTTACATCGACTACGAAGGTGGCGGCACGAGGGACCTTCAATACACGATCACTCGCGAGAAGTTCGATGAGCTGACCAAGCATCTTGTGGACAAGACCATTGAGCTGACCAAGCGACTGCTGGAGCGCGATGACAAGACGCCGCGTGACTTCGATGAGATTCTGCTTGTCGGGGGGATGACGCGTGTCCCCGCTGTTCGCAAAGCAATTGAAGACTTCTTCGGGAAAGCCCGCATTCGCGACGATGTGAACCCAGATTATGCGGTTGTTATGGGTGCAGCGATCGCAGCGGCTCAAGAGGATGACATTCTTCCTCGAACGTTCAATTTCTCCCAGTCTGTGGCGTTCTCCTTTGGTCTGGAAGACGAGCACGGAAACTTCGCAGTGGCTTTGCCTGTTGGGGCGGCGCCAGGTGAAATCGCTGAACTGGTTGTCACGACCGCCCAAGATGGTCAGGCGAGCATTCCAATTGGGATCTTGCAGGGAGATGCAGGCTCTAAGGCCAAGGATTGTGTTCGTCTCACGCGGTACGAACATCGTGTGCAACCTGGACCGGCAGAGAAACCCAGAATTTCAGTAGAGTTCATGGTCGATAATAGCGGGCAGCTAACAGTGACTGGCCGCGACCAGCAAACCAATCAGTCATTTCCAATCAGGGAGCCCTAAACATGAGGTTCGGACCTTACTTTGCCCTGCTCAATGGGGAATTTGAGCATGTTGACGGAGAAATCGTCACAGAGGCTTATCTTGATTCAAACGGCACAGCGACGGGCCCAGGTGGCCGCATTACCAATCTTGACGGGTCTCGCATCCAAATGGGTCAGACCTGGACGAAAGCCGAAGCGCTGGAGATGTACGCCGCTGGCAAGGAAGACTTTGCCGAAGACGTCTGGAACCTGCTTGCGGAGAAAGTGCGCCCGCAGATCAAGCAGCACCAGTTCGATGCATTGGGCGTTCTTGCCTGGAATATTGGAATAGGGGCGTTTGCTGACTCTTCGGCCTTGCGCTTGATCAATGAAGGTCGGTTTGAAGACGGATTTTCGAAGTTCCTGCTCTGGCGCCGTGAGACGCTGAGAGGTGGCAAACCTGGTCCAGATGGCCTGCCAGCCCGCGATCCACAGGACAAGCCTATGCCTGAGGGCCAGACGTGGTTCAAGGCGTCCAGAGGCATCTATCGCCGCTCTATCTCGGCTGCGTTGCTTGGTATGGGCCATAACTGGAAGATCGCAGCGGCGCCGAGCCGGATTGTGCTCAAGTCCTATCCTTTGTTTGTTGAGGCTGAGAACCGCTGGGTAGACCGCATCACGGCTGAGATGGACTGGAAGGACATTCTAGCGGATGCGAAAGACCATCTGCTGCCAGTCATTGAAAGCGCCCCAGATCCTGAGCTGTTCGATGAGAAGCCGATCACGAAGATGGAACGGTTACAGTACGAGAGCATCAAGGCTGCCGATAAGACTTACGACGACTCCCTAGAAGAGTACGTCGCGCATCGCCGCGGCATCATCATGCCCGTTGGCAAAAAGCCTCTCTCGATCAACACGAAGGCCGCTGAAGAGGTGCCTTATGGGCTTGCTCCAGAGGCTGGCGGACAGCCGAAAGAAGAGGCTCAGCGCTTTGTCCAAGCAGTGAAAAAGGAAAAAGGCATTGAGATGAAGCAGGTTGGCGAGCGCTTGGCAGTTGCTGGCACGATTGCGGCATCTGCGAATGTCGCCTCTGAAGAGGTTCGCACGTTCTTTGGTGGCCTTGGTCAGATTGGCTACACGCTTCTGACAGTCGCAATCGTCGGCGGGGCGCTCTGGTACATCATCGGCAAGGTCCGCGAGAAGTATCACGAGCGCAAAGAGATCGAAGCTGAAATCAACGCTACGCAGTGGATGTACTGATGCCTGGTTTCATTAGTCGCATTCCTATCCTTGGTTGGGTTCTGGGCGCCATAGCCGCCTATGGGCTCTACCGGGGCAAAGAAGAGTTGGACGAGGCGAGAGGCCGACGCCAGCAACAGCGGAGAATGGAAACCCGCGCGCGTAAAGTTCAAGTCAAGATAGGAAAAGACAATGCCAAAAAATCTCAGCAAGTGGCTGATGCTCGTGCCTCTGCTCCTAGTGGCGTTACTGCCTCTGAGCAGCTGCCAGACAGCCTCGCCGACATCCTCATCAGCGATCGAGGAAGTGGCTAATGACACAGAAGCCGCGATATGCGCTGACCTCAGACCGCAAAGCGTCACTTCTGAACAGTTCAATTCGGCTCCACAATGGACGCGGGATTACCTCATACAGGCGGCAGCGGCCTGGAAAGCTCGCTGCGTGGCGTCTTAGTCTGGCGCTCGCATTCGTGGCAGCGCTGATCCTCTGGTCCTTCAATGCTTAGAAGCTTCATTCTCTTCCTGCTCTTCGTCCTCGTCGGCATCCCGGTCATCACCTCGACGCTGATCTGGCTGGAAGATCGCTATCGCAACGGTGCTCTATACGCCTTCTGTGACGAACTACCGATCAATAACGCCTATGCTCCTCTGAAGCGTCAGATCTTCACTGCAGGCTGTTACATCAAATCAGCATGCCATCCCGGCGAGTATAACGTCTCCATGGAGCTTTCAGCGTATGAGGTGACATCTCTTTATCACTGCAACAAACCTCGCGTCCTGCGCCCTGACAGAGCCCTTGCAAGCTGGATCAAGGAAAGGACTGAAGAGCCCGAGCGCTTCAGATTCCCAGTGAACAAAGCCCCAGAGAGTCTAGAGGTGG
>CALFRH010000130.1 GCA_937919225.1 uncultured Parvularcula sp.
GATCAAAATCAACGCCCTGGGTGGCGTCTACGCCAGTTTCGGACAATAGCCTCTTGCAATAGCTGTGGCTGTCATCCGTCAGGTGTGAAATATCTGCGTAAAGATAGAATGCCCCATCGGGCGGGGCCACCTGGTCGAACCCCAGGGCCGTGCACGCGTTCAGCATCAACGCGCGGTTTCGTCGGTAGACGTCAATATTGGCGTCAAGATAGTCCGTCTCATCCATTGCTGCGAGCCCTACCTTCTGGCTTAAAGACGGCGCGGTGAGAAAGAAGTTCCCCAGATAGGCGGTGGCCGCCTCAATTTTCTCTGGCGGGGGCAGCAGCCAGCCTAAGCGCCAGCCGGGCATGCAGTGATATTTGGAAAAACTGTTTATCACCAGGGCGCTAGGATCGATCAGTGCCATAGAGGGGGGCGCATTATCATAAATAAGCTTATGGTAGATCTCATCGGCAATAATCTGAATGCCGCGTTTCTTGCATAAATCAGCGATGGCGCGAAGCTCACCTTCGGGAATGACGGAGCCGGTGGGGTTCGCGGGGCTCGATAAAATAACCCCCTTTGGCGCAGGCGTCAGGGCCTCTAGCTGTGCGGCTGTGAGCTGAAAACGGGTGGCCGCATCGCAGCCAATCTCAACGGGTTCAAGGTATAATCCGCGCAGCACATTGCGGTATGCGATGTAACCAGGCCGGGCCACCGCGATCCTATCGCCCGGCTCAAAACAAATGCCAAGCGCCATGGCGAGGGCGGGGGAGGCGCCGCAGGTGAGGAAAATCTGCGAGGGGTCCACCACATCCCCATATTGGGCGGCAATTTTCTCTTTTAACGGATCGCTTTCCCAATAGCCCGGCACGCCGTCGTCAATCGCCTGATGCCCCGCGGCTAAGGCCGACGGCGGTGGCGAGGCCTCCGGCTGGCCAAACTCCATATGTAAAATGTCGCGGCCTTGCGCCTCAAGGGCAAAAGCCAGCTTACTGATGGAAATCGCCTGGAAGGGGGCAAGAAGAGCAGTCACGATGGGCTGTTATCGGCGGGACGCGATGCGACCGGGCTGCTCCATGAGGAGGCGGTGTGCCAAATAGTCCGGGTTCGCATCAACAAGGCCATCAGCAATAAAGGGGGCCTCGGACAAATGAGCGAGTGCCATACCGGACTCGTAGCAGGCCGTAAGGGCAGCCCCAATCCGGCGGGACGTATCGAATTTCGTTATAATGCACCGCCTCACGCCAATGTCAGCAAAGGCCTGGACCCAGTCCGTGTGCTCGGCCACGTCGCCGGAGGCGGGAATCACCAGAATGGGTTCTGCGCCGATGACCTCGCGGAAGGCCTTCATGGCGGCGACGTCTGCGGTGGCGTAGGGGCTGCCCCCCGGCGTATCGAGTAACCCCTGCTCCCGCGGGCGTTCCCGCCGCATAATGTCGGCAATCTGTTGCGTGTCCTGGACGGGGAAAAATTGGGTGTCGAGCGCCTTGGCATAGGTGCTCATCTGTTCGACAGCCCCCGCCCGTCCCACATCGGCGCTCATCAAAACGATTCGCCCCCCTAGCCCGGCCGCGCGGGCGGCAAGCTTGGCCGCGCTCGACGTTTTTCCTGCGCCTGTTTGGCCCACCAGCATGACGGGCGCGTCAGGAGAGTAAGAAATCGGCGCAAATTGCATCACCCGGGCGATGGCGAAGGAAAGCCGCTCGGTCTCACTGCGGGAACCGGCATGGTGAGCTTCATCAACGAGCGCCTGAATCAGGCGATCGGATATGCCCTGCCGCGCTAAAAAAGCGTGGTAATGCTGGAAAAGCGGGTCTGAACTCTCTGCGGTTCGGTCGAGTTTTTTCGAAAAATCTCCACGGAGGGAGGACATGGCCGACTTGCCCGCGCCTTGCTCCGCTTGTTCAACAAAGTCCCCCGTGGCGCCGGGCCGGGTTTCCGTCCGCACCTCTTCGCCGCCCCCAAGAGAGGGGGCATCCGTCTTTGAGGGGTCTTTTTTACCGCGGGCCCGCCCGAAAAGACCGCCGCGGCGCTGCCGGCCGCCTTCGCCTCTAAAGAGCGGTTTGCCCTTTTGAATGGCCCGCATCTCAATTGTGCCGTCCGGGTGTCGACGGGTGGCCAAGATGACTGCATCCCCGCCCAGGGCCTTTTTTACGGCCTTCTTTGCATCATCAACGGATTTCGCGGTGAACGTTTGATAACTCATGGAATCGGAGATTGTCCCGAAATTAAGCGCCTACCGTAGCGAACCCGGCCGCCAGCCACCAGCCTGATTCCCTACCTTCCTTAAAACCCTTACAAAAAAAGCCGCCCCAGGTCACGGGGGCGGCCAGTTTTCACCATGAAGTCTCCAGAGAGGGAAGGAGACAGGAGGAAGAGAGATTACCTATATTGTTGGACCCGCGTGGCGCGCAGGCCCTGCAACCCGTAGCGGTCAATAGCCCGTTCCCAGGAAGCGTATTCTTCTGCCGTTAAGTCGTATCGTTCACAGGCGCTTTCGAGGCTCAAAAGCCCGCCCCGCACCGCGGATACAACTTCTGCTTTGCGCCGGATGACCCAGCGCTTCGTGCTCGCGGGGGGAAGATCCGCGATCGTTAAGGCCGTCCCATCCGGCCCGATTACATAAGGTTCACGATTTGCCGAGGGTCCCCGGTTCGCGAACGCACCAACCATACTCACAACGCCACTCCGAAGTTTGTTCTTCGCTACTATGAGGGTTGTAAGGCACGCATCTGAAAAAACGCCTAAGACCGATGGTAAATATTGGGTTAACCATAAAGAAAAAAATCGTCTCGATTTTGAGGGTTTGGGGCTTAGGATTGTCCTTCGAGGTGGAGGGCAACGCGAACTGTTGAAGGTCAGTGGGAGAGAGTTAGTCTATGCGGAAAAGCAGTTGGTTTCCCAAACGAAGGTTGCGTTCCGCGGAAGTAACCGAAATTCTCGTCAGCGAGAGGGCTCTGAACCCTCATGATCCTTATGAAATATGCGACTCGGTTGCCTATTTTCAGCGGATTTGTGTGGGGGGGTGCCTTTATGAGCCTGATGAATTGCCCTTTTTGGCAAATGTCGCAGAAGCAATTAATGGATTCATTGGAAACGTTATGAACGGCGGCGTAGAACAGTTTCTTGCTAACACGTCTAATTCGCCTGGTGGACTACGGCATGCTGTTCCACATATTGAAAAAGGCTTTGAGCTGATAGGGGCTCATCAGCATGCGGCTCTCTTTCAACGACTTGTAACGATGCTGGATAACGATCCTGCAAAAGCGCGCGGGATGATTATGCGTGGCGGCTTCATCGGTACCGGGTATGGGCCTATTGATGAAGATGGCCAGGAGATATCGAGGGCATTCTTTGACCTGGACCAGAGCCTTATTGATAACCCTTTGAGCGAGCTTATCCTCAAGTCGCCCGAGACTATTGTTATTTCTGTTGAGCGGTTTGACTCTCACCTACGACGCCTCAAATCTTGCAACACCGCCTATAAAAGGCGGTATCGAGCGTTGGATAACGATTCAAAATTTCTTCATCATAGCTGGGTCGAGCATTTTGAGGGTGGGTGAAGTGCTCGGTAAGATGGGGGTATAGTCGGGGGGCTTTTTCCTAAGTGGTCTACAGTTGCTGCAAGGTCAGGGGGGGACCCACTTCCCTGTTGACGTATCGCGTCCCCGCCCTCATTCGGTGCCTTTGATTTATTGGAGACCCAACCCATGCATACCTACCGTTCCCACACCTGCGGCGCCCTCAGGAAGAGCGACGTGGGTGACAATGTGCGGCTATCAGGTTGGGTGCACCGGAAGCGAGACCATGGTGGCCTTCTGTTTATCGATTTGCGGGACCATTACGGCCTGACCCAGCTGGTGGTGGAGCCTGAAGCGCCTTTCTTCGCAGAGGTCGAGGCGGTGCGGGCCGAAAGCGTCATTCGGGTAGAGGGCGAGGTGATCGCCCGGGCTGATGATGTCATCTACCCCAACTTGCCCACC
>CALFRH010000131.1 GCA_937919225.1 uncultured Parvularcula sp.
CCACCCTTCCTCGTTCCCAAACAACCCTGGAAGAGCGCGTCGCCGCCTCGATCGCTGCGTTCGCCGGAACGGGTATTGCCCGCGCCAAGGATATTTTCTTCTTGGTTTTAGAAGATGAGGAGGGGCCCGTGGGAATGGCGTCTATCTTTCCAAATCTTGGAGAAGACCGTCCCTTTTATTCTTATCGCGTTTCACACATCGACGCTCAGGCGCCCGAGACCGGTCTGAGGGCCAGCACCGACATCCTCCAACTCGTGAATGACTTTCATGGCTACACCGAAATCGGCACCCTCCTCGTGGGAGAACGCGCCCGCGGCCGCGGTGTGGGACGTTTTTTGTCTCTCAGCCGATTTTTATTTATGGGACGAGAAAAGGATCGTTTCGGATCCGATGTTATGGCGGATATCCGAGGCTGGCTTGATGCCGACGGTCACTCACCGTTCTGGGATCATATCCCCGCCAAATTCTTTCACACCAGTTTCGACGAAGCGGATCGACTGTCTGCCCATGATTTTCGGTTCATCTCGCACTTGATGCCGAAGTTTCCGATCTATGTGTCGCTTTTGCCGGACCAAGTCCAAGAGGCGATTGGCAAACCCCATGAAAAATCCGCATACGCTTTAAATATGCTGATGGCGGAGGGTTTTCGCTATACCCGCTGTGTTGACATCTTTGACGGGGGCCCCAGTATTGAGTGCACGCTAGACAGTGTCCGAACGGTCAAAGCCTTAAGCGCACGCACCGCCACGATCAGCGATAGTGATACCCATATCGCTGGAGCTGAAACGCTGATGGTGACGAGTAGCAAGGCTAAACCGTTCGTCGCGATCTTGGGGACGGGTCATATTGACGGTCATACCGTCGTGATCTCCCCCCAAATGGCGGAGCGTGCTGGCTTCTCTAACGGCGAACAGGTTCTGGCCTCGCCTCTGAAAGGATAATGTGATGTCACTGAGCGGTGATCTCTATGTGGACGGTCAATGGGTAAAGGGGGAAGGCACCCCCTTTTCCTCCGTTAACCCCGCAACGGGGGATAGCCTGTGGGACGGGTGCTATGCCAGCACGACGAATATTGAAGCCAGCTTGAAAGCCGCAACGCTCTCCCTCTCTGACTGGCAAAAACGCACCTTAGAGGACCGGTTCAAGATCATTGAACGCTATGCCGCCATCGCCGCTGAACGCAAAGAGGAGATGGCTACCCTCATCAGCAAAGAAACCGGCAAAGCCCTTTGGGATGCGCGGACAGAGGCCGGCGCAATCGTGGGAAAAGCGGCGATTTCTCTGAAGGCCTATCACGAACGCACCCCGACGCGAGAGGAGGAGGGAAAGCGGCTCACCCACCGTCCCCATGGGGTGATGCTGGTCGTGGGCCCCTTCAACTTCCCCGGTCATTTGCCCAATGGGCATATCATCCCAGCCCTGATCGCTGGAAATACCATTATATTGAAACCCAGCGAGTTGACCCCGGCCGTCGCAGAGAAAATGGTCCAATGGTGGGAGGAAGCAGGCCTCCCGGCAGGGGTTTTAAACCTCGTCCATGGCGGATCGGCGGAGACCCAAACCCTCCTCCAAGACCCGCGAACCAACGGTATCGCCTTTACCGGTGGAGTGAAGGCGGGGCTTGCCATCCATCGCGCTCTTGCGGGGCACCCTGAGAAAATTCTTGCCTTAGAACTTGGCGGCAACAATCCTTTGGTGGCCTGGTCCGTCGGCGATGCCGAAGCCGCGGCGCGGATCATTGCGCGCTCGGCCTTTATCACCTCCGGCCAGCGGTGTACCTGCGCAAGACGCCTCATTGTGGGGGATAATGAGGATGGCCAGCGGGTGATTGACGCCGTCGCTGCACTCATTCCGCACCTCCAGGTGGGCCCACCGGATACGGAGGATCAGCCCTTTTTCGGGCCCCTTATCCATGATCGCGCCACCGCGACCGCCCTGGCCCATCAGGAGGCGTTGACCGCCGCGGGCGGGAAGCCCGTGGTAACGGCCGCCCCCCTCAACCATGGTCCCGCCTACATGTCGGCTGGTCTTATGGACACAACCGAGTGGCAAGCGCGCGACGATGAGGAACTTTTCGCTCCCTTCCTCCAAGTCATCCGTAAAACAACCTTTGATGACGCGGTCGCAGAAGCAAACGCCACCCGCTTTGGGTTGGCGGCCGGCCTTTTGTCTGACGACGAAGCGCTCTGGTCGCAATTCGCTCAAGAGATCAATGCCGGTATTGTCAATTGGAACCGGCAGACCACTGGCGCTGCGGGCACCGCCCCATTTGGCGGCCCTGGTCTTTCAGGCAATCACCGTCCCGCAGGCTACTATGCTGCTGACTATTGTGCATGGCCAATGGCCAGCATGGTTGGCGCCGGGCCTGTGGCCGATGACGCACAAACACCGGGGATGCCGTCATGACACAGGCAGTAGAAGTCAACTTCGATGGCCTTGTCGGGCCGACCCACAATTATGGCGGCCTGTCGGTGGGCAATGTTGCCTCCATGGCGTCAGGCGGCGGCGTGTCCAACCCCAAAGCCGCGGCGCTCCAGGGCCTCCAAAAAATGCGAGCCCTGATGAACCTCGGCATTCCCCAAGGTATTTTGCCGCCCCATGAACGTCCCTTTGTCCCTGCCCTAAGGGCAATGGGCTTCACCGGCAGTGATAATGAGGTGGTGGCCGCTGGAGGCAAGCGAGCACCCGTCCTGTTGCGGAACACCTCTTCCGCATCAGCGATGTGGACAGCGAATGCGGCCACTATTAGCCCCTCGTCGGATACAGAAGATGGGCGCGTGCATTTCACGCCCGCTAATCTGGCAGCGATGTATCACCGCTCCATCGAGCATCCCTTCACCGCCCGTGTACTGAAGACTATCTTCGCGGATGAGGCCCACTTTACCCACCACGGGGCGATCCCCACGGGCGGCGCCATGGGGGATGAAGGCGCTGCCAACCACGGCCGATTATGCTCAGAGCACGGCGCGCCCGGTCTTGAACTCTTCGTCTACGGTCGCTCTGCCTTTGAACAGCTCGACCGCTGGCGCTTCTTGCCGCGTCAGGCCCTAGAGGCGAGCCAAGCCATCGCAAAAGCCCATGGGGTGACCGATAGCACAGTCTTCATCCGCCAATCTCAAAAGGCTGTGGAGGCAGGTGCTTTCCACAACGACGTGGTTGGCGTCACCAATGGCACCACCCTCCTCTACCATGAAGATGCGTATGAGGAGAAAGAAGTGGCCTTCGACGCCATTCGTCGAAAGGCAGAGGGCATGGGGTTTGAGCCGCATTTCCTTGAAGTGTCTGCATCCGATGTTCCATTGGAAGATGCCATCCGCTCTTACCTCTTTAACTCACAGCTTGTTTCCTTACCCCAAGGCGGTATGGCCCTCATCCTGCCGGGCGAGGCTGAAGCGACGTCATCCACCAGGGCTTGGGTGGCCAACGCCGTGGCAGGCAATGGTCCAATTACAGAAGCGCACTACTTCGACCTCAACCAGAGTATGAAAAATGGCGGGGGGCCCGCCTGTCTGCGCCTGCGGGTTGTCCTCACCGAGGCGGAGAAGGCAGCGATCGGTCCAGGCGTCTTGCTCGACGAGGAGAAAGTCACGGCACTCGAAGCTTGGGTCACCCGCCACTATCGAGACCGTCTGGAAGCAGACGATTTAGGGGACCCATACCTCCTCGATGAAGTGCGCGCGGCACTGGATGAGCTCACGAGCCTTGTCGGGCTTGGCTCAATCTATGATTTTCAGCGGTAGGAGCGTGAGGTTAGATGATATCTGGCCAGTAATGTCGTTTCACAGCCCAGACAATCAAGCCTAACAGCAAGAGCGGGCCGGTGACGACACCGATCGCGATAATGGTGCCCGCAACGATGCCAAGAGTGCCAAATCCTATGCCCACGAGCCCTGCTGCGAAGGTTGCGACGAGGCCAAGGGCGGCCGAAGCAATCGCGGTGAATAACCCAAGCACACCAACCGCCGCGCCGCCCGTCACTTCGAACAGGCTCAAATCGCTGATAGTGCGGTCATTGATATAAAGGACCCCTTCACCAAACTTGTAAGCGACAACTGCCGCCACAATGGTGAACAGCCCAAAGGCTGTTAGCGCCGGACGAACAAATCTGAAGAGCGAACGCTTAGGCGCCGCACCTGCTTGTACTACTGCACCTGATGGTTTCGGGTTTTCCGTCATGACGTCCCCAACGATGGCCAATATTATCTACTTGACCCGCCTCCGCCGTCTTTCAAGGGGCGCATGGTGGCAATTCCGTCACATTTGGCCCTCAGTTGGGCAGCCTCACCTTATCCCTCTGTTTAAAAAGCGTTTTCTGAAGCAAAGGCATAAGTGAGAAGTTTGTAAGCCAGCTTCGCGGCGAGAAAATCCGCGGCATGGAGCGAGGGGTGGGGGCGCAAACCCCAAAGAAAGATGCCAGCCACCGGATGTCCCACAAGCGATGCCTTGAGAATCGCCGTGACGGTGGGCCAGGAAAGTCCACCAGGCTCGGGCTCTGCCACCGCGGGCATAATGGCCGCGTCAAAGACACTTAAGTCAATGGCCACGAGACGCGGACCCTTCCCCAATGCTGCAGCGATGGCCGGCCCCTGCTCGCCCGCCTTATAGCCGGCCTGGCCGAAAGCCCGGAAAGGTCTGTAGCTGGACGGCAGCGTGGGGATGAAGGCTGCTTCCTCAGGTGAGAACCGCCGAAGGCCGGCGGCGACGACAGTATGGCCCGCCTCCACGGCCTTCCGCATAAGGCAGCCAGGGGCGAGGTCAGGGGTCGCCGAAAGGTGCAAGATGGAAACGGGCTCAGCCCACTCCTCAGCGCCAGCAAAACAGTCAGTAGACGCCCCTAAAACGAGAGGCACCGCCCCCCGCTCTAGGACAGCAGAGAGGGTTTTCCTAAGGGCCACCCCATCGCTGGCACTATCCGCCACCAAGGGGCGGAACCCCTTTTTCGGTACCCCCCAGACCTCTTCGTCAAACAGCTCCACCTGCGGGCTCGCCTCAAGAATGGCCGCAGCCGGATCCGGATCGGCGCCAAAGGCCGCCGGGATCACACAGACCTCGGACGCGTCATCAGGAGCCATCGCAGTGGGATCAGGGTCGAACATGGCGGGCGTCTTTACTCCGTCCCAAAACGACCTGTTTGGAGAATGTGATCCACATAGGCCGGCACTGCGAACGCACCCTGATGACCTTGGGGGGTGTAGTACCGATAGTCGAGGGCTGCCGCCGCAACGCGAGCCTTTAAGGTGACAAGGTCCGGGTCCGTCCCGCCGGCCCGGGCGAACCCTAAGGTCATAATGCCCCCCGAATAGGCAGGCACCGCAATGGCGTAAAAGCGCGGGTCAGTGAAACTCTGGCGCTGGTTGTCATAGGCGGTTTTCAATTCCTCCGGCTGAAGGAAGGGCAACCCGCACTGGGTGATCATAATCCCTTCATCGGTAAGACAGTGACGGCAGTTACGATAAAATTCCTCTGTGAAGAGAACTTTTCCCGGCCCCACGGGATCGGTCGAATCCACAATAATGATATCGAACCGCTCGTCGGTTTCCGCCACGAACTCGGCGCCATCGGCGATCACCAGATGAAGACGGGGATCATCAAACGCCCCGGCCGAGATGCCAGGGAACCACTCTTTGGAGAAGTCAACGACCGACCCTTCAATCTCCACCATCGTCACATGGTCAATCGTCTGGTGGCGAAAAAGTTCTCGGATAGCACCACCATCCCCGCCGCCAATCACCAAGACACGCTTCGCCGCACCGTGGGCGAACACCGGTACATGGGTCACCATCTCGTGATAGATAAATTCATCGCGGGTCGAGACTTGGATAAACCCATTAAGGGCAAAAAGGCGGCCGAAGGTTTGGTTCTCAAAAACGATGAGATGTTGGTGATCGACCTCACCCTCATAGAGGATCTTATCGACCCGCAGGGCGTGGCCAATCTCTTGGGTCACCTCTTCCTTGAACCATGTCTCGCCATTGATGGTGACCAGGAACCGGCTCATGCCTCATCCCCAATATGCTGCTCAATCTCGCTACCGCGCAGGTGAGTTTGAGCCGAGACAGTCTTGGCCGCGAAGGCCTCTTTGAGGATCGGCACAGCTTTTTCCGGCTGGGCATCACCGCACATAAATACATCAAAAGCCGCATAATTCGCTTCGGGCCAGGTGTGTACGGAGATATGGCTTTCCGCCAATACCGCCACACCCGACAAGCCGCCAGACGGCAAGAAGGTATGGATATGCATGTGCAGCAGGGTGGCGCCACAGGCCTCCACGCATTTCGTGAACGCCTCTTCCATACGCGCTTTGTCCGTCAGCCCCTCTGCTCCATAAAGATCAATGGTCAGATGGGTACCCGCATAGCGCTTCCCATCCCGGACGATGAAATGGTCCAGAGGGTGGGGTTCACCAAAATGGACATCGTCGGGTTGCACGTCAGGAAATTTCAGAACTTGGCTCATGATGAAGAAACCTCCGCATAGCCGCTCATTTGAGCTGGCACGTAGAGTGATCCAAAGGGATCATCGGTACATAAAACGTCTTTATACTGGCCAAACCCATTAAAGGGGCTGGCCATCGGGCGACCATAGGCGCCCATCATCCCCACCTCGATATAATCGCCAGGGGCTATATCGCCGGGCAGCATAAACGGCCCCGGCATATGATCAGAATCGTCGCATGTCGGCCCATAAAGGGCAAAGGGCTCAAGCGTCCCTTCTCGACCGAGCGCCCGGACGGGATAGCGCCAGGCAAAGTGACCAGCATCGTAGAGCGCACCGTATACACCGTCATTGATATGCAGCTGATCGTCCCGACGCGCCTCGACCCGCACCAAAAGGCTGGCCGCCTCAGCGCAGAGGGCCCGGCCCGGCTCACACCAAAGCTCAGCGGTGCCCATCGACAAAAAGCGGTCATACCGACGCCTAATGTCACCAACAAAGCTATCAAGCGCTGGCGGCTCCATCCCCGGATAGCGGGCGGGAAAACCGCCCCCGACATTCACCACATCCACAAGCACGCCCGAGCGGACGATCAACGCTTCCACTTCATCCATTGCGGTACTGAAGGAACTTGGCTCCATCATCTGGCTGCCCACATGGAAGCTCACGCCCATTTGGGCCGCGACCTGCCGTGTGCGGCCCATCAATGCGACAGCCGCCTCCCCAGCGATCCCAAACTTCTTCGCCAAGGGCATTTCCGCATGGCTATTGTCCACACGAAGACGAACGCAGAGGGTCAAGTCCCTCGCCCCGCCGGTCGCAGCGATAATCTTATTGAGCTCCGCCTCATGATCGAGGGCAAAGATCCGCACACCATGGTCGTGATACGCTTCGGCGATGGCTTCAGGCGCCTTAATTGGATGCATGAAGGCGAGCGTTGCGGTCGGGAACTGCGCCCGCAAATCGCGAACTTCATTTAAGCTCGCCACATCAAAATGGTTGATGCGGCTCGCCGCTACAGCATTTAGAATGATCGGGTCAGGGTTTGCCTTGACCGCGAACAATACTGTTCCTGGGAACTGGTCCACAAACCACTCGGCGGCTCGCCTTGCAGCGTGGGGGCGAGTGCAGACCACCGGGTCTGAGGGAGAAAGGGTAGCCGCTACGTGATCGGCGCTATCGTACTGGTCCACCTCATGGGGCCTCCTTTTGGACAGCGGCTACTACCCCCATTATTGGCTCCGGGGACCCTGACCACCATTCAACAAAAAAAGTGCCGTCCCCCTGAGGGGCGCCCAATTTCGGGCGTTTGTCGGGTCGCGGCAAGGCGTCGGCCAGTAGGGCCAAAGCCGGTGTTTGTAAAGAGGGGTTAGAAGGATTTCGACACGTAAAAGCCATACATGCGGGGCGGTCCCGCAACAAAGGTGGGAATACCAAAACTGTCGCCAGCATTCCCCGCATCGAGCAGGTAATCCTCGTCAAAAAGGTTCCTAACGAACGCCTCAACCTCCAGCGTGTCATCCCATTTCGGGATGTAGCTCAATTGGAGATTGACGAGCCCATAGCTCGGCTGAACCTCATTTTGGAGAAGGTCCCCTTCCGGGTTCCCTGTCTCTAATGATGGCTCCTGAAGCTGGGGCACATCTGACGGCAAGGAGGGATCGTAGGCTATGTCATTATCATCATCGAAGAAGATCTCCGACCGATAGCTATAGGAAGGCCGTATGCTGAAAGTACCACACTCGCAATCCCACACAAATTCCGCAGCGGCGGTTAAGGCATGTTTGGGCGCCAAGCGGAACTGGTTCCCCGCCCGCAATTGCGGCTCCCCATTATTGTCCTCGTCATCGAACTCAACCCCATTATAGGCGTAGGTGAAAAAATAGGTCACCCACGGCGCAGGCCGGACGGCGAGCGCGGTCTCGATCCCTGACCCGGACGCATTACCCGCATTGGCAATGAAGCGTCGACCGCCCTCAATGATCTGGGTTTGGAAGTTCGTGTACTCGTAATGGTATCCCACCACCTCACCGGAGAGAGCGCCATCGAACAGCGAGCCCCGGACACCAATTTCGTACGCGTCCGTCTCTTCGGCCTCGACAGTATTAAAGCGCTCCGCTTTGACCCCGCCATCAGCTTGGATCAGGGTGTAGTCGAAGACCTCAGGCCGCCTGCCCCGACCATGGTTGACGAACATGGTGATGTCATCGGTCACATCATACTGAAGCGCCACCCGATAGGTGACCCCGTCGAACTCGTCCTCCACAAAGACAGGGACATTCTGGTCATAAACGATGCATGAGAGAGCGAGGCCCACTGGAACAGTTCCGCCCCCCTGCTCACAGCCCGTTACGCCGGAAATGGGCGAAAGAGCAGACGCATCACCAGGCTGGGTGGGGCGGTCCACCGCCACACCGGGCACAGTGCCCCCGAACACGCCGGCACCATAGCCAGCCCGCTTTTCATCATAGGTGTACCGAATACCAGCGGTGAGCTTTAGCCTATCGGTCACCGAGGCGGTCACATCCCCGAAGACATCAAAGGAGGTCGTCTCACCAAAAAGAGTAAACTCTTCCGCGAAAAGCCCTAGCTCAGTGCCGAGGAACTCAGTTGGCAAATCGGCCAAGAGAGGCGGCGCTTGCACCTGCGCTCTGGGTGCTGAGTAAAGGGAGTCAACATTGGGGAGGAACTCCAAAAATCCTGGCACCACCAGGCGCTCATCGTAGAACAGAAAGATATTTTGGAAGCTCGCCTCATCGAAATAGCTCGCCCCCACGAACCCTGAGAACCGGCCCAACTCTTCGAACCCCAGCCGTACCTCTTGGAAGAAATGATCTCCCTGGGACTTTTCAGCGAAGGTGAGATAAGGAAGCGCAAAACCGTCCGCATCGAACACTTCGGCATTATCGAACTCACGATAATTGGTGATGGACGACAGGGTGAACACATCATTGATGTCCCAGTCGATGAGGCCAGTAATCCCCCAAATCTCCCGCTCTACGCCGAGGGCTTGCCCTTCATTGGGGCCACGCCCGTCGGCAATTGTCGCGAGAGACGCGGGTTCCCACGGATCAATGCTGGCCCCCTCTGGCACAACGCCATTTTCATCAGACGGCAGAAAAGTGCCGGACTTAAAGGCCGTTCCGGTTGTCTCATCTTGCTGATAGTTTGCAATGAGGCTGACATCGAGAGAGTCAGTAGGCTGGAAGCGCACTGAGCCCCGAAGCGCGCCGGTTTGAAAGCCGTTGAGGTCCTCCCCGATAAGGTTCTCCACATACCCGTCCCGCTCCTTAAACCGTCCCGCAATCCGTGCGGCCGCCCGCTCCCCCATCGGCAAATTGAGGGCGCCTTCCGCGAACAGAAATTGGTCATTGCCCACGCCGGCACGCACCTTGCCCCCGGTGCCGCCAATCTCAGGTTTTGTGCTCGTGACATTGATCGCGCCGATAAGGGCTGACCGACCAAACAAAGTGGGTTGAGGACCCCTCACCACCTCCACCTGGCTGTCAAAGAGTTCGACGAACGCGCCCCGGGTCCGGGAAATCGGCACGCCATCCTGGAAGATGGCAATCCGCATTTCGTCATTGGGCTCGCCCGTATCCGAAGAAATACCGCGGATAACGAAGCTGGGCTTATTCGGCGACTGCTCCTGCACCTCAAGGCCCGGCACAAAATCGGCGAGGTCGTCAAATTGTTGGATCCCGAACCGGTCGAGTCCTTCCTGATCAAAGGCGGTGATCGCTAGGGGAACATCTTGGATATCCTGGGCCCGCTTTTGGGCGGTGACGACAATCACGTCCCGTGCGGGCTCCGACGGCTCCAGCGCCTGGGCAGGCACGAGGCCAAGGGACAACATGGTGGTCGCCAGCAAAAAGCAACGCATCGGGACCTCATTCATCAAACCGGCTCCATTCCTAGAGCACTTTGCGAACAGATTGAATCGTTCGTGTGTTCTAGATTATTGATTTATCGCGTTTTCTTATGACCAACCGGTACCCACTTGGTCGGAAAACGCTCTAAGTACACCCCAGCCTTCGCCGGGTCATGCTTTTCGGCGCGGTGCTATAGGAACCGTAGGTCGCTTTTTTCGTAGATCACAAAGCCATTTTTAGCGGGGCGGATTTTCTTTTCGTTCCAGCATGCCTTCGCTTCGTCGATGGTGAGGGTTGGGTGAGCGTCGCGAATATTCCTTAAATACTCTAAATAGTTATTGCACGATGCAATATCTCGCCGGAAGGTGGGATCCTCTTTTCGGGCCTCAAGCGTGTGCCACGCATTGATGGCATCACGTAATGTCCGTCCCTCATTGGCCCGTACCCAGTCCATAAAATCCTTATGGCAAACGAACGAGGGGCCAATGGCTTTAGAGAAGAACCCGCGAACCCGCGGGCCGAAGCTAATATTGTCGGTAATGAGAGTATTTTTGGTGAGGGGGTCTTTTGACCAATTGAACTTACTCTTGCTTGTCGGTTTGGGCGTTGGGGGACCGCCCACTTTATGACCGTCAAGCGCGGCGGCCACGCGGGCTCTCAGGTCTGCCTTGCGGCCTGTTTTCGAAATGCTCAGCCGGTCACAAAAGCGCCCAAGAAGATGAACGGGCCAGTACCAACGTTCAAATTCGTCCCGGGATGTGACCTCCTCGAATGGGGGGCGGATTGGATCACCCATGCAAAAGCCACCTTCGAAAAATGAATGACGCCGCTGTAAGGTCTTTTGTTTTTGAGCGTTCGGCAGGAAAACGGGGCCCTGTCCGTTTTCTTATCTGCCTCACCCCCGCCGACCCCTCAGCATATGTGATCGCGAAGCGCTTAAATGGTCACCGCCCCGGCAGACCCCGTCTGCCGGAGATGTTGGGACCGAGTTGCCTTATTCGGGTTTGCGAAACTTCAAGGTCATCCGGTCTGACTCGCCAATCGCTGCGAAGGCCTCCCGCTCTGGTGATCCTTCTGCAGCGCCAAAAAAGAAGGGCGGCAGACGCCACACGAACTCTTCTTCTGTGGGCACATCATTCGGGTTGGCGTTGATCTCGCTCGACGCTTCTAAGACAAAGCCAGCGTCTTCAAACATCGCAATGACACTATCCTGCTTAAGATAGCCCGCCGACCCATCAGCCCACGCATCCGCATTGCCTGCCGGTGCCCGATGTTGAACGACGCCGACTTGCCCGCCGGGTTTCAGGATTCGGAATGTCTCAGCGAGACTGTCGGAGCTGTACTGTGCGTCCTTTTCATATCGGGTAAGGTTATGCAAAGACCGGATAAAGAGGACATAATCCGCAGTGCCATCCATGTCTGAAGGGATCTCGGTCATTTTGACAGATTTTAAGGTGCCTGCGGAGGGAATTCCCCAACCCGCTGCGATGTTTGCCCAATCTTCGGCAAGGGCGACCCGTCCGGCGACCCATTCTGGATCCGGATTGATCCGTGGCCAGAGGCTGTCGGGATAATGGGCACCGATAAGGGTGCCGTCTTCCCCCAGATAGCTGAGGAGAATTTTGGAATACCATCCGCCCCCAGGCAGGGTTTCCACCACCGTCATGCCGGGCTCAAGGCCAAGAAAGGTCAGGGTTTCTCGCGGATGTCGCGCGGCGTAGCGGGCCTTGGCGCCCTCATCCTGGGCGTCCAGCGCTGCATCCAGCTGGCGCGTATAATCTGTCTTCTCCGGCGTGGCAGCAGCGGCTGCGCCCTCTGCATCATTGGCGGGCGCCGCCACAGGTGTATCCGTTGCGGCGGGCTCACTATCGGCGCAGGCAGCCAGGGCGATAAGTGCCGCAGCACCGGCAAGGGCTTTGATGGGTGTTGCATTGGTCAATGGGAGGCTGATCACGATGTTGTCCTTTCCCTCAAACGGGTCGTTGAACCTTACTATCTCGCTGTTGAGTTGGCGCACATGTACAAACCGGCAAGGTTCGATTGCGGGCCGAGTTTGATCGCCGATGTTCCATGGTCTGTTTGTTCGATCAACTGGGGAATTCTGTGCTGCGCTACCCGTAAAAAGTGTCTTTGGTCCGCTTGGATTCTCCTCTAAAATTCGCCAATATGGTTAATAAGATCCATGCATGTGTCGGGGAAAACGAGCGTTGGACATGAGAAAGATCGCGCGATCAT
>CALFRH010000132.1 GCA_937919225.1 uncultured Parvularcula sp.
GGGGATTGATCTTAGTTAAGATAGCTTCAAGCATATGTCGTGTGCCACCGGGACCCTGGCGGGGGTGCGCGCGCGGGTTTTCCGGGTGAGCTTTACGGGCGAGCTATCCTTTGAGGTCAGTGTCCCTGCCCATTATGGGGAGCATGTTTGGTTGGCCTTGATGGAGGCGGGGGCCGAGTATGGCATTGCCCCTTATGGTATTGAGGCTAACCTTTTGATGCGGGCGGAAAAAGGATATTTGCACGTTGGTGCTGAAACCGATGGCGTGACGGTGCCGCAGGATATTGGTTATGGCGGTCCGGTGCAGAAAAAGAAGTCCGACTTCATCGGCAGACGGTCCATGTTGCGGGCTGATGCGATACGTGATGACCGCTTGCACTATGTCGGGATCAAGCCCGTCGATAAGACCCAAGTGCTGCCGACCGGTGCGCATGTGATCGATGAAGAGGGCGACGTAAGAAAAAGCGGCGGGTACGTGACGTCCAGCTATTTCAGCCCAACCCTCGACCACAGCATTGCGCTGGGCCGGGTGCGTGAAGGCCGAACGCGCATGGGGGAGCGGATCAAGATCTTCGACAATGGCACTATTTTTGAGGCGGAGATCACCGATCCCGTCTTCTACGATCCTGAAGGAGAGCGTCTTGCCGGATAATCTCACAATCGCATCGCCCTTAGGAACACCAACAGCCCAGCGGGTAGAAGGCGCGGGGCTGACCCTCACCGAACGCCGGGATGTCGGTATGCTGCTCATCCGTGGTGTCGCGACGAATGAGGAGTTCGTTACCTATTTCGAGGAGCTCCTCGGGGTGAAACCGCCTGAAGGTCGATCCGCGGTGGCCGCTGGGGCATTCTCTATCGTCCGGATGGGGCGTACGGACTACCTTATCTCTGGCGATCTTGAGGCTGTTGAGGCCTTATCGCGAAAGGCAGAAGCTTCCGCCGAGGGGGTGCCTTGCATCGCGGCTGAGATCACCCACGGACGGATCATTGTGGATATGGAGGGGAAAGGCGCCTTGACGGTTCTTTCCAAATCTTGCGGTCTCGACACGCGGCCAGCCGTTTTTCCCGTGGGGCTTGGCACAAGAACCCGCTTCGCCGACGGCCTTGCCTATATTGAGCGGCTGGGAGAGGACCATTTTCGGCTGGTGACCGACCGGTCCGTTGGCCAGTATTTCTGGGCATGGCTCAAAGACGCGGGCGACGAGTTTCTCACCTGATATCAAGCCGACCGAACATGCCTTATTAGAAGTTGAGGTCGATACCGATCCCAAAGGCACGTGGCGCAAGCACATTTTGAATAGGGGCCGCGCGCGGGACCACTCGGCTATCGGTCCGCTCCACGGTGGCGAGGAGGCGGTCCAGCGGCGCATCTTCGTCGAAAATATTCGTACCGTATAGATACATGCTGTAAAGATCATTGCCGTAGCCAATCCGACCATTCACGGTCGTGCGATCCCCGACACGTTCTGTGAAGCTCGGTCCGAAGCTCGAGAAATCGTCCTCATTGAGATTGAAAATCTGGCTTTCCTGCGAGCCTGAGTAGCTGAGGCTGCCGTTCGCGAAGAAGCCAGACACATGCTCATAGCTCACCCCAAGAGAGAGGCTGATATTGGGGGATAGGGAAAACTCATTCCCATCAAGATTGTTAAACTCTCCCTCATTAGCGTATTCAAAGTCCTTAAACTCAGTATCAAGAAGGCCAAGGGAGGCGTAAATCTCAACGGCGTCGGATGCCGTATAATCGAGCGTCAATTCGGCGCCCATAATCTCAGATTCACCGGCGTTTTCTATAATATCGATGATCTGGTTTGGATTAATCGTGTTGGGGTCGGCATCGTCAAAAAATTCGCTGTCGCCACTGAGGCCGCGAATGAAGACTTGTTGATCGGTGTACTCGCCGAAGAAAATATTGCCGTTGACCGTCAGTCGGTCGTCAAACCAAACGGAGCGGAAACCAGCCTCATAAGTGGTGAGAAACTCTGGTTCA
This sequence comes from uncultured Parvularcula sp., assembly GCA_937919225.1. Classification (GTDB taxonomy): domain Bacteria; phylum Pseudomonadota; class Alphaproteobacteria; order Caulobacterales; family Parvularculaceae; genus Parvularcula. The sequence goes on from CALFRH010000132.1 coordinate 1,988, forward strand.
TAGGTCGCAAACACCGGTGTAATCCTGTCTGGTAGGTAAGCGCCGCCCGCCCGGTAGCCTCGCTGGGCGGAAAGGAAGATCGAGACATCATTATTAAAATGATAGGTCACGGTACCCCGGGGCAGAAATGCGTCGAACTCATTCGCTTGAATGGGCGGTACGGCTTCTGTTGGGGTCGCGGCGCGGACGATATCGATGCATGTCGGCATATTCGTGTCGAGGCCCAAAAAGTCTCTAACGCTATCGGATATGGTGCCTACACAACTCGTTGGCAGAACACCCAACTCACCGGATACGGTTCCCGTTGTGGCGTACTCCTCAAAATCGTATCGAAGACCGAAATCAAATGTCCACTGATCGCTTGGTTCAAAGCGGGTTTGTATGTATAGGGCGTAATTATCTGTCTCCTCCCTTGTGAAATTACCACCCACGAGCAAGGAATCGACCGGGTCGATCGGAAAAAAGACTTCGCGTTCGAGTGAGGAGAAGAATATTGTATCGAGTTCGTATACTTCATTAAAATAGTAGGCGCCGATTGACCCGGACCAACGATCAAAATCGTAGGTTAAGCGTAACTCAGCGGTGGTCGTTTGTGCATCACCATCATTGAGCACATCCTCATTCACGCTTGTGTCAAGTTGTCCTGGGTTGTCTGGATCTCCTAACTGGCGGAGATACTTGTTGTCTTCATAGGTGAGGATGGAGTGCAGGGTAAGGTTCGATGTCAGGTCATAGGTGCTGTCGCTGACAACGCGGATGGTTTCAACGTCTGTGATTTCTTGCGGAATGAATGAACGAAAGTCGGTATAGTCAAATGCACCATAGCCTGGCTCCCCAATACTCACATTGGAGAAGATCCGGGTGCTTTGTGGTCCGCTTTCGCCATTATTGTAGTCGACGATGAAGACTGACCGTAACTTGTCAAGCGTGCTTGGTTCGATGAGGAGTTTACCCCGTACAAGAACATTATTCCGCGCATTGTAGTCGACGCCGGTGAACCCGTTTCGGGCAAACCCATCGGTGGTTTGATGGTCAACAGCAAGCCGAAAGGCGAGTTGGTTATCGATGATCGGTCCAGAAACGACGCCTGCGGTTTGGAGGGTACCAAACTCTGCGTAGCGCGCGCGCGCCGCGCCCTCCCAGTCATAGGTCGGATCATTTGTGCGGAGGACAACGGAGCCAGCGAGGGCATTTCTGCCCTGTACTGTCGATTGGGGGCCGCGGAGAATTTCGATTTGACCAAGATCCCAAACGCTATCGAAGCCATATGTGAGAGCAAACTGCGTGATCGGCGCGCCGTCAAGATAGACATTGGAGGTAACCCCTTGCCCACCACCAGCACCGGTGCGGGAAATCCCCCTGATAGAGAAGGCTGCCGTCGATCCATTCGTTGATACATTCGGTGTCCGTAATAAGACATCGTCCAGATCAAAAAGGCTTTCACGGTCTAATCGCGCGCTATCGAAAACCTCGACTGATACCTCCGCCTCTTGAACGGTTAGTCCCCGTTTTGTGCCTGTAATGATGATAACCTCGGTCTCATCATTACCTGTTTGTGCCTTGGCGACAGAGAACAGCAGTATCAGTGGAAAGGCGGCGACGCTGGTCGTGAAAGCGATCCGTGTTCCTTTGGAATTGCGATGCCGCTGTACATATTTGTTTTTGAGTGCCGATGCTGCTGATCTCTGACCATATTCGATCGCGATGCGCTCTAAGGCGGATTTGTGCACGAGTTGATACTCCAGTTTTGGAAAAAGCTGACGCAAGGCCCCCCTGCGCGCTTTGGCCTTTCGGCTCTATTGCTTGCCCAATACCGTATCGTTTTTGATTATCATTCGCAATGGCTGCGTGCGATGCTTATGCAACGCGGATCCAATCTGATCCTCTAAGATCCTACAGCGCAATATTTTGCCGTCGCGGATCGCCGTGGCAGTGCTTGTACTTTTTGCCAGATCCGCAAGGGCAGGGGGCGTTACGGCTGACCTTTGACCAGGTGCTAGGATCGTCCGCCCGCACCTCTCGGTTCATCCGTTGTGCGCGTAACGTGGTGGTGCCCACAGCCTGACCGTAGCTGCGGTTGGGGGCTTCAGGTCCGCCATGGCCGGCGTCATTCTCGCCTGTAGTGGCGTCGATATGCTGCTCTTGCATTTGCGACGGGTCGAGTTGCCCTTTTTCTTGGAGGGCTTGAAGCAGCTTTTTCGCTTCTTCCACATCAATTTGGTTGGGCGTTTGTTGTGGAGGTTGGACCTGCACGCGGTAGAGCGCCTTCGTCACGTCCCGGCGAAGGCCGTCAAGGAGCGTACTGAATAATGCGAACGCTTCGGTTTTAAACTCATGCAACGGGTCCCGCTGTCCCATGCCGCGAAGGCCCACGACAGAGCGCAAATGGTCGAGCATTTGAAGGTGCTCACGCCAGTTGGTATCAATCGTCTGGAGAAGGAGGGATTTCTCAATTCGCCGCATAATACCTGGTTCGAGTGCGGCGAACTCTGTCTCGCGGGATTGATATCGTTCGGTTGCCGCCTGTTCAATCCGTTCCAGGATCTCTGTGTCGGCAACGCCTTCTTCGTCGGCCCAATCTTTGATGGGCAGATCAAGGCCGAACACCTCTTGGATGTCCTCTTGAAGGCCTTCTGTATCCCACCGCTCGGCATAGGATTTGGGCGGAATGCGCGTTTCCACCATATCTTCAAGGAGAGTTGCCCGCATGTCGGAGACGATGGCAGCCACATCTTCGGCGGACATAAACTCAATACGCTGTTCGAAAATCGCTTTCCGCTGGTCGTTCATCACGTCATCATATTTGAGGACGTTTTTGCGCATGTCGAAATTGCGCTGCTCGATCTTCTTCTGCGCGTTTTCAACGGCTTTGGTGAACCAGGGATGCTCGATGGACTCGTCTTCTTTGATGCCAAAGCGTTTCAGCATCTTTTCCATCCCCTGGCCGAAGATCCGCATGAGGTCATCTTCGAGGGAGAGGAAGAATTTCGTGGTGCCGGGGTCGCCTTGACGACCAGAGCGGCCGCGGAGCTGGTTATCAATTCGGCGGCTTTCGTGGCGCTCCGTGGCCAGAACGTAAAGGCCACCCGCGTCGAGCGCCTTTTGTTTTTGCTCGTCGATCTTCGCTTCGATCTCGGCGCGCTTCTTGGCGATGGTCGCGGCGGCGTCGTCTTCATCGAGTTGTGAGACGAGCTCCATATCGACGGTGCCACCCAGCTGAATATCGGTGCCGCGACCGGCCATGTTGGTGGCGATGGTCACGGCGCCCGGCACACCGGCCTGGGCGACGATCTCGGCCTCTTGTTCGTGGAAGCGAGCGTTGAGAACGCTGTGGGGGACGGGAATGGGCTTACGCGCCAGCGCCTCCAGCTGGTCGGCGTGCTCATTCATCTCCTTGATGTCGTCCGCCTCTTTCTTCTCGTTGAGGGTCGAGGCTTGCTCCCGCAGGGCGGTGGCTGTTTCCTTCCAGAACTTCTTGTCGGACAAAAGCTGTGAGAGGTACTCGGACTTTTCAATGGACACTGTGCCCACGAGCACCGGTTGCTCCCGCAGGTGGCAGTCAGCGATTTGCGCGGCGATAGCCCGGTATTTCTCCTTCGCCGTCATATAAAGCTCATCGTCCCAGTCTTCCCGGGCGATGGGTTTGTTGGTGGGAATTTCAAAAACGCTGAGGCGGTAAATGTCTTGGAACTCGCCTTCTTCCGTCAGCGCGGTGCCGGTCATGCCGGAGAGCCTATCGTAAAGGCGGAAGTAATTTTGGAAGGTGATCGAGGCGAGCGTCACATTCTCCGGCTGGATCTGCACTTGCTCTTTGGCTTCCACCGCCTGGTGCAGGCCATCGGACCAGCGGCGGCCATCCATCATCCGGCCGGTGAATTCGTCAATAATGACCACCTTGCCGCCTTTGACGATATAGTCCTTGTCCCGCTGAAAAATTGTGTGGGCCTTCAGCGCGTTTTGGACATGGTGCACGACGGAGACGTTGGCCGCTTCGTACAGCTGATCGCCTTCTAAAAGGTCAGCCTCCCGCAGCAGGTCTTCAAGGAACTCGTTCCCATCGTCGGTGAGCTGCACCGTGCGGGCCTTCTCATCGATTTCATAGTGACCTTCCCCAAGCTGAGGAATGAACGCATCGATTTTGTTGTAGAGTTCGGACTTATCTTCCGTGGGCCCTGAAATAATGAGGGGCGTCCGCGCTTCGTCAATCAGGATGGAGTCTACCTCGTCGACAATGGCGAAATGGTGCCCCCGTTGGACCATGTCCTCCATCCGCTGTTTCATATTGTCGCGAAGATAGTCAAAGCCCAGCTCATTATTAGTGGCATAGGTGATGTCGCAGGCATAGGCCGCGCGGCGTTCATCATCGGTCAGTCCATGGACAATAACGCCAGTGGTGAGGCCAAGGGCGCCATAGACTTTCCCCATCCATTCGGCATCCCGACTGGCGAGGTAGTCGTTTACCGTCACAACGTGTACGCCCTTTCCCGTGAGGGCGTTGAGGTAAGCGGGCAGGGTCGCAACCAGGGTCTTGCCTTCCCCGGTCTTCATTTCGGCAATATTGCCATTGTGGATAACCATGCCGCCCACCAGCTGAACGTCATAGGGGCGAAGGCCGAGGGCCCGGGTCGCTGCCTCCCGCACGAGGGCGAAGGCTTCAGGCATCAGGGCCTCGAGGGTTTCCCCATCGCGATAGCGGGACTTGAATTCTTCGGTCTTTTCGATGATCTGAGCGTCGCTCAGCGCCGCCATTTCATCGGCTAGGGTGCCGATAGCTTTCGCCTTCTTGGTAAACGGCTTGATGCGACGGTCATTAGCGGAACCGAAGAGGCGAGTGGCGAGGGACTTTTTGGCCATGAATTATGCTCAACGAAGTGGGGTCAGTTAGAACTAGGGCACGATTTTTGCGGCGGTAGTCCGCAAGGACCAAAGGCGCTTCATCAACGACCCAGGGTGGCGAACAGATAGGAAAGCCCCCCATGGGTGTCAAATTGCAGATTTTGGGCCAGAGGTAACCAACTAAGGTGATGTTAGGGCAATGTTAAGGATTGACTCTTGGGCTTAAGTCTTAAATCGCTAAGGGTGATGGAACAGGTTCCAAAAGCCCTTACCACGCGGGAAAGTCCCCGCGGCTTGGAATACATCGCCATGGTGTTTTACGCCGTGCTCGACATCCTGCACGTGCGTGATCTTGTCAGCCTAGCAGCCGCATTCATCATTCTTTTCGCCGCTGCCGATGAGGCGGTTCGGGGACCCTTGGCAACCCCAGCGCCCGATTTTTCTTTAGAAGAAAAAGACCCCGTATTGGTTGAGGTTGGTGCCACCGCCATCCGCGTGTCCGACGCCAGGGCGCAAGCGGTCCTTGAGGACGTGCCGCCAGCAGACCGTCTGCCCCTGTCAGCGCTTTTCGCCTCCGGCTTAGTGGACACGGCGGCCGATCAAGTCGCTCTTGCCAAGGCGGCGGAGGGGGCCGGTATCGCCGAGAGTTTGGAGATCAAAGCAGAGCTCGCGCTTGCCCGCCGGAAGATCCTGTCGAGTGCCTATCTCGACTTGGCGGTGGACCGAAAGGTCACAGACGCCGCCGTTCAGGCCCGGTACGAGCAGCTCGTGAGCGACGCGGCTGGTGATGAGAGGATGGACCTTCAGCGCCTTCTGCTCGGTACCCAAGCTGAAGCTGAGGAATTTCGGAACAAAATCCTGAGGGGCGCGTCCATGGCACGGCTGGTGACCCGCTTTTCCCTTGATGAGTCCACCAAAGAGCAGGGGGGGCATCTCCCCGACGTGCATTACAAAAGCTTGCCGACCTTTATGAAAGAGGCGGTGGGCCCTCTTCGGCCGGGCGACGTCTCCGCGCCAATTAAGGCGGAGGAGGGGTGGTATCTTGTCAGAGTTGAGGCGCGGTCCGCCGTTTTCATGCCACCTTTTGAGGTTATAGGACCAAGAATAAGGCAAGTGCTTCGTGACGAGGTCATCGCTGAAACGGTTGATCAGGCGCGGTCGCTGGTCCCCATCCGGACGACACTGCGGGAAGATAAACCAGTCGATGACCAGGCAGTGCGCGGTGCCGGCGGTGGTGTCGTTGGCACCACGACAACAATTGCAGCGGCGGGTCCCCTGTCCACCTCTTGGTAAGGGCGGCGGACAAGGCTGTGCACAATTGTGCCACATTCTACCTTTTCCCTTAGAAACCCGTTCATTCCTTTCCATTACCGTCTAAACGCAGGCTCATGATGATACTTGTGACGGCGGCGGCGCTTATCGATGCAGATGGCCGCGTTTTGATGACATCGAGGGGCCCGGGGCGAGATTATGCTGGGAAATGGGAGTTTCCTGGTGGGAAGGTGGAGCCGGGCGAGACGCTAGAAGCGGCACTTGTCCGGGAGTTGGACGAAGAGCTGGGAGTTCGGACGGAGCAAAGCTGCTTGGCGCCCTTTAGTTTTGGGACAGAGCAGCAAGGGGCGCGAGCGTTGGTGCTGCACCTGTTCCTTTGTCGGAAATGGGAGGGCGCACCAACCCCAAAAGAAGGGCAGTCGATGCGGTGGCTACGGCCGACCGCACTTTTAGAACAGGATATGCCGCCGGTGGATCGTCCGTTAGCGGCACAATTAAGAGACTATTTGGTCGGTTAGCCGACGGAAAGGTGAAGTCAGCCATGGCAGTGAGAGTAGCACGCTTGAGGTCCTATTGGCGCACCTTTTTGGCTGATGAAGAGGGCGCGACCGCCATTGAGTATGGCGTGGTTCTCGCGCTTTTGGGGGTTGTGGTGATTACCGCGGTTGCGGAACTCAGTGATGAGCTTATTGGCATTTGGACCGGGATCGCTGGTGAGATCAATGAGGAACTGGCCAGCAATGGGGGCGGTAATACGGGGACCGGTGAAGAGTAGAAGGGCGCGCGCCTTTCCATTCGTGTTATTGATCTGATCGCTGAACAGCCTCGGCGAGGGAGACTTTCCCTGACCCCGGTTTGAGGGGTTTGGGCTGGCTTTGGTGGGGAGCCCATCCTGTTACCGTTACAAGGTCGATTGTCGCGGGAATGTAACCATCATCCCGACCAAACTCTGTTTTGTATATCTCAGCCATTTTCGCGATTACATCCCGCCTAAGGGCGCCCTTGGACCCAGCCACGAGATGGCTCGTCTCGCCCGCGCCGCGCAGTTCTGCCATGAGCTTGAGCGGGCTTTCATACTCCACCGTGGTCCGGATAACGTCCGCAACCGGTAGGGCGAACCCTGCCCGCTGGAGGAGGGCGCCGCCGTCCTTCACTGCCACAAAGGGCAGAACCCGCGGAGCCACTCGCCCGGTCACTGCAGCCTCGGCAGTTTGAAGGGCGGACCGCAACTCGTGCAGTGTTCTCTCACCGGGGAAGATCCCGATGAACAGGCCGTCGGGCTTGAGCACGCGCCGTGCTTCTACCAGCGCGCCGGGCAGGTCGCTAACGGCGTGAAGTGCCATCATCGAGACAATTAAGTCCGCATACCCTGATGGCAGCGGCAAGGCATCCGCTGGTGCCACCACGTCGACGCCTGGGCCCTCTAGTTCATCGATGAGGGTGACATCGCCCACATCGGCCTTCGGGGTGAGGGCGTTCCGTAAAAGCGTGCCGCCTGGGCCATGAATAATTGCTGTCTCGAACCGCTTCAGAACCGTTTCCAGTCGGTCCACCACATCGTCCGCGGCGCGACGGTGGATAAAGTCATGGTCGGAAAAGCGGCTGACTGCGCGTGCCCGCTTGTGCCGTCGTGCGGAAGCCGAAAAGATAGGAGCCGGTTCGGACGTTGGCGATTGGGACATTTTTCGATTTGGCGCCTCAAGAAGACATCACCGAGGGTCCCTATGCCCGCTTGGCCGAGCGGAGGCAAATAGGCGCGTCGTCGCTCTTCAAATGGGCGAAGGCACGCCTCTTACCGCCGGGGACGGTCTCGACCTCCAAGAGAGTTCTCAGTGAGCTGGGGCGGAAATGGGCGGACCTCGTCTTTCCGCCGCGATGTCCCCTGACCGATAAGGCCGTTTGGCAGCACGGCACCGTCTCCGCCGAGGAGTGGGGACGCCTCCAGCTATTGGCGCCGCCATGGTGCCAAGCCTGTGGTCTTCCGTTTGCCTATGAGAATAGGGCGCAGCCGCTTTGCGGTGCTTGCGCTGCGCCCCATCGGTATGAGGATAATCTCACCGGGCGGGGGCGTCTTGACCAAGTGCGCTCAGCGATTGCCTATGATGACACGGTCGCGCCCGCCATTTTACGGCTCAAATATGCGGATCGCTTTGACGGGGTGGATGCGTTCGCCCGCCTGATGGTTCTCGCCGGGGAGAGCCTTTTAACCGAAGGGGCGCTTCTTGTGCCGGTGCCGCTCCATCGGGGCCGCCTCCTTAAACGACGGTACAATCAGGCGAGCGTTCTGGCCGATGGGGTGGCAGGCCGGTCCGGTGTGCCCGTTGACCATCAGCTCCTCAAACGGGCGCGGGCGACCGCACCCCAACGGGGCGGCAGCCGGTCCGCCCGGGCGCGTAATGTCCAGGGCGCCTTTGTGGTGGCGGAAGGGGCGGCGCTAAAGGGAAAGTCGATTGTTCTGGTGGACGATGTTCTGACCACCGGCGCGACTTTGGTGGCGTGCGCTAAGGCCTTGCGGAAGGGCGGCGCGGAGCGGGTATCCGCTCTCGCCCTGGCAAGGGTCGTCAAACCCCATGATCCCGCCCTATATGAGATGGACCAGCGCTAATCGCCTTACCAATCGAAAGACCAGTGCCCAGTGAAACCTGTCACCATCTATACCCGCCCCATGTGTCCCTATTGCGTTCGTGCCAAGCGCCTCCTCGATAATAAGGGTGTGTCCTATGAAGAGCTTGATGCCTTCATGAATGCGGACAATCGCAAAGCGATGCTTGAGCGTTCGAACGGCGCGCGCACCTACCCCCAAATTTTTATCGGCGATACCCATGTGGGGGGCTGTGATGATTTGATGGCGCTTGAGAAAAAGGGCGAGCTTGACGCGCTCCTTGAGGGATAAGCTCATGCGCGTGGCGTGCATTCAAATGCGGTCAGGCATTCATCGTGCTGAAAATATTCCGGTGGCTGTCGACCTTATTCGCAAGGCGGCCGCCGATGGCGCGACCTTTATCGCCACGCCGGAAATGACCAATGTGGTTGACCGGAAGCCGCGGCGCCTATTCGAGGACCTGCCATTTGCGGAAGGGCTTAACGAGGCGGAGACGTTCGCGAGCCTTGCCGCCGAGTTGAACATCCACCTCCTCATCGGGTCGATGGCGGTGGCCCTGAACAAGGAGTTTGGCCAACGCAAAATGGCCAATCGAGCCCACTTCTTTGCGCCGGGCGGTGGCCGGGCCACCTATGACAAGATCCATCTGTTCGATGTGGACCTGCCCACCGGCGAAAGCTGGAGGGAATCAAACACGATTGAGGGCGGGGACGAGGCGGTCCTGGTCCAAACCCCCTTTGGTGGGGTGGGATTGTCCATCTGTTACGATGTGCGGTTCCCGCATCTTTACAGGCGACTGGCGCAAGGGGCCGCCGATATCCTCGCCGTCCCTGCCGCCTTTACCGTGCCGACGGGAGAGGCCCATTGGGAAACCCTCCTGAGGGCGCGGGCCATTGAGACGGGGAGCTTTGTCATGGCCCCGGCCCTGGGCGGCACGCACGAGGATGGCCGGGTGACCTATGGGCATTCTAGGTTGTTTGACCCTTGGTGCCGCATTGGCGCTGAGAAGGCCGATAATGAGCCTGGGGTCCTGCTGGCGGACATCGATGTCGCCATGGTGCAGGACACAAGAGCGCGGATCCCCAGTTTAGGGCTTGAACGCGACGCGAACCTCCGCACTTATACCCTATGATCAAGTACGCGTTAAAATGTGCGGAGGAGCACCGGTTTGAAGGCTGGTTCTCAGACAGTGCCGACTATGACCGCCAGGCAGCGGACGGGCTGCTCGAATGTCCTGTCTGTGGGTCCCGAGAGGTCAAAAAGGAATTGATGGCCCCTGCGGTGGCGACCTCTCGCAAGCGGGAAGAGGCCGCCACAAAGCTTAAAGCCTTTCAAACCGCGATGAACGAAAGCGCACGCCGGGCGCGGGATTATGTGGAAAAAAATTTCGACCATGTGGGCAAGCAGTTCCCCGAAGAGGCGCGGAAGATCCACTATGGCGAAACGCCTGACCGGCCGATCTATGGCGATGCGACGCCCAAGGAAGTGTCAGAGCTGAAAGATGAGGGCATCGCTGTGGCCCCCGTGCCCGAGCCGGTGAAGACACCCACCGAGACAAAGCGGAAGTTGAATTAGGGATTACTATTCCCCGCTCATTCCCGCGAAGGCGGGAATCTGCTCGCTGGCGACGGTGTGTTTTCCTAGTGCATCGACCCACCCAAATTGACTTCCAATTTGGGTGGAAAGTTGATGCATCATCAAAAGCTTAGTCCTTTGCCGTTCCTATCAAAATAAGTGATGCAAAGGACTAAAGCGCTTCGTGACCGAATATGGTCAGAAATCGGTGGAGTGAGGCAGATACAGAAAACGGGAAGGGACCCGTTTTCCTGCCGAACGCTCA
>CALFRH010000133.1 GCA_937919225.1 uncultured Parvularcula sp.
AGTAACTGACTGTTGGTCGGCGCATTAATCGTCAAAATTTCGTCTGTCGCCGTTTTTTGATCTCGGGCAGACCAATCCTTTTGATCGAATTTCTCTTTCGCCCATTTGTTCGGGCGGAAGGCCGCAAGAAACAGAAACCACGACCGCCAATCACGTGCATCCATCGCCATTTCCCGTCTTACGTCATAGTCGCGGGGCGATAGAAATTCATTCAGTCTCAGAAACCGCTCAATCAGCGCAGTTGTCAAATACAGTTTCGGGACTTCGGGGTCAGTTTGGGGCGTCTCAGAGAAGCTGAGGCTCTCCCCAAGATGCACGTTCAGTATCACACGGTCGCGCGGGGCCACGCATACCAGTTGAACAGAACCTTCTGCGAAACCGCGATATCCGCCCGCCAAATGTAGTTGCAATTTCTCTACAAGATCATCTAGCTGAGATGCTTTGCGATTGCCCGACACTTTCATGTTTCTGGAAAATTGTCCCGATTGGTCCACCGGTTCACGCGCCGGACGGACGCGTCCATGTGACGGCGGAAGCTTGTCAGTGAGTATGTTTCGCCGAACACTCGCTCGTCCTTTAACATCCGAACAATCTTGAGCGCGGGCACGTTTGGCGAAATAAAATCATTGATGAAGACGATATTTCCTGTGTTCCACTCATGATCGTAAATAGATCTGCCGGTTGCGACGATATCATCAAGAACCTCCTGCGAGACCTGCGCCCAAGAAACCATTGCTTTCGCAATGTCATTTTCATCGGTCAGAAACCAGATTTGATCGAGCTTGAGAGGAGGGACAATTTCGATATGAATATAAAGCCCCATGGCGAAGCGTTTGTGAAATTCGGACTGGGCAAGCAGTTCGATCGCCATCCCAAGCTTGGTATATGTGCACCGCTCTACCATAGGATTTGCGCAGGGTCTTTTTCACGCGTGCCTGCAATATCGAGGCGAACAACTGCGGCATCGTTCAAGCAGGATTTAAGTCCGTCGAGATGCGACAGGTGCCCGCCGAACGGCAACGACTGACAGACGATCGTTGTGTGCTCTTCGCCAACCTCCCAGAAACTATAGCCAAATGGCTTTCCGTCGAGTTCAAGTTGCAGACAATAGCTGTTGTCCCGGAAATGTCTGTCTTGCGTCTCAACGTAATCTGCAATGCTCACATCTTTCGCGCCTGCCCAGAAACACAAATCCAACAGGACCATAGCCCCCCTATCCTGATAGGCCTGCGTGACCGCAGACAGATCCTCCTGCCGCTTCAATGGTTGGAGAGTGTTGTTGAGCGCACGCCTCATGAGACGGTCCTTATTCTAAATCGTGTTTCTTACGTGTACCCAGCTGTCATCAGTCGAAGATGATTTCCAACGGGCGTTTTTCCCGAGAATAGCAGTCTCTTGAATGGTGTCTGACGGCACAGCTCGTTCAGATTTTTCGGTCGGGAGATATGGCCATTGGCATCAGGACTTGTGTTCACTTCGATGATTGCCGTTTTTCGACCGGGGATCAGCCAGAACCAAGTTTTTGTATCTGCAAATTGCTTCCCGGATGTATTAACCACGGTATTGCACGAAATCCGGAAATTCTGCGCGCCACCGTCGGCTCGAATACGGTTCATATTTTCCGATCTGTATTCAATTCTCATCCCATCGCATGGACAGCCAATAAATTTCCAGTTTGCGATAACAAGTTTTCTCAGAATAATATCTGCTGCTCCACATGCGCGCTCATCAAGATCAATAGAGACGATACGCTCGGAACGATCACCTTTCGTGGTCAGCAGTAACAAGGGCAGGATTCCCATCCATCCGCCGATCAGCCACGCTGTGCCGTAGTAAGGGGCCAGATCATCCAACATTTCACATAACCACGCTTTACTCTCCATCTTGTCCTTGCTGGCGGCATCCATCCAGTTTACGTCCGAAAACTCCAAAACCCCTTGTGTCAGCGCCGTCAACGCGTGAGCCAGATCAAGAACATTGTTCATGACGGCTAGCCCTCTGCATTTGGCAATTCGAATATGTCATTTCGCTTCAGAAATCTTCCATTGAACAGCATCGGAACGCCGACTGAATTATACATAAGATCATCATATTCTGAGACATTTCCAAGCACGGCGTGGATATGTAAATGCGGCTCTGTGCTGTTTCCAGTACTGCCCACGAGTCCCAACGGCTCACCAATCCCCAAGACTTCGCCGATTGCGATGTCTTCCAGGCGGGAAAAATGCGCCAGGACAACCGTATGGCCGTCGCAATGCAAAGCGACATAATTCCCGGCTGGAGCAGTCCGGTTGGACGATCGGACGTCCCGTGGCTCCCAAGTGCGATCCAGCGCAACAATCTGGCCTGCGCAGGGTGAGACTATCTGTTTTTCATTGATGTGATATTTTTTCAAGGAAGAAGGCATTATAGATGTTGCATGGCGCCCGGTTTTATCCAGTTCGGTCAGATCCACCGCATAGCGCTGTGCCACGACCGAATAGTGGTGATTGAACAATTCGGAGGACCCGCCCTGAGCGACAAAATAAACGCCTGGCTCCAAGGGCCACTGGAGCACTAGCGCGCCCGCATCATCCGATAACCGTGCGACCAGCACGAAAAACGCGGTTAGCGGAATTACAACTGCCATGAAACAAGCCTTGAGCTTACGTTGCCACGAAAGCGCCAAGACTTCTTCAAAAATTCGGCGCCAATGATGACGGTAGGCAAATACTGCTATCGCTACGTAGAGTGGGATCACCAGAGGCCTCACATAGGTCGAGGCCAGATCCCAGCGCAAAATGAACGTAAGTATTACAAGCGAAGTCAAACCTAATCCAATGTCCCTGACGATGGAATATGCAGGTTTGCTGCGCTTTATAAATAGAGAGCCGTAAATCAGCACAGGAATTACAATGAAGTAGATGGCAAACAAAAACATCACAACTCCTTCAGGGTTGAGTGCCATGCGCGGAAAAGTGGATTAAGAAAGAAGACAATAATTCGCTGTTCACCTGTTTTGATGTTCGCAAGCACCGACAGCCCAGGTCTCACCTCAATCGGTGAGCTTTCATCCTCGATCAGACTCAGTGTTGTAATATATGAAAGAAACGGTTGAGCTTTCTCCGCTTCTGTAAGCAGTACGCGTTGATCAACAACTTCGGTTGGAATTGGAATAGATTCAGAAATACCTGCGACATCCTCAGAGATTGTTTCAACGATTGCAGAGGAGGTCCCGTAGACAGCCACTGGGAAAGCATCGAACAGCAAGGGCACTGTTTGGCCCGGCTGGATGTCACTGATGTCCTGGTTTTTGATTCTAGCGATGACTTCCAGGCCGTTTTCAACCGGAACCAGATTCAGGAGTGTCTTTGTGCCAGCGCGCAGGCTTAACGCACTTGTGTTCACTTCTTGTATCACACCCTGAATGGGCGCGCGAATTTCCAGCTTTTCGAGCTGATCCTCAAGTGTACGGATATCACTTGTGATTTGTGAGATCGACTTGTCCAGCTCGACACGTTTGGTCAAAAGCGCTTCGTTCGACGATTGAATAAAGCGCTCTTTGCGCACTTTGATTGTTTCGATCTCCCGGCTCTTTTCGAGTTTCAGAGACTTGAAGTTATTCAAGTGCTGCTCAAGTTCCCTGAATTCGATGAGGCTATCAAGACCGACGAATTCATTCTGCACGCCACGTCTGACCATCTCCTGAACGCGTTGGTCCTTCATGCGCATGAGATCTACCAAAGCCGCTGCATCAGCGATCCGACCTTCATAGGCTTCAAGTTGGGTCTTGGCTTCCAATAAAAGCGCGTCAAACTCCGCAATCGCCGCCCGCTTGACAGCTTGCTTGCCAGCAAAGAACGTGCGCCATTTTTCTGCGGTGGCGGTACTTGGGGAAAGCCTTTCGATACTTGCGGCGGTTTTCTCTTTGGATGAATCTGACAATAAAGCCAGCGTAACGACACGCTCCAGCTTCAAGTCCTTGATCTTTTCGCTGGCTAAATTCCGTTGGATCTGGATTGACGGCTCTTCCAAGCTTACGAGCAGTTCGCCGGCATCGACGGCCTGACCATCCTGAACGTGAAATTTCCCCACAATCCCGTCTATTGTAGCTGCAACTGGACGTGTGGCCTTTTGGGGAACCACCATGCCTGGCGCACGAGAAACGATATCAACCTTCAGGAAACACGCAGCCAAGATTGCAACGAGCATGCCAAAAGTCAAAATGCGCGATACCCTGAAAATAGATCTATTTTGCGTTGAGTTGCGTCTATAAATGGTCGTTCTAAACGCCATGGTCCTAGCTCGCTACGCTGGGTTTATGCTTGGGAACCGGGGCAACGGCGGCGCGCACAACTGACTTTGCGAAAGGGTCTTTTCCGACCTCAAAAAGAGTACCATCCCGCAAATGAAACACGCGGTCAAAAAGTGAAGCAAGCCTCTCGCTGTGCGTAGACACGATCAATGTGCGCCCACGACTCTCGGCGATCAGGGTTTGACCGACAGCCATTTCCATCGTTTCATCAAGCGCGCTTGTCGGCTCATCCAAAATCAGCGCATCGCGACCATTTAGAAGCGCTCTGGCAAGTAGTACACGTTGTTTCTGGCCTTCGGACAATTTCTTGGGCTCATCCGAAATGACTTCGTCATAACCGCGATCCAAAGCTACAATCACCTCATGGATATGTGCCTGTTTGGTTGCAGCAATAACCTTGTTCATATCAAAGTCGTTTTCGCCGAGCGTGATATTTTCCAGTACCGATCCTTTCGAGAGCAACGCATTTTGCGTCAGGACGCCCAGTCGTCTTCGATAGGCGGAAAGACTGTATTCCTTGAGCGCCCGCCCATTCAAGAATATGGCGTCATTGGCGTCCGGCGACAGTCCGAGAGCATTGTTGAGAAAGGTCGACTTGCCGACTCCAGAGGCCCCCAAAAGTGCTATTTTGTCCCCGGTCTCAATCCTCAGGTTAATGCCTGTAGCCAACGGAGGAGCATCCTTCTTCCCAATGAGTGCAAAGTTCCGGAATTCCAAGACAAAGGCGTTTTGCGTACCCGGCAAACGAAATGTTCGAGGGTCGGACTGCTCCATACGGCTACGTAGAATCTGCTGAATGGCAACGGCGCTTCGATTCAGTACAGTCCACTGCGAAACAAAGTCGGAAGCACTTTTTACGGGGCCAAGTGCAAGAGCGACACTCAAGTTGAATGCTTCGAACTGCCCCAGTGTCATC
>CALFRH010000134.1 GCA_937919225.1 uncultured Parvularcula sp.
AGTCCGGGGCGACAGCTCAACGACGAGTGACTCTATTCGTACACGAAATGCTCTACAGCATTTCGCGTTCCTTTGGAATCGCGAACCTGCTGTAAGTCTTTGTTTTTGAGCGTTCGGCAGGAAAACGGGTCCCTTCCCGTTTTCTGTATCTGCCTCACTCCGCCGATCTCTGACCATATTCGGTCGCGAAGCGCGCTAGCGCTGTGCCCGATACATGCAGTAAGAAATCGCTGTCACCTTATATTTGAAGTATCCCAATTCATCCCATGAATCGTCAATTTCAATATTCACCAGGTTTTTGTTCAGTTTTCGAATTAGAGTGCCGTCTCGATACTCTCGGCACATATTCGCCAGCCTCGTGGCGGCTTGATTTTCGGCGTTCCTATACGCCTGACCATCATCCCTGCTCGTTCCCGATCCTTGCGCAGAAATAGGGCTTGTTTCGGTTACCCACTGTGATGCGAACGCGTTGCTCGCAGATAGGCTGATGGTCATCAAAAGTACCGAAGGTAAAATTCTACAGGCTTTCATTAAAGACCCCTCCAACGTTATTTCTGGTCTGGTTGGGGGGTGTTTAAGCAATAATTGGTGGAAGCGGTCCCCTACCAAATTGGGGGGGAGGGGCGTGTAAGGTGAGATTATTCAGCGGGTCAATGGTAGCGAAAGCGACTGCACTTTCATTATTAGATCAATCTGGCGCTTACACCCTGATTTGGATAAGGCATTCTTGACATGCCACCGAACGGTTGAAGCAAGCGTGTCCCGATTGGCCGCAATTTCTTCGATGGTTTCGCCTGCGAGCAACGCTTCAACAATATCAATCTCGGTGTCCGTAAAGCCAAAAACGTTCCCTATAGGTTTTATATCTAAATTGCGGACATAGGAGGCTGGGCGCATCAGCACGGCAAAGCAGTTTACGTCGAGGGTTTTGTTTAGCGCTGAATCAGCATTCGCATCATATTGGGAGATTTGAAGAATATAGTCCTCTCCGGTTTCGTCGTCGGTAGCGACCAAGCGTTTGAAATCCAAAGATTCCTTATCTTCAACAGAGTCCGTCACATACTTTTTTATCCAGCTCAACACGTTTGGGAATGAGCTTGAAAGACGCTCGTGTGAATCGAGGATGTTAGCACCCGTAAGCTTAGAATCATGACTGACAAATATCGGTTTGAGGTCTTTGTCAAAAATATACAGGAGCAGATTTGAACTGCTGAGCCCTTCGCTTGCCAGTTTTACCTTGCTTTTCTCGCGTGTGATCGCAGCGTAGGCTGTGACGCTGGCCTTGATAAAGGGACAGATTTTCTCCGCTAGCTGAACATCATCGTCACTAAAAAAACCGTGTTCTGAATTTGCGTGCACCAAAAATGTGCCATGTATACCATCAGACACTGAGATCGGGATTGCTAGCGTGTCCACAATATCGTTGGGTTGAATGCACTTCTTGTAAAATGGCGACTTTGTTAGGGTTTCAAACTCGACGAACTCTGAGCCGCGCATCGCACGCGGGTTGATGATATATCCATTTTCTTAAGCGGCTTTTATCCAAACGTCTTCATCGGCATCTTCGAGATAGGCCATAACGCTTTCAGGCGTGTGGTTTAGGGTTTCGAAAATGAGGTGATTGTTGCTCTCGGGGCCGATGATAAACAGGCCCCCCTGATTACACCGAAAGACTTGCGCGACCGCATTTACACTTTCATTCCAACTGGCCGCGCCCGACGCGGCTTGCTGGCAGGTTAAAATTGCGCTGCTGATAAGGTCATTTTCCAAAAGTCGATTATCGTGCATTTATTCCCCCTCTGTACCCTGCTAAATTATGTGCTGGTCGTCATCCGTTCGTAGAATTGGGTCTAATAACCCTCAAAAGACGTCAGTCGCTCTGCCTTTGCGGTGTAGCGCCACGGGAGAAGATCGTCGAGGTGGACGATTTTATGGTTGGCGATTGCCTTCACCCTCATCGAAACCGCCAATCCGAGCAAGGTCGATCCGTAAAGCTGGCTGACGTCGGTTTTCGGCCAAACCGACGACCACAAGATCACCCGCCTCCACGAGCTCACACCCTGGTTTTATGCTGCCAGAGCAGCGTAACAAAGGTCGCTCGCGGGGTGAGGTCGCGTTTAACGGACAAGTCACTTTGGAGAAATTCGTTTGCCTTTTGAAACAAAGTGAAAGTCCGGTGGATGGGTCCATTCTCTATTTTGCAAGCTTGACTGAATGCCTCGTCCGTCTTGCAATCAATCTACAAAAAATGGGAGATCCCAGGATGTTTTAGGGAGTGATAATGATGGTCCAACCCGTACTGCCGCTCAGATTGTTACTTTTCGTTTCAGCGATCTTGATTGGATTGTTTGGGCTCTCAGCCTGCGGGGCAGACCAAGAGGGCGTGCCCACCGTCTCGGAAAGGTCCAATGGCCAAGATCCGCGGTCACCAAACATCATCCTCATTTTGGCCGATGATCTCGGTATCGAAGCCATCAGCCCTTATGGCGGCACGCGCAGCACACCTAACATCGCCCGGATGGCGGAAAATGGTGTTCAGTTTGGGAACTTCTTTGCAACCCCGCTGTGCACACCTTCACGCACGCGCCTTTTGACAGGCAAACATAATTACAGGAATTACGAAGCCTTCGGTTATTTGGGGCCAAGGGAAAGAACATTAGGCCACTCATTTACGGAAATGGGGTATGCCACCGGCTATTTTGGAAAGTGGCAACTTGCTGGAATCGGAGCGCTGGAGGGAACCGGCGCCATGCCCCATACGGCAGGCTTTCAACAGAACCTAATTTGGCACCTGGAACGAGAGGAACGGGGCTCACGTTATTGGAAACCTCGCCTTGCCTCCACAAGTGCGGCGCCCCCCAATATAACAGTGCATGGCGAAGATGTCTTTGGACCAGATGTTCTAAATCAAGCGGTTTTAGATTTTATCGAACAACATAAGGAAAAACCTTTTTTTGCTCTCTATTCACTGGTTCTACCTCACGACCCGTTCGTGACCACACCTAAAACACCGTATGCCGATAATGATGCCTCTAAATTTGATGGGATGGTCGACTACATGGATCATCTCGTCGGAAATATTCTCAGCCACGTGGATTCCCTTAACCTCGCGGAACAAACGCTCATCATCTTTGTCGGTGACAACGGTACTGACTATAAGGTTGTCAGTGAGTTCGGTGGCCGCACGGTGAAAGGCGGAAAAGGTCAAACAATCCGTACAGGTATGCAGGTTCCCTTCATTGCTTACTGGCCTGGCAGCATTCCAAAAGGGCACCACTATCAACACCTGGTGGAGCTATTGGACATTTACCCAACCCTGCTAGAGGTCTCCAATATCAGCGCAGCAGAAGGTACACTTGATGGTGTTTCCGTCTACGATGCTTTATTGGGCGGCAAACACCCGGTCCGCGATGCCATCTACATGCACTACGATCCGCGCTGGTCGCGGTGGGAAGAGCGAAAGTTTGCTTTTGACGAGCGGTACAAACTCGATGACGAAGGTAACTTCTACGATCACCTCACAGACCCCCTCGAGCAGAATGCGCTTGATGTCACGGGCCTCGGTGACGACGCAAAGCGCGTTTATGAGCGTCTAAGTACCGTCCTAGCGAACCAGCATGCCCATCAATGAAATAAGGGGGGGCGATAATGAGGTGCGGGAATAAAAGACCAACACGCACCGATCCATTTGCGTCTGTGCGCCGTACCGACGGTTATACCCAAAATTAGATGAGGTTGCACCCCAGGTGATCCGTATGGATCGGGCAGGGCGGATCACGCACACAAAAGAGGCCTCCTATTAACATCGGCCTGAGCCAACCCGAACGTCGGATGCCTATAGGTCGGTGACCTCACCGTTCCCTTCGGTTGACCGGGGCCACTTAAAGTGGGTCTATTTGATTACTGCAACAAAAGCTCTTTACGAGAGCAATTTGCTTGCCTGTTGCATCAGACCGCATGCTCTAAGTTATCGTTTTTGAGCGTTTGGCAGGAAAACGGGTCCCTTCCCGTTTTCTGTATCTGCCTCACTCCGCCGATCTTCGTACCAATCTGGTCGGAAGGCGGTCTAGTTGGTGATCGCAATCACATTAAACCAACGCATGGCTCCGCCAAAAGAGGATCTTTTTGCAGATAATGAAGGATCAAACGAACCGTCCCAGTTTTCGTTTGAAATCTCTTGCCCAAACCGAACAGTGGAGAGGATCCAGTTTTCTGGGGTGCCCCATCCAGATCCATAAAACTGCGCAACAGTCGCGTAGTTTGCACCATTCTGATTGGTCGCAAACACCGAACCCCGTAGCATCGTTACGAACTGCCGCCAGCTGAGAGTTGCCTTGTAGAGCTGGGGCGCGGCAGAATGGCCGGCAGACGTGGCACTTCCTAAGGATGTCCACATAAGCACCTGATAATCAGGATAACTGCTACTCGAAATTGTCATCGTTGTCGTTTGGCCCGGATTGCCCAATTGGCCGCCGTAAAAGCGAAGGTTATTTTGATTGGGGTCAGTACTCGTATATTCGTCACACGTAGACTGAATACTGTCGAAATTACACCATGTACGAATTTGGATTTGGATAAGCTTATCGTCTAATAGATTACTGGGCGTACCCTGCGTATTTCTGAAAATTAACTCGATGTTTTGAAAGGCGCCAGAGAAACCATTGTCGATGAAGTTCTGAACCCGTTGCTCCGTAGCGACCTGCACCTTATAGCCGTCTTGACAGGCTAGGGGATTTGAGGCCTGGCCACACTGGCTTGCTCCGAAAAACGGATACATCCAATTTGACGAGGGTGCATAGAGACCTTGGAAGGTGGCGAACGTTCCTTGAATATCTTGTGTGGTGGGTTGTTGAGCCGTTTGTAAGAAGGACTGCCGACCGCCGACATTTGCGGTGCCTGTGTGGGTATATAGCGCTATGCCACCAACGCTACTTGTCGGATTGTAGGCTGCAAACGTATCCCCCCTCATGCCAATCGCAGCCCCGCTCGGACAACGCGGCATGTAGACCTGGCTAGAATACATTCCCGTCCGAACTTCGGAAAAAAACGGATCTAAAGTTGGAGATGCGGCATACACATCATCCACGCACCCACTGTTTAGGTCGCTCTCACAATGAGTATTGACCGCACACGAAAAGCTGGAATCAGGTCTTCCCGCAAACGCTATCAGAATATTTGGATCCGGATTGGACGGGAGCTGGTTAATAGCCCAAACGAAGTCTTCAAGGTCATTTGTGTTATGGGGCGCGAAGCTAAATTTGCTCTGATTTAAAACAAATCCGACCTGCGCGTTTGCGGGAGATATCATTCCTGTACAAATTAATGCACCCAAGAAAGCTGATGAGAACTTCACGCCCCATAAAACACGTTGTTCAGAAAAATATCGTCCAATTCTTTCTAAAGAAAAGAATTCTCGTAAAGATTTCATCGAAGTATATTTTTTGATCAAGCTGATCAAAAAGTTTCTGCAGCGATTTCTGTAAGTCATACTTTTCTCCGGCCCCGTGGATCCGCTATCATCAATGTTAGCTCGCGTAAAGAGAAAAGTTCCGTAGTCAACAAATTGATTAAACTAGTAGCAAACACGCCGATGTGATTGTTGTTCCATTCACAGTAATAGGTGTACAAATCGTAGAAAATAGAATTGGATGTTAGTGCACACTTTGGAACGCGTACCATTTATCACTTAATCGACAGAATACGGAATAAGAACCGCTGGTCGGTTTCCTGCTGATCCACTGGACGGCACGGGAATCGCAGCTATCGTACATAGCCATCCCTTTATTCTCTTCGCCTTCCGGTTCGGGTAGGGGAATCTCGGAGTAAACCAAGCTAATGATGGTCCAGCCATACTCTCCACTGAACCGTTTGAGAATCACGTTCACCTCGTCCTTTCCAGTGTCACCTAGGGGGAAGAAGTCGATGAACTCCACCGGGAAATGTGCACGGACGGTTTTCATCAGCGTCTCATCCCCCGGTTTTTGATCTTCGTCGAGGCGAGCGGGCACTCGAAAGAAGCCAAGATAAGGCCCTGGATAGGCTTGCTCGATGGCGCCCAAATCGGTGCCGTGGGCGCGGAACAGGGAGGCCGCATCAAGCAGGGTCATCTCCGGCTCCCGCTCGCCGCAGGCAGCGAGGCTAAGGGCGAGGCCGAAAGCACCAAGAAAAGTACGCATGTTCGCGATATCCTTCGCAACAGAGTCAATAAATCCCTAATACCGCACAACTGGTTTCAGAACGGTAACGACCGACTTGCTCTGTTGCGATTCTACCGCAAGGGGCGCAACAATAGTGTTGCGATTACCGAGAGAGCGACCATGAGCGATTCCCCCCTCACTCTGTACACCCACCCGATGTCCCGCGGCCAGATTGCGCGCTGGATGCTGGAAGAGGTGGGGGAGCCTTATGAGGAGGTGCTGCTCAACTATTATGAGGGGTCAAAAGCGCCGCCTATCCCTGGCGCAGTATCGATGAAGGATCCCAACTATCTCGCGCTCAACTCGATGGGGAAGGTGCCCACCGTCGTCCACAACGGCCAGGTGGTGACCGAGGCTGCTGCGATCTGTCTTTATTTGGCCGACGCCTTTCCTGAAAAAGGCCTCGCTCCGGCGCCCGGTGCTCGCGCCGACTATTATCGATGGACACTCTTTGCGGCAGGACCCATGGAGCAAGCCATTCTCTGTCAGGCGCAGGGTTGGGGTGTCGATAGTGTCGATAAAGAGGCCACGGCGGGCTTTGGCTCCTTTGATCGAACCATGGACGCGTTGGAAACAGCACTCACCGACCGGCGCTATATTGCGGGGGATGCCTTCTCGGCGGCGGATGTTTATCTGGGCGCGTGCCTTGATTTTGGCATGGCCTTTCAAACCATTCCCGAGCGATCAGCCTTCACGGCCTATGTTGCACCCCTCCGTGAGCGCCAAGCCTATAAGCGGTTTAAAGCAATTGAAGATGCCCACATGGCGCAGATGATGGGTGGGGCGTAGACGAGATGGCGCGAACCGCCTAACTCCGGGGGTCTCGCGTCCATACGCATGACCCAAGAAAGACCACAGCCTTGATTCCGCAGGAAAAACTGACCGCTATTATCGACCGCTTGCAGGCCGTGGAAACTGAAATGTCCCAGGTGAGCGACGCCGACGACATTGTGCGCCTCTCAAAGGAGCATGCAGAGCTAAAACCCGTGGCAGAGGCGGCACAGATTCTGACCACCGCGCGAGATGATCTAGGCGCGGCCGAGGAGATGATTGCCGGTGATGACCCCGATATGGCGGAGATGGCGCGGGAAGAGCTGGCGGAGCTGAAAGAGAAAATTCCGGCGCTGGAACATGAGTTGCAGCTGATGTTGCTGCCCAAGGATAAAGCTGACAACGCCCCCGTAATCTTAGAGGTGCGCGCCGGAACGGGTGGTGACGAAGCGGCGCTGTTCGCGGGGGACCTCTTCCGAATGTACCAACGCTATGCGTCCACGCGGGGATGGCGGGTCGAGGTGATCAGTGCCACCGAAAGCGGGGTCGGGGGCTATAAGGAAATTCAAGCCAACGTGTCGGGCGATAATGTCTTTGGGCGGTTGAAGTTTGAATCCGGCGTCCACCGGGTGCAGCGGGTCCCCGAAACGGAAACCCAAGGTCGGATCCACACCTCAGCCGCAACGGTCGCGGTCCTGCCTGAACCGGAAGATGTAGACATCGAAATCAATGAAAGTGATTTGCGGGTGGACGTTTTCCGTGCCTCGGGACCCGGTGGGCAATCGGTGAACACGACAGATTCAGCTGTCCGTATCACGCATATTCCTACAGGCGTTGTGGTCAGCCAGCAGGATGAGAAGTCTCAGCATAAGAACCGTGCAAAAGCGATGAAAGTTCTCCGTGCACGGCTTTATGATGCTGAAAGGGCGCGGATCGACGCCGAGCGCTCCGCCGAGCGAAAGGGTCAGGTGGGATCGGGCGACCGTTCCGAGCGCATACGAACCTATAATTTCCCCCAAAGCCGTGTCTCTGATCATCGGATTAACCTCACCCTTTATAAGCTTCAGGATATGATAGAGGGCGGGCCGGCCGTCGACGAAATGATCGATGCCCTTATCTTGCAGGACCAGACCGACCGGCTGGCGGATCTGGAAAGTAACGAATGAGGAACGGGCGATGAGTACGACGAAAAAGCGTGGGCGCGAGCTTGGGTTGCCATTCGCGGGCACCACTGGTCCGTATAATGCTATTACCGATGTGCCGGGGGTAGAGGTTGGCTACGCTACTATTACTCGCGGAAAAGACCCCAGTGATAGCGGCCCTGGTGTGCAGACCGGCGTCACTGCTCTATTGCCGCGGGGGAAAACAAAGACACCCCAATATGTCTATGCGGGCATGCATGCCCTTAACGGTAATGGCGAGATGACTGGCGCCCATTGGGTTCAGGATGCGGGGTACTTTTTAGGGCCGGTGTGTATCACCAACACTCATTCGGTGGGGGTTGTGCACCATGCGACGGTCAAATGGATCGTTGACCAATATTCAGAAGCATTTGGCGAGAACCATCTATTCGCACTGCCTGTTATTGCGGAAACCTATGATGGTGTGCTGAACGACATTAACGGGTTTCACGTTACCGAGGCGCATGTTTTAAGTGCCCTTAATAGTGCCGCGAGTGGCCCAATTGCCGAGGGTAATGTCGGCGGCGGGAACGGCATGATCACCTATGATTTTAAAGGTGGAACAGGTACCTCTTCTCGGGTCATTACCCTTGGTGATAAACAGTATACAGTCGGTGTGCTTGTCCAGTCCAATTTTGGACGCCGTGAAGATCTGACAGTCTGCGGGGTACCGGTTGGGCGCGACCTTCCCGAAGGGACCGTATTTGAACAAATCAAGGAACGCGAGTTCGGCTCAATCATCGTTGTGGTCGCCACCGACGCGCCCCTCTTGCCATTCCAATTGTCGCGCGTGGCCAAACGGGCAGGCCTTGGTTTAGCGCGAACAGGCGCCATCGCTGCCAACAGTTCTGGAGACATTTTCTTAGCGCTTTCTACGGCGAATGATCCGGTCGATATTGAGGGGCGCAAAACCCAGCTGACACCAACACTGCTGGAGGATACGCACCTTGACGATGTCTATCGCGCTGCGCGCGACGCCACAGAAGAGGCGATCATCAACGCTCTCCTAGCGGCGGAAACATCGGTGGGCGTACGACCAAAGGGCATTACAGTTCATGCCATTGATCATGACAGGCTATTGTCTGTCATGGGGTTGTAAGCGGGTTGCCAACGTATCCCAGCCCTACGCCTTCGAGAGTGGACCTTTACACAAACCACCATGCGTTACCCATCCTCAAAAAATAGGCGGCATAGGGCGCCGCCTATTTTCTGGAAAATGTGAAGCGGCGAGCCCCTTACCCGCCGAAATTGTACCGTAGGCCAACTTCTGCAATCACGCCTCGGTTTTCAATTTCCAGCTCGCCGGCGAACAGGTCGACGTCTACCTCAACGTCGGTGGTTCCGCGATAGCCGTCTTCACCAAAGCCCATGAGTTGCGGCGTGACGGGTACAGCGGCGCCAGCCATGAATTGGTAGGCAAATACCGTGTCGTCATCATCCACGATCCCGACATTTGAAGGAGCGTATTCAACGTCCACAAATCCAACACCGATCCCGGCACCGATATAGGGCTCGATGGACGTGTTCGGCAGTTCGAAATCATAGTAGCCGTTCGCAAAGAGATAGGTGGTCTGAAGGTCCCCTTGACCATCAGCGACAAGGGCGCCGACCGTGGTGCCTAAATCATCGCTGGTCGAGGCCACCAACACCGTGGCGTCCACGGGATCAAGGCTGGTGGTACCGGCAAAAACGCCGCTGTGGGTGTCGACATCATTTTGCGTGAAGGCAACCTCTGCTTCTGCCCGGAAGGCGCCTAGGTCCTTACCAATGGCTGCGCTGAGGGTGTACCCGACATCGAACTCGGTATCCCAACCGACAGCAGTCCCGGCGGGCAGGGTTGCCCCATCAAGGGCGGTCCCGGCGATCGTAAAATCGTCGGTGAACGACCCTTCATTGTCAGAGTCTGAGGCCCAATTGGCCCCGACGCTTCCAGAAATATAGTAACTCTTCTCCTCCGCCGAAGCCCCGGTGAAGGCAATTGCGGTGATGGCCGTTCCGATAAAAAGTGACTTGCGCATGGAAAGCTCCTTAAGCGACGCGCTGGACAACACCTCTCCCATGGCCGACATAGGGGGTGAATTCGCCGCGCCAAGGCAGAGGCGTCTTTGTCGCAGCATGAATGAACAAATTGAAATGTTGGTGCCCTGATCTTGCCGCAAAATGTTCCCCATACGGTCGGTACTCTTGTGCGACAGGCTGCCGCGCAGCTTGCGGATAGTCCCACGCCCATGCCCACGCCCATGTTAGACGCGCGCACGCTGT
The DNA here is from genome assembly GCA_937919225.1 of uncultured Parvularcula sp. Classification (GTDB taxonomy): domain Bacteria; phylum Pseudomonadota; class Alphaproteobacteria; order Caulobacterales; family Parvularculaceae; genus Parvularcula. The sequence goes on from CALFRH010000134.1 coordinate 10,412, forward strand.
TCCTGCATGCATCGGGGCTGAGCCATGCGGATCTCATCGCCGGTGACGCGGGGCCCGTGGGGGAAGAGGTCGCGGCGCAATTTCAGATGCTGATTTCACGCCGGCGGGAGGGGGTGCCCGTCGCCCACCTCGTTCGAACCCAAGAATTTTACGGCCGCCCTTTTGTCGTTAGTGCTGATGTCCTCATCCCACGACCTGATACCGAGATGCTGGTCGAGGCGGCGTTGGCGGTGATGACAGAGGATGCGGTCATCCTCGATTTGGGCACTGGCTCTGGTTGCCTTTTGGCGACCCTCCTTGCCGAGCGGCTAAGCGCCACGGGAAGGGGCGTTGATCAGTCGGCCTCAGCGCTGGCAATTGCGCGTCAGAATGTTGACATCCTCGGCGTTGGGGAGCGCGCAGCGCTCATCGAAGGTGACTTTGCGGCGGCACCGGCCGGACCATACACCGGCCCATACGATGTCATCGTTTCTAATCCGCCTTACATCGAGGACGATGCAGATCTTCCGACGTCCGTAAAGAATTATGAACCGGCACTCGCCTTGTTCGCGGGACCTGACGGTCTTGACGCTTACCGTGCCCTTGCCCCGCTATTGGCCCGCTGGCTTAAGCCGGAAGGCTCGGCTTTTCTCGAAATCGGTACGGGGCAGGGGGCGCCGGTGAGCCGTCTTATGATAGCCGCGATGCCTGATCGCGCGGTGTCTGTGTCAAAGGACCTCGCCGGGCACGAGCGAATGGTGACGATTGGTCCTGTCCATTAGTTGCCCCCAATGCCAGCTTCGGTCTATAGCCGCGCCTTGACTTTCCAAGGACATTGCTGACCTAGGGTCCAGCTAATCCCTCTATGGCAACCGAATAAGGACATATGACCATGCCCCTTTCCCGCATCGTGCTCGTCGCCAGCCTCTCGTCGCTCTTGCCCACATCGGCGGCGTTCGCCCAGGCAGGGGCCCCAGCGGGCGGGATATTGGATCTTCTGATCCCAATGGCGTTGATGTTCATCGTCTTTTACTTCCTGCTGATTCGGCCGCAGCAAAATGCGCAGAAGAAGCATCGGGAGATGATCGCCGCCATCAAGCGCGGAGACTCGGTGGTCACCGCGGGGGGCCTTGTGGGCAAGGTGGTCAAAGCCTCCGACGACCCAGAGGTGATGGTGGAAATCTCTGACGGGGTGCAGGTGAAGGTGATGAAGGCCACCATCGCGGATGTCCCCTCCCGCTCCCAACCCGACGAGAAGAAGTAGAGCGCGCCCATGCTGCAGTACAATAAGTGGCAGGTCGGAACGATCATCGTTCTTGTCCTGATGGGGGCCTACTTTGCGCTGCCCAATTTCTTTGATGCCGAGAACCCGCCGCCAGGGTTTGCCGATACGCGGGTGACCCTTGGCCTCGACCTTCAAGGGGGCTCCTACCTCCTTCTTGAGGTAGACACGCCAAAAGTGCTTGAGGATCGGGTGCGGACGTTCCAGTCGGACATTCGTTCGACCCTGCGGCAGGGGGGGCGGATCCCCTTTGGCCGAATTGAGGTCACTGACCGCACCTTGCGGGTACCGATCAATAATCCAAGCGACATGGATACCGCCTTTGCCCGGTTGCGCGATCTGTCGCGGCCTCTCGGCGGCCCCTTGGGTGCGGCGGCCGGGCGAGACTGGCGCGTCACAAGGGAGGAACAGTCGGTCCTCTTTGTCATGACCGAAGAGGCTGAGAAATTTTATGCCGACAGCGCGGTGATCGACTCCATTGAAGTGGTCCGTCGCCGGATCGACAGTCTTGGGACGACAGAGCCCTCCATCCAACGGCAGGGGCCGAACCGCATCGTCGTCCAAGTGCCAGGCAATAGTGATAGCGCAGGCATCCGTAGCGTGATTGATCGCACTGGCGCCTTGAGTTTCCACATGGTGGATGACACGGCGGACCCGTTAGCCCCAGCGCCGCCGCGGCGCCTTCGGCTGCCGATGACGGAGTTTGAGGGCGATCTGATTATCTTTGAAGATGCCGACGACACCGGGGAAATGGTCACAGCAGCGGGTTCGTCGCCTAACTAAGACGGGCCAGGCATCCAGGTTAACTTCAGCTTTGACCAGCGCGGGGCACGGCTGTTTGCCGATGTGACCCGCGAGAATATTGGTCGCCGGTTTGCGATTGTCCTCGATAATGAGATCATCTCCGCCCCAACGATCCAATCGCCAATCACCGGTGGGTCAGGTCGGATTACGTGGAGCTTTGACCCCGCAGAGGCGCAAGAGTTGGCCGTCCTTATTCGCTCGGGTGCTCTCCCCGCGAAGCTAACCACCATTGAGCAACGCACCGTGGGTGCAGATCTCGGTGCGGACTCCGTCCGGGCGGGGACGATTGCGCTTATCATCGGCTTTGTTGCCGTCGTGATTTACATCGTCATCACCTATGGTCGGTTCGGCATCTACGCTGACCTCGCTCTTTTAACGAATGTGGTGTTGATCGCGGGGGCGTTGTCCCTCCTTGGGGCGACGCTAACCCTGCCGGGGATTGCTGGGATCGTGCTGACAATCGGCATGGCGGTGGACGCGAATGTGCTGATCTTCGAGCGGATTCGAGAAGAAGTGGCAGCGGGCAAAAAGGCCGTTGCAGCGGTGGAGGCGGGGTACCGTCACGCCAGCTCCGCCATCTTTGATGCGAACCTCACCACGCTCATTGCTGCGCTCATCATGTTCTTTTTGGGTTCAGGGCCTGTGCGAGGCTTCGCCGTAACGTTGGGCATCGGGGTCATCACCTCAGTCTTCACCGCTTATGTGGTGACACGTCTTTTCGCTGGTCGGTATGTGCTGAGCGCTCGGCCAAAGACCTTGTCGATTTAGGAGGATTAAGAAAATGGGCTTACGCATTATTCCCTCCCAAACGAATATTCCGTTTTCATCCTTTCGGAATATTTCTGCCATCGTTTCTTTGGCGGCGATGGTGGGCTCTATCGTGGCGTTGTTCACTCTTGGCCTCAATTTCGGCATCGATTTCCGCGGCGGGGTCACCATTGAGGTGGGCCCGGCGGAGGAACAAACCTTCGTCCCCGATGATCTGACGGCAGTGCGCTCCGCAGTCTCGACGCTAGATTTGGGGAATGTGATTGCCAAGGAGATTGGCGGCACCGCGGGCGCGAAAGATGGCATCGCTGTCATCGTTGAGTTGCAGACGGATGAAGCGGCCGCATCCTCTCCGGAGGAGGGCGATGGTGTCGATCAGGCGGCCGAACGTCGGCAAACGGAAGTGGCCGACCTTGTCAAAGCCACGCTGAGCGAAACCTTGGGCGAGGGGATTAGCTTCCGCCGGGTTGATGTGGTGGGCCCCACCATTTCGGGCGAGCTCATCCAAAAAGGCGTCCTTGCCATGGTGGTCGCGATTGGCCTCATGCTGGTTTACATCTGGTTCCGCTTTGAGTGGCAGTTCAGCCTGGGCGCCATCCTCGCCCTGGTGCATGACGTGATCCTCACAGTGGGGATTTTCTGTCTCACCCAGCTCGACTTTACCCTGCCCATTATCGCAGCGCTTCTGACGATTATCGGCTACTCCATGAATGACACGGTGGTGGTCTATGACCGGATCCGGGAGAATTTGAGGAAGTTCAAGAAGAAGCCGCTTGAGGAAGTCATCGACCTGTCGATCAACCAGACCTTGGCGCGGACCTTGATGACGTCGATCACGACATTGTTGGCGTTGTTCTCGCTGTTTCTGTTTGGCGGTGATGTGCTGCGTGGGTTTAGCTTTGCGCTCATCTGGGGTGTGCTTGTGGGGACCTATTCCTCCGTGTTCATCGCCTCACCGCTGCTTTTGCGGACGGGTGTGAAGCGGGACTGGTCCAAGGTGACGAGTGGCGAGGGGCAGGTCGCAACGACATAAGGGGAGGGGCCTTCATGCTGCGCCCCATCCATTTTGCGCCTCTCGGGGCTGCCGTGGCAACTGAGTTGATGACCCAAGTCGAGGCCGCCGACCCCGACCATTGGCTGGCATTGCCCTATGTCCCCGATGATAAGCGGGCAGGGTGCCTTGCCATCTTAGCGCTGACGTCAGAGCTGCGCACCCTGCCTGGACGAGTGTCGGATCCCATGCTTGGCGCTATTCGTCTGCAATGGTGGCGGGAGGCGACAGCGGAAGTCTTTGGTGAGGCGCCGCCGCGCCGTCACCCGCTTGTCGAAGCGCTGGCCGAGACCATCGGAAAACGTGACCCAGGGGCGCGGTCCATCGTCGATAGGATGATTGATGACACAGCCGCCTTTCTCGAGCCCGTAGAGACGATAGAGTCCGAAACAGCCCTCGACCTCGCCAGGGTCCATGAGGGCGCGCGTATCGGCCTCTTCATCCGCTGGTTGGTGCCAGACATACCGGTGGTGTCTTTAAAGGCTCTGGAGACCCTCGCGGCGCTTTATGTCCTCGGCGGGGCGAGGCGTTGGAGCCATGCTATGGATACCCCTGCGTCGGTCCCTCACGAGATGCCGATGCAGCGCTTGGCACGCGCCTGGGCAGCCAATCCTGACCTCGCCGCATCGCTGCCTAAACCGCGCGATCTGTGGGGCACTGGGACCCCATGGGCCCAGGCTCTAACCCCCATGATTGCGCCGTACAAATGGGCCGGCGATTACCTTGCTGGCAACGACCTGTCTGACCTTCGGAAGCGGGCATCGCTCCTCATCACCGTCCTGCGCGGTCGATAGGCAGAGCGCGAAGTGTACCGGCGCGACACTATTCGCTTCAGAGTGATCTTTTAGTTGACCACGAAGACGGCATTCCCTAATGGCCTCGCTCTGGTCGGGCCCGTAGCTCAGTTGGTAGAGCAGCTGACTTTTAATCAGCGGGTCACAGGTTCGAATCCTGTCGGGCTCACCAATTCTCTTTCAAGTGTATCGTCTAGGGCTTTTGGGTTCCGCCCACTGGAACGAATGTAGAACGTTTGAAAAGAAGGGACGGCCGTCAGCGCCCCTCGCTTTTTGTCGCATGGCGGCCGACCTGATCGTTTGACGGGTACTCCTCTAACGAAAGCCCCTATTGGCAGTCCTTCATTACAAGGAGATGATTGCTCGCAAGACCCCCCAATAATGAGGCGATGAAGCCCACTTTCGCAATTACAGCATCAAGCTCGGCGGGGGCTGGCGTTGCAACTCTGCAACAAACCTTCGGAGATTGCCTCGACCGTGGGCAGATATAGGGACAGGGACAGCGGTTCGGCCTATCTTTCCTTTAATCAACAATAGGAAGGAAACGCACAATGCGAAACAGTCAAAAAATGCTGAGGGCTTCTACCCTAGCGCTATGTATGGCCGGGGTTGGCCTCGGCTCTGCCGTTGCGCAGGATGAAGACGATGTGATTCTTGTGACTGCAACCAAACGGGCACAGGCCATCGAAGATGTTCCCTTTTCCGTCAATGCCCAAACCCAAGAGGATATTAGCCGGACCGGCGCCACTAACCTCGAAGATGTTGCGCGTAATGTGGCAGGTTTGACTATTCAAAACCTCGGGCCAGGCCAAAGCCAAGTAGCGGTGCGCGGTGTTTCCGCCGGACAGATTGTCCGTGACCAGCCTGGCGTGAAAGAACAGGTGGGCATTTATCTAGACGAGTCCGTGATTTCTCTCTCTTTGTTCACGCCAGACATCGACCTTTACGATCTCAGCCGTGTAGAGACACTCCGTGGGCCCCAGGGTACCCTCTTTGGGTCAGGTAGTGTCGGCGGTACGGTGCGATTTATCACCAACCAGCCAGAGTTAGGCGAGTATGCGGCTTCGGTCGAAGCGAACGTCAACACTGTTAATGATGGTGACACAGGTAGCCATGTGAAGGGCATGGGCAATATCCCTATCGGTGATAATATCGCCCTACGCCTTGTTGGATACCATACGGAATATGGCGGCTATATTGATGCAGTCACCCCCGATGGTTTTGAGGAAGACGTCAATGGCGGCACCCGGACCGGTGGACGCGCCACACTTCTTTTCCAACCGAACGACAACTTGTCGATCACCCCTCGGCTCTTGTTCCAAGAAATCGAGGCCGATGGCTTTAACCGTCAAGAGGCCTTTAACATCCTCGCCACTCCTAACAGACTGGGGGCGGGCAATAGCCTTGACGAACGGCAACAATTTTTGCTGCAGGATGAAGCCTTCCGGGATCAAACATTCATTGGTGACCTGACAGTCAGCTATGCGTTTCCTGCGGCGGAGTTGACGTCGGTGACAACTCTGACGGACCGCAGCATTCTCGTGAGCCGCGACGCCAGTGCTTTGACCCATTCTGTGTCCTTGGATCTTGGGCTTGATGAGGCTGTCGCGGAAATCCCGTCCAACCTTCGGGACACGACCGACTATGAGGGCTTTACCCAGGAGGTCCGTCTCGCTTCAACAAATGATGGTCCATTCCAGTGGCTTGTTGGTGCATTTTACGCCACCAACGAACGCGACTACGCGCAGCGTCTCCCCACACCGGGCTATGCTGCCTTTGTCGATGCCTCTGAGGGCGCTGGTACTTCTGCCGCCGTGTCCAATGGGTTCCCAAATCTAGATTCGCCGTTCAACTCTGACTTGTCCTATGAACTTGATCAGTATGCGATTTTTGGTGAACTGAATTGGGACGTCACGGATCGACTAACCGTAACAGCGGGTGGTCGTTATTACGACTTCGAAGAAACGCGGACGATTTCCACCGGCGGCTTGTTCGCCAATGGCGATTCAAACGTAGAGGATACAACGTCATCGGACGGATTTACGCCTCGTTTCTTGGCAAGCTACGAGCTGTCTGACGGTGTCACCTTGAATGCCCAGGCGTCACAAGGCTTCCGGCTTGGCGGGGTGAACGATCCTCTCAACGTTCCTCTTTGTAGTGCGGAGGACGCGGCGATTTTCGGCGGGTTCCAAGACTATGGGGATGAAACCCTTTGGAACTATGAAGGCGGTATTAAGGTCTATCGCGGCGGCGTCTCGTTCACCGCAGCGGCCTTCTACAACGACATTTCCGACCTCCAAGTCACTTTGGACGCTGGAAGCTGCTCGTCGCGGATCGTCTTTAACGTCGAAGAGGCCCACAGCACCGGGCTTGAAGCGGAACTTGGCTTCTCCCCGGCGGAGGGGCTGGACCTCTTCATCTCCGGTAGCCTGATCGAAGCTGAGTTCGACAGCACGGTTGTTGACGGCGAAGGCAATGTGATCGGTGGGATTGAAGATGGCAATCGCCTTCCATCGGTCCCTGAGCTGCAAATTGCGGCATCTGCGGTCTATTACTTTGGCGCTGAGTTGGCAGGGGCAACACCCTATGTCACCGGGTCGATCCAACATATCGGCTCACGCTTCACCCAGCCAAGCGACCAAATCGAAGGGCAAGGCCTGCCGACAGCGACTGGCTTGGCTTTCGGTGGCTTTACCGGCACCGAAAACCCCTCTGAGTTGGTGGATCTCGAACTCGATGCGTACGAGACGATCAATCTCAGCGCAGGGCTCGATTGGGAAGATTCTCAGCTCGTCCTATCGGTGACCAACCTCACCGACGAGAACGCCAATATCTCCTTTGATCGGGAGCGTGGTGGCCGGGCACGGCTTGGGTTCCGGACCAACACCCCGCGGACCGTTGGTCTGACCTATCGCAAATCGTTCTAAATCACTTCCAAGGCCACCCGCGTGCGGGTGGCCGCAGGGAAGGGGTTCAACCCTAAGACCGAAAGCGCCACAAATATTCACCTAGGATTAGAGGCGCTTTGTAACAGAATGATTTTGACACTGATGAAAGCCCGCGCCTGCCCAAGGCGCGGGCTTTCTCTTGTGCGGTTGGCAATGGGCTCACGCGCGAAAAACATGCAGGAAGCCAAACCGGGTTCCTTCTATTGTTAACGTTCGATATGATGGACAAGTTGAGGTTTTGGGAGGGCGTCAAAGGGCGCCGGTGGGTATGGACATTTACGCATTGCACGAGTTGTTGGCGTTGAACCGGGCCTTAGTGTCCGATACGTGGAACTTTTTCCTGACGGTCCATTTGGCTATTTTCGGCATCATCTACATCTCAACAGGGGCGATCCGCCTTTATGAGCGCGTCGCCCTGTTGCTCGCCTATGGTGGGTTTCTCTATATCAATTTTCGGGCGCAGAAAGATAATTACGACGAACAGGGCAGCCTTGTGGAGGCGATCAACGCCGAAGGCGGCAGCCCCATCGCCATGGCGGGCAGCGATTGGATCGTCGCTTACTTGCCACAGATTTATCTCTGTGCGGCAATTGTGGGGGCGATTATTATTCTGTCAACGAACCAAAATAGGCAGCGTTAATCTGTGCCTTCGGGGTCTGGGCCGCCGCCCGGCACCCAAAGGACCTCACCACCCGCTTTGAGGCTAGCTGTCCTTGCCGCCACGAAAAGATAGTCGGATAGCCGGTTAAGGTACTGCGCAACAACGGGGTTGAGATAGTCGACGCCAGGCATGCTATCTTTTAATCGCCAGACGGATCTTTCAGCCCGCCGCGCAATGGCGCGAGCCAGGTGGAGGTGTCCGGCGCCCCCGGGCCCAGATGGAAGGATGAAGGAGGAGAGAGGCGGCATGTCCGCATTCAGCTCGTCGATGGCCGCTTCTAGCTTGCTGGGGCGATCCTCGGCCAAGCGCAACTCGCCCTTCATCGGCTTTGGCGTGGCAAGATCAGCGCCCACATCGAAGAGATCATTCTGAACCGCGAGGAGGGTTCCCTTGATGACATCATGGGTGACATTGGCAAGGGCGACGCCAATGGCGGCGTTTAGCTCGTCCACCTCTCCAATCGCGACAATCCGCGGATGGGTCTTGGCCAACCGGTCGCCGGTCACAATGCCCGTGGTCCCATCATCGCCGGTTTTAGTGTAAATCTTGTTCAGCGTGACCATGCCTGGGTCTCCACTCGTTGGCTGATGACGGCTGTTTAGCCCTTAGTCACCCTGCTGGAGAAGGGTCACCAACACCATAATAA
>CALFRH010000135.1 GCA_937919225.1 uncultured Parvularcula sp.
GAAATCGACTTTGTTTGCTTTGCTTGCTTCAGGCATCTTCGGTTTTATGCTCGCGTTTGCACGGGAGAACTTGGACGACCGGCTGCGGACATCAGCGCAGATTGCGCGGCATTTCGGTTTGCCGACTTTCGGAATGCTGCCATTAGCGCCCCGCGAGCAATTGGGAGAAGACCCCAATGAAAGTCCCGTGATCGATGATCCTCAGTCGCTATTTGCCGAAGTGGCCCGCTCCGCATACACTGACGTCCGCGCGCTTCGCCAAGCAGCCGGGGCGCAGGTTGTGCTTGTGACGTCGCCGTTGCCTGGCGATGGCAAATCAACTGTCTCTGTGACCTTGGCAGCTGCAGGTGCGGTCCTTGGAGAAAAAACACTGGCTCTTGATCTCGATCTGCGCAAGCGAGGCTTGGTCCAGCAATTGCAGCAGAAGATTGCAACACCGGATCTGCTTGACCTAATTGCGGGAAAAATTGACATCGATTCCGTCCTGCCAATCGTTCGAGATGGCGAGATGGAAAACGAAGATAGCGAGCCTCCATCAACCCATGTTCATGTTCTAAGCGCGAACAGGAAAATTGATCATCCAAACTCGATGATCAGTTCACGTAAGTTGTTAAGACTAATCGCTGCACTGCGCGAGCGTTTTGACTTTATAGTTATAAATGCCCCTGCCGCGCTAGCTGTGCGCGATGCTCGTACGATGTGCGACCACGCTGACCAAACCGTCATGGTCGCGAAGTGGGGGCGTACGACAAGCGAGCAGATGCGTGCGGCGCTCCAGTTGCTCAGCTTTAGACCCCAAGGGGTGATTTTTGACCACGTCGATTACGCAGATCACGCAAGACGACGCTATGGCGATTCAGTGCAGTTCTATGTTGCGTCCTCTGATTACTACACAAGTTATTACGACACGCCTGATATGCCGGTCAGCTTTTGGGATCGGGTGACCCGCTTCTTTGGAAAATGGGAGCGCAAATCGTGAGTAGGGAACATGAAGCGAGGGATAACTGAGATCGGTAATCTCGTTTCACGCGCTATTGCGGCAGTCTTGCTTATTATAGTGACGCCCTTGCTCGCGCTTCTTGCGCTGTGCACCTGGGTCTCTCTGGGCCCGCCGGTTGTTTTCAGGCAAGCAAGAAGCGGGCTTGGCGGTAAGGTTTTTACCATGCTCAAGTTTCGCAGTATGAGGGACACCCTCGGAGAAGATGGCGCTCTTCTGCCAGACGAAGAAAGAGTGACGGCATTCGGGCGATTTCTTCGTCGCAGCCGCCTTGATGAATTACCGGGCCTGTTGAACGTTGTCTCAGGCGATCTCGCTTTTGTCGGTCCCCGTCCGCTTCTTCCCGAAACTATCGCGCACCTCTGCATTGGGGGAGATTTGCGCGTAAAACTGCGGCCGGGCATGACAGGCTGTTCGCAGGTTAACGTTAACACGCGGCTTTCGCTGGACCGGAAGATCGAACTCGACCTTTGGTATGTCGAGAACGAAACGTGGTTGCTTCGTTTTCAGATCCTCTTTCGTACTTTTTCGGTCATGGTCTTCGGAGAGCGTGAAAGCGAATTCCCGCGGGGCGAAAGCAATCCGTGCGATCGGACATCGAATTGATTCGAGAGCCTTCAAGTGGTGAAGGAAATCTCATCAAGCGATACGATGATCGACTGAGCCCGATGGTCTGGGGTCGTGGGAACTCCATCGTGAATACGGCCCTCGCGAAGAATCTGCACCGTCCTCCAGCCTAGCGTATTGGGTGCAAGAAAATCCTTCGCGCCGTTGTCGGCAATATAGACATGGCTGGATGAAGGAGCTCCAGACAATTGCTCAATCTCTTGGAATGGGCGAGGGTGCGGCTTGGCGAAACCTTGAGGAAGAGAATCGGTAAGCACGATATGATCAATTCGCGTCGAGAGGTTAAGGGCTCGAACTTTCGAAGCCTGAGTGACTTCTGGCCCATCTGTCACGAGACCGGTTTGCCTGTTCCCCGTACGTACCAAGAACCGCTCTGAATCGTCGCACAGTCGGATATCAGGCGAGTGGCTGCGATAGGCAGAAATCAACTGCGCGATAAGCTGTGGTTCGGCTTCTAGCCCTTGGGCTTCAAGGGCTAGGTTGAAGATGTTGCCGCGCTCTCCACAATACAGGGACGCGGTGCAGTCTTCTACGAATTTAGGTCCGTCGAAACGGTCGCCAAACTGGCTGCACAGTGCGTTGAATCCACTCACGGCAAAGTCGGCTTCGAGATAGAGCGTATCGTCCATATCCAGAACGATGACGCTCTCACAAAGCTCAATCACGGAAAACCGCCGCGTCGAAACGTAGCATCTTCACCCCTTCGCTCCACTCATCGCTGGCGCATTCGGGCATGCTGGCGACGCGAGCCAGAAGACTTTCGGCAAACCGTCCTCCTGCTCTGTCTGCAAGCGGATAGCCCCCTCCAAAGCGGGCGTTGATCTCAAACACGCGAACTCCGCGGTCCGCGTCCTCAATGAGCTGGAAGCACATTATCCCGGACGGGTTGGGCAACGCGTTGACGACTCTTTCAGCTAGATCACGAATATCCGATCTTCTCTCGGTGATACCCTTTTCGACTTCCCCAGCGCGAACCGCGAGGCGCTTGTGCGGGATGGCAGTCACCAACTCCCCGTCTGCATCGACGTAGATATTGACCGTGTATTCATCGCCGATGAGATTATCTTGAACGATCATGGGCTCCGAATAGGTGTCGGCAATCTCATTCACCGAATGGAAAAGTCCTATTCCTCGGCTCGCGCTTCCAGCGGACGG
>CALFRH010000136.1 GCA_937919225.1 uncultured Parvularcula sp.
CCCGAATAATCGTCCATATGATAAAGATAGCCCGCTTCCGATAGCAGGCGTCTGGTATCATCGGTGTGCAGATAGCGGGATAGCCAACCCACCGGGCGCCGTCCGCAGGTTTTCTCAATGCTGTCTGTCCCCAGCTTGATGAAGTCGCGTTCGCGCTCTTCGTCCATGAAGGCTTGGAATTGCCACCGATAGCCGTGGCAGCAGGGCTCGTCTCCGCGCTTTGCGATGGCGTCGGCAAGCCACGGTGCCCGCTCAAGGGCCAGGGAGGCCGCTGTCCACGTCGCGGGCACACCATATTTATCGAGCAGCCGGAGGACTCGCGGGGCCCCCTGATTAACCCCATATGCGTAGTTGGTTTCATTGCCGTGGATGCGGATGGGCTTTTTAAGGTGCACGCCAAGTTCGTCCACGGGCTCAGGCCCCCGGTCCCCGTCGAGAATATTTGCCTCTGCCCCCTCCTCAACATTCACCACAATGGTGACGGCAAGCTTTTTGCCGTCCGGCCAGCTAAACCCTTGGGACAGGGGTTCGTTGGGGCGATAGTCAATCGTTCGGTCAAAACTCACTAGTGGGGCTCCTCACCGCCGGACACATTCATGCTTTCGGCGGTAATATATTGCGCTTGATCGGTACACAGCCAGGCAACGGCGTTGGCGGTATCTTCAGGTAAGCCAGGCCGCCTCAAGGGGATGCGGTTTTTCATGGCCTCTAGATAGTCTTCGACGGAGTCTGCGCCCACCACCTTGGCAAAATACTCATTTTGCCAGGCGCCGAGGCCGGTAGTGACATGGTTCGGACACACATTATTGACGGTGATATTGTGGGGGCCAAGCTCTACCGCTGCTGATCGGGCAAGGCCCACCAGGCCATGTTTTGACGAAGTATAGGCCTGGGCATGGGGGAAGCCGGATTTTGCCGCCTGGCTGGCAATATTGACGATGCGGCCCCCTTTGCCTGCGCTCACCATTTTTTCCGCGGCGGCGCGGGTGCCGAAAAAGGCGCCGGTAAGGTTCACATCGATCACGGCCCGCCAGTCATCTTCCGTCACCTCCAAAAGCGGCTTCATAATATAGCCGATGCCCGCATTATTGACCCAAATGTCGAGGGCGCCATGCTCACTCACCGCATGATCGGCGAGGGCGTGGACGCTTTTCCAGTTGCGCACGTCGCAGGTCTTAAGGCTCGCGGTTCCGCCCGCATCGCGGATGTCTTGCGCGATGGCATTCATTTCATCAGTGGCGCCGATCATGTCGTCGGGCGTTGCTGCATCCGCAGACTGACCAATGTCTGAGATCACCACGGCCGCCCCATCCCCGGCTAACCGTTTCACGATGGCTTCGCCAAGCCCCTTGCGTCGGCCAGAGCCGGTGACCACCGCCACCTTTCCCGTCAGTACCCCCATGGCTCAGCCCTCAATATCGTCAGTCAGCATGAAAATCGGATTGTCGGCAAAGGTTTGGAACTCACCGGCCACCTTCTGCATGGTGTCAGAGCCCACCTCATCGCCAAAGATCGCCATATCGTTGACCTGGATAATCTCCACATATTGATAGGGCGGAGAGGCTTCACTCATGAGGAGCCCGGCAGAGCGGTAAACCTTGAAATCATCGCAGGATTCCAGCGTTTTTACCGTCGCAATATCGGTCGCTTGGGCCCAGTTTTCATAGGCCGCAGCGTCAACGCCGGGCTTTAGGTTAAACAGAACAATCAAGGTTTGGGACATGAGGCACCTCGCCGGGTTGGTTTGGAAAGGATATATGTTTATATCATTTAACGGGCCCCGCCAATGGAGGAGACCAGACAATGGCTGACAAACCCGCTGAAACCGCTGACGCCACGGCTAGCTATGAGGGTCCGCCCGATTACCGGGTGGTGGGCCAGCACGGGGTCTTTCCAGAGGTCAGCCATGATGAGGCGGAGCGGTTTAACTTCCTCGCCCATATGAACCGGCACCTGTCCACGAAGGTGCTGCCCGGTGTGCAGACTGCTTTTGACAAGCGGGTGTCTAAGGGGCGGTCCTTTGATAGCCGGCGGGAGATTATCCATGCCCTGGCAGAGGATCGGTATTTCCAAGGCTGGTCGGCCCTTCGCCGCAACACGATGGAGATGCGCCAGCAGGCGGGCCGCTGGGTCACCCTCCGTCAGGCGGAGGCGCTGGCGGAAAAGACGGCGGAACTGACCGACCAAACAAATCTCCGCCTTGACCCCACCGTCCCTCTGCCGCGCTATGTGTCGGCGGTGGATCATCACTGCATGCCCGGCAGTTACCATACAGAATATTTCGAAGGCGATGTGACGAACGCCGCCAACTATGATGTGGGACTGTTTGCCACCACCGGTGGCATGCTGGGCCGCTATGCTGATGGCGGCGGCCTGGCCGTGGTCAAATGGGTGAAGAAGAACATGCCGGACTTCCGGCCTAAGCGTATCCTCGATTTAGGGTGCACGATTGGCCATAATGCTGTCCCCATCGCACAAAACTTTCCCGATGCGGAGGTTACCGCGGTGGATGTGGGCACGCCGGTTCTCCGCTATGCTGCGGCCCGGGCGCGCAGCATGGGGGTGGAGAATATCCAATTCGTCCAGGGCAATGTGGAATCCTTGTCGGCGTTCCCCGACGGTCATTTTGACTGGATCCAATCCACCATGTTCCTGCACGAGACGTCGTTTAAGGCGCTGCAAACCATCTTTGCGGAGACTCACCGCCTACTCGCCCCCGGTGGGGTGGTGCTGCATGTGGAACAGCCGCAATATACGGACGATATGCCCCTGTTTGAACAGGCGATGCGCGACTGGGATAGCTTTTATAATAATGAGCCCTTCTGGTCGCAGCTGCATGGCATCGATCTCCAGGCTTTCCTCGAAAAGGCTGGGTTCGACAGGGGTAAGCTCATTCATTCGGGCGCAACGGCGGTGGTGGATAAGGATGTTTTCCCTGACGCCGCTGACGATGATAGTGAGGATTATGGCCGCAAGGCCGCCTGGGAAGTGATTGGAGCACGGAAATAGTGTCGATAAAAGATGCCATCGCGGGCGCTGGTGCAAAGGCGACGGGAAAGCGCCCCTGGTTTTTCAAAGACCCCGACGTTGAACGGGTGATGACCATCACCATGGCGGTGGCGGGGGAGTTGTCAGTGCTGCGTCAACGTCTTGATACGGTGGAACGCTTGCTGGAAGAAAAGGGCAGCATCACGCGCGCTGATATTGAAAATTTCTCCCCCGACAAGACGGCCGCCGCGGAGCGGGGGCTGTGGACGGAGGAATATGTGGCGCGCATCTTGCGGGTGATGCAGCAGGAGCGTGAGGCGCTTGAGGCCATGGACGATCCCGCCAGCCACGAGGTGGGTGAAGAACTCGCGCGGGAGGATTAATGGGTCGCTTGGCTTTCGCCTTTCTTCTGCCTCTTTGGTTCCTCTTTCTGGGGCCGAAAGGGGCTGCGGCAGCTGGGCCATCGCCTGTTTTGCTGGGGCAGGGATGGCAGGAGGCGGTGATCGCCGTTGATGACATAGAGCGGGCCGAGGCGTTTTATACTGACGTTGCGGGGTGGGAGGTAATCCATCGCGGAACGGACGATAAAAGTTACGCCAGTGAAGCGCCCGCAGCGATTGTGGTGATGGCCGCCCCTGGGGCCGACCGTGGCCGGGTGCGCCTGATCGAACGCGCGGTGGAGGGGCAACGTCCTGCGCGCGCCAATGCCCAAGCCTGGGATACGGGCGGGATTTTCTCCCTGATGACCCGAACGGGGAGTGTAAAGAGTGTTTTAGAGCGGGCGGAAGCCTTGGGGTACACCGCCTTTAACGAACCATACCCGTTGGCCTTTGGTGACCTATCGCTTCTCAATATTGTCATCCGCGGGCCGGGGGGCGGTAACCTTGCGGCCTATGAGTGGGTGTCGCCCCAGCGGGATGATGTTGATGCTGACAGCGTGACGGCACCCTTTAATTCAATGCAGATGGTGGCGGATCTTGAGGGCGCGAAAACTTTCTACGTAGGGGGTCTCGGGATGGAGGTTATCGCCGAGGGCACCTTTGTCGATTCTTTTGATCAGCCCACTAATTTTGCCCTGCCGGTGAATTTCGCGACCAAAGTACTGCGGGATTATGTCATCCTGAAGGAAGCCGGGGCCGACGGCTTGGGTGGGCGTATCGAACTCATGCATTTCCGTGGGCTGGTCGGTCGCGACTTGTCAAAGGGGAGTACGCCTGAGGCCCTGGGCTTGATCGGCTTGCGCTGGCCGGTGGCGAATTTGACCGCGTGGCGCAAGAAGGTTGAGGACATGGGCGCGCCTATCTTCGCCGAAACCGAAGAAGCGAACTGGCCGCCCTATGGCACGGTGCAGGCTTTTACCACTGCGTCGCCTGAAGGCGCACCGATTACATTTTTTCAGCTTAAGGACGACAATAATGACTGAAAGCACGATGGTGCAGTCCGCCTAACCATCGATGAGACCGTGGATGCGGTGTACACAAAGCGGATGCCGTCA
>CALFRH010000137.1 GCA_937919225.1 uncultured Parvularcula sp.
CGCATTTCCGCCGGTAGACTACACCTTGTCTGAAAGTTTAGAGATGGCGGAGGATCGTCCGTGATCGCATTCGCCAATCGTCTCATTATTGTCCTTGTCAGTCTCCTTGCGGCAGCCTGTTCGAACAATAACGAGACGATGCCAGAAAGGGGGCATCTCGTTATCGGCGCCGCCGATGAGCCCCAGACCCTGGACCCCCAGTACGGGTTTTTCGGCCAAATCGTTCAGGCCACGTCTGCCATCATTTATGAAAGCCTGTTTTACCGCGAGCTTGATGGCGTGACGATCTATCCGGTCTTGGCGGAGAGTTATCGATATCGCGATCCATCGACCCTTGAGGTCACCCTTAAGCAGGGCATTAAGTTTTCCGATGGGTCGGACCTGGATGCCGATGATGTGGTGTTCACATTTAATCGCCTGCCCAACCCGCCGGGTGCGTCAATCCCAATCAAGTTTATCGCAAACCTCCTTGACCGCGTGGAAAAGGTTGATCGCTACACGGTTCTATTCCATCTCACCGAACCAGTACTCGATTTTCCAAGCTATCTCGCTGACGCCATGATTCTATCGAGCGAGATTGGCCCCGACGCGTCTCCGTCTGATTTCAACACATTAGGCGCGGCGATCGGAACCGGGCCCTATCGCCCTATCTCGTGGAAACGAGGCGATGCCATCATCTACGAAGCAAACCCTCACTATTGGGGAGCAAAGCCCGCATGGGAGAAGGTGACGCTCAAGTTCATCCCCAACCACTCCGCCCGGATTGCAGCCCTTTTGTCAGGGGACATCCAACTCACCAATGGCATTCCCGCCGCCGATATCCCTCGCCTTGCCGATTCTGAAAATATCGCACTGGTCGGTCGCGACTCTAATCGTGCCCTCTACTTCCATTTGGATATAGGCAGAGAGATCTCCCCGCACATCACCGATAAGTCTGGGAATCCCATTCCCAACCCGCTGCGCGACCTCCGTGTACGTCAAGCATTATCGATTAGCCTCGACCGCCAACTTATCGTTGATAAACTTCTCGAAGGGTTTGCATCACCGGCGAACCAATGGCTGGCGAAGGGATATATGGGGCATAATGCAACCCTGCCAGAAATCACCGTTGATGTAGACCGCGCGAAACAGCTTCTCACCGAGGCGGGGTATCCTGATGGCTTCAAAGTCGTCCTGCACGGCACCGCAAACCTCTACAATGCAGACGTTCGGGTGTTGCAAGCGATGGCATCGATGTGGGCGAAAATCGGCATCGACGTAGACGTGGAAGCTCTACCACCAAGTATCTATTGGGGTCGCTGGTTTCAAAAAGAGTTCTCGATCTCTCTCAGCAGCTACGGCCTGTTCAGCTATCAAATCATTCCGATCGTTCGCGCGACAGTGGTGTCCGACGCCTATGACAATGTTGGCCAATACTCAAATGCGGAGGTCGATGCCCTTCTCGACAAAATAGGGACAAGCCCAATCGAGGAGCGGGATGGTATCATGCAAGAGGTATCCCGTCTTTTACATGATGAGGTCGCCCTCATTCCGATTTATCACTTTAATTATCTGTTTGCGTATCAAAATGGTGTTCTTACCTATGACCCAACGCAAAATCTAAAAGAAATACAGTCGATCCGCGCCTTCCCAGTAAAGGATGCTAGTCAGGGAGCGGCCGAATGATTTCAGGAGCAGCCAGCCGTATCGTCCAGACCGGCTTAGCGTTGGTGGTCACATCCATCATCGTTTTTGTGGGGGTTTACCTGATCGGTGAACCCACCGCCCTTTACGACCCCTTGGTTCGAGATGACCCCGAGAAACTCGCAGCCGTTCGCGAAGAGCTTGGACTGAACCTTCCTCTCTACAAGCAATATCTGATCTTTGTCACAAACGTGTTTTCCGGCGACTTCGGACAGTCATGGGTGTTTCAAGAGCCCGTCCTCAAAGTCATTTTGGAGCGGTTGCCCGCCACACTTGAACTGGTGTTCCTTGCGATGGCAATCGCCATCTCGCTGGGCTTTCCTTTGGGCCTTTTGGCGGGCCTCAATAAAGGACGGTGGTACGCCGTCGCCGTTGAGCGGGTGGCCGTCCTTGGATATAGCACGCCCACCTTTTGGATTGGCCTCATTCTCATCTACACCTTCGCTGTTGGATTTGAGGTCCTTCCCTCCATCGGACGGGGCGATACGGTTGAGATCTTTGGCGTTGGGTGGAGCCTCTTTACCGCCGATGGGCTTAGCCATCTCATCCTACCGGCGATCACCCTCTCCCTTTATGAGATTGGGTATATTGCCCGCATGACCTCGACACTCACCCAGGAGGCGATGACAGCAGACTATGTCCGCTTTGCCACGGCGAAGGGGCTGACCCCATCCCAACTGGTAAGGCGGCATGTGATTAAGAATATCAGCATTCCCCTCATCACAATTATCACAATCGAAACAGGCGCTCTTGTGGCGGGATCCGTCGTCACAGAGTCCCTCTTTGGATGGCCCGGTGTGGGTAAGCTGTTGGTGGACTCCGTCGCCGCCCTTGATCGGCCGGTCATTGTGGCCTTCATGCTTCTCGCCACGTTCTTTTTCTTGATGCTGAATATGGTCGCCGACATCACCTATCATGTGATTGACCCACGCCTCTCGCGACGGGGGAGCAGCCAATGACCAGCCAACAACAGGTTGCACCGCCAATGGCGCACAAGACTTTCCTTGGGTCCATCCAGAAAACATTGGCGCTCGGGTGGAAGGCCTATCGCGGTGATGGCACGGCCTCCCTTTGCCTTTTTATCCTCTTTACATTGATTATCTGCGCCATCGCGGCTCCTTTGATCGCGCCACAAAACCCGTTCAACCTTGCCGAGATTGACTTAGCCGACGCGCGCTTGGCCCCCCTATCGGCTAGCCTTGTCGACGGGCCCTTCCACCTCCTTGGTACCGATGCCCAGGGCCGCGACTTGTTCAGCGTGATCCTCTACGGGCTGCGAACAAGCCTAATGGTAGCAATTGCGAGCTCCGTTGGCGCCCTGGCGCTCGGATGTACGGCGGGGCTCACGGCCGCCTATTTTGGCGGTTGGATCGAAGCCGTTATCATGCGTATCGTTGATATTTTTCTCAGCCTACCCGCTATCTTTATCGCACTTCTCAGTATCTCCCTTCTTGGCCGAGGGGCGGAGAATACCATTCTGGCGATTTTGATCGTGCAATGGACCCACTATGCCCGGGCATCGCGCGCCGCTGCCGCGGGTGAACTAACAAAAGAATATATCCTAGCGGCGCAGCTGATGAAGTTGCCAAGGACCCGTATCCTCGTGGGGCATGTGCTCCCCAATTGTTTGGCCCCGATCTTTGTTATTCTCGCGGTCCAGCTTGGCTATGTGATCGCGATTGAGGCCAGCCTGTCCTATCTGGGGCTCGGCCTGCCAATCACCCAACCCTCCTTGGGATCACTCGTGGCGGATGGACAGGCTTATCTCCTGAGCGGCGCTTATTGGATCAGCCTTATTCCAGGCTTTGTCCTCCTGATTTTGGTTTTTTGCGCCAACCTCGTGGGGGATCGTATCCGACTACTGATGAACCCAAGCTTGCGGAGGGCCTAATCCAATGCTGGATATTCAAGACCTTTGCATAGAGTTTCCAGGCACCGATGGGCCAGTCACGGTCGTGAACAAAGCCAGCTTATCCGTTGATAGCGGCGAAGTGGTGGGGATAATCGGTGAATCGGGTGCGGGGAAGAGCACGATTGGGAACGCCATTATTGGTATGCTGCCCAAACCTGGATATGTGAAAGATGGGCAAATCCTCTTTGACGGAGACGACACTGTGTCGATGGGGCCAGAGGCGATAGGACGCCTTCGTGGGTCTCACCTCACCTATATTTTTCAAAACCCCCTCACTGCCCTTAACCCCCTTCTCACCATAGAAGAACAGGTCGCCGAAACCGTCACCTTGCGGTCAGGATTACCGGCACGCGAGGCAAAGAAAACCGTCCGTTCTCTGCTGAAAAGGGTAGGATTTCACGAGCCCGACCGCGCGATGGCCAGCTACCCGCACGAACTGTCTGGGGGGATGTTGCAGCGGGCGGTGATCTCCATCGCTATTGCTGTGGCTTGCAAACCGAAGCTCATTATTGCCGACGAGCCCACCACCGCCCTTGACGCCTCTCTGCAAGCAGCCATTGTTTCCTTGCTCGCCACGATCGCGAAGGAAGAAAAAATCGGTGTTTTGCTGATTAGCCATGATATGGGGGTCATTACCCTCGCGACAGACCGCCTTTATGTGATGCGTTATGGCGAGATTGTCGAAAATGGCCCGACAAAGACCGTTATCGAAAACCCAACACATCCTTACACACGGGGCCTTATCCGGTCCGTTCCAACAACGCGGGGCCGTCTACATCGGTTTTATACACCTGACACGGACGACGAAGACCAACGGGCACCAACACCCGAGCGGCTTGCGACGCGCACCCCGCTCATTGAGATAAAGGACCTTAGTGTCGCCTTTAAGG
>CALFRH010000138.1 GCA_937919225.1 uncultured Parvularcula sp.
ATCGAACCACCCCCGGCAAGATCATTAACGCTACCCCCTTCCCCACCATCCGTCCAGCGTGAGACGGCCCGGTCAGGATCAGTCAGCGCCGCCTGATGCGGTGCCTTTCCCCCTCGCCGGGTCATTGACGGGTCCACCCGTTAAGGATTACGAAATAGGGACTATGCCGCGGGGAGGCGTTGTGGAGGGACTATTTAAACGGACAGCCGTGTCAGCACTGGCGATTATCGCTGGGATGACGGCTGGACTATCGCCTAACGGCGCAGAAGCCGCCCAGCCTGGGTCGGCCGATGGCGTCGTGTCGTTTCAAGACGTCCTCAAAAACCCTACCGATATCAGTCTTAACATGCGCTTTGCTCAGGAGCGCATGGCCGCTGGTGATCTGCTGGCCGCCGCCGCGGCGATGGAACGGCTTTTATTCTATGAACCCAATTGGGATGAGGCGCGGGTTCTTTATGCCGGTATTCTTTACCGTCTTGGAGATTTCGCCGCCGCCAAACGCGAAACCGCCCTATTGGAAAAGCGGGACCTGACCCCTGAGGCACGGTCGCTGGTGAACCGTTACGATGCGCGCATCAATGCTGCATCGAAACCGACCCGGGTAGGCGGATACCTATCCCTTGGCGCCGGGTATGATGAAAATGCCAGCACCCTCATCGCCGAAGATAATATCGACCCCGAAATAAGCGAGACAGAACAATACTCTTTCGTCGCCCGGGGCCGACTGACCGTCGAGCGGGACCTTAGCCAAACACGGGACAGAGAATTATTCGCCGTGCTTGACGGGTTCACCAAGCAATTCGACGACCAGGATACGATTGATGGCTATTCAATCCTGAAGGCGAAGGCAGGACTGAAGGGCTCAACCGACCGTTATGGATGGCGGGTCAATACGAGCGGGCGACATGTCAATATTGGGGGCGACTCCTACCTCAACGAGCTGGGGGTGGAGGCACGCCTTACCCATCAACTCACCGGCAAAACGAGCCTGGCGATCCAGGTGGGCGCCCACGATCAATCCTATGACCAGGTTTTTGGCCCGCAGGACACAAGCGATTTGCGGAGCGGCCCTCGCTACGACGTCAGTGTCAGCGCCAAGCACCGTCTTTCATCGCGGGTCGCCCTCTCCGCGCGGGGTCATTACCGCCACAAAGGAGTGGATGAAGACGATAACGCCATCGCAGAGAATTTCGCCTATGATGTGTTCGGCGTTGAGCTAGGCGGCAATCTCTTCTTGTCCCGCGGGGTCTATGTGGATGGCGACGTCCTTTACCGCGACTTCTCTTATGATGGGGATCAGGGCCGTGAAGACGAATATGCCTATGGGCGCGTGGCCGTCGGCGTACCGGTCTCAACCCTTGTACGACAGGCTGGTGGCACGGTGGCAGATCGGCTGATCCTCGAAGCGGCGGTCTATCACCTTGACCGTGGCTCCAATATCGATGTTTTTGAGTATGAAAGCACTGGCGCCGAAGCGCGGGTAGTGTGGAGGTTTGGCCAATGATCCGGACACTCTGCCTCTCTGCCGCATTGGGGTTATCCGGCGCTCTTTATAGCGCTTCCGCCCAACAAATTGGCGTGAATGCCGTCATCAAAAATGAAGTCACTCAAAAAAGCGAGGTGGAGACGGCGTTTCGCGATGCCGAGGTGGGCGGTGATGTTCTCCTCAAAGACACGATCCTCAGCGGGGAGGACGCGGCGCTTCAAGTGCTGCTTCTTGACGAAACGGTCTTCACCGTTGGGCCCAAAGCTGAGCTGGTGGTGGATCGGTTTATTTACGATCCGGACCAGAACACCGGCGAAATGGCCGCATCGGTGGCCCGCGGCGCTTTCCGCTTTATGTCGGGCCGGACAGCGCGCACGCCTCAAAATGTTGAGATCAACACACCCGTCGCCTCCATGGGCGTCCGCGGCACGATCGTGGAAGGCGCTATCGGTCTTGAAGCCATTAGCGCTGTTCAGGGCCTGAACCTTGAGCTTATCGATACGCCCCTAGGGGAAGATGCGGCTCTCATTGTGCTGCGGGGCCCGGGGGAAGACAATAATGGGCTTAACCGCGAGGGAGCGGTGGATGTGACCAATGAGTGGGGAACCGTGACCCTCACCGAACCAAACACGGCCGTCCTTGTTTCCTCTTTGACGGGCCAGATCATTGGGCCCTTCCCCCTGCCGCCCCAAGCCCTTGATGGGTTCAGCGCCGCCCTCAGAACGACCCCGACCGGGGAAGCGGAAAACCCGATACTGCCCCTCATCCTACCCTTCACCCTGGAGCTTGACGGCGATCCGCTGGATGTCTTTGCCGGCGAGAATGACGACGATGCCGTCGGCGACCAGATTGAAGACCGGCCCATCGCCGCGTGCCCCATTGATAATGGTATCCCGGTGACCAATGGCGGCATCATCCTCGACGGGACCCGGGATGTGATCGACGACTTTGGTAGCTTTGACTGCCTCGAATAGTGGGGAAGGGGCGCTGTAGAATCGGGCGCTCTACTTGAATCAACCCGATACCATAGAAGCTTTGTTTTGCGCGCGTGAGCCGACTTTCCCTGATCCAACGCGATCACCTGGCGCGCTGTAGCGAAGGACGTTCGTTTGTACTCACGCCTTTGCAGCATGAGATGGGTGCGTTGCGCCTCAAAATGCCTTACTCTCTGATATGGCGACAAGTTCACTATCTGGAGCAAGGGCGCCGGGTCCAGCAATCGCCATAGGTAACGCGCAGCTTTGCCTGGTGGGCGGTAAAGCGAGAGCTGGCCGGGCTTGAACCATCAGGAGTGGTGAATACCGTTCAGCGCGAGCGGTAAGAAGCAGCAGACCAAGGAGGCCGTCCTCGTAAACGGGCGGGCAGGGCCAATGATCGATAAGAATGCGAGCCTTTTGTTCGAGCTGCGCCAGCATGACTTTTTTGCGTCCATGTCGGACGATACCATGGAAGAGTTGCTCGCCCTCACTCAAACCAAAACGATCAAAAGCCGCCAGGCTATTTTCCGCCAGGGGGAGGACGGGGACACGCTGTACGTCATTCTTTCAGGTCGGGTGAAAATCGCCACCACGGCCGTGGCCGGAAAAGAGACCGTCCTATGCTTTATGGGGCCGGGCGATGTTTTGGGGGAAATTGCCGTTCTCGATAGCGGTGTGCGCACCGCCAGCGCGGTTGTGATTGAAGAGGCCCGGGTCCTAGCCCTAAGGCAGGCTGTTTTTCTCACATTCTTAGAGAAACACCCCAAGGTGGCCCTTCATATTATTCGCGTCCTCTGTGGGCGATTGCGGTCTACGGATGAGTTCGTCGAACAGATGACCACGCTGCAAGCGGGACCACGGCTCGCCAAAGCCTTACTGCGTCTCGCAGATCAGTACGGCAAGCCACAGGCCTCCGGCGGTATCTTGGTCGACATTAAGCTGAGTCAGGCCAATCTAGGTGCCCATGCGGGCCTGATGCGAGAGAATGTGAACCGCCAGCTCAAAATGTGGGAAGATGAAGGGGTGCTTGAAGGGAAAGGCGGGGTCATCATTCTGCATCGACCTGAAAGCCTCGAAGAGATCGCAGAAGCTGCGAGCTAAAATGGCATGGGCATAGCACGAACAGTCACTGTACTGACCTCCCAGTCGCCCACGCCCTTAAGGCGGCTTTCCCGCCCGCTTTTTCTTTTGTGCCTACTCGGCGTCATCGCACTTACGGGTTGCGCCACAACGCCAGCCACACCGACAGAGGCCCTTGCCCCCATTAAGGGGGCTGTCACCCTTCCCTATGTAAGGGCTGAGGGCGATCAATTTATGGTGGACGTTGAAGTCAATGGTGAGGGCCCTTTTCCCTTCATCATTGATACTGGCGCGACGGCCACCGCGATCTATGAGGATTTAGCCGCCCTATTGGGTATCAGCGATGGCCCCGGCAGGGAGACACTCGTCCGGGGACTTATTCAATCTCAAACTGTCAATATGTATGAGTTGGACACCCTTTCGGTAGGGGATGCGATCAATGCCGCGTCACCCAACGTCATTGTGTTACCGAAACCTGAAAGGAGTGCACAAGCCAAAGGCATTATTGGTATGGATCACCTGATCAACACCGCCTTGGTCTTCGACCTTAGTACACAGACAGTCACCTTTGTCCCCGGTAAAGCGTTTACACCAGACAGCTTTCGCGGCTGGAAAGAGGCGCCCATAGACGCGCTCCCCGGCGCATCCGCGCTCTATGGGCTTCATTTTGGTGAGATTGGTTTTGACGAGGGGCCAGCACCCGCCCTTATTGATACGGGATCGGAAATCACCGTGTTGAACTGGCAGGCGGCGGAACAGATGAGGAGCGTCCAAGCAATGCTCGCTGCCACTGCCAGAAAAACCGTGGTGGAAGGGGTAGCAGGCCAAAGTCGCCCTCGAATGGCGCTGGGCGTTGAAGGCCTTAAAATGGGGCAGCGACGCTGGCCGATACACTCGGTCCTGGTGCTCACCCTTGAGCCTTTATCCGTGATCGGGGCAGAGGACGGCCCGTTCATCATTGTAGGAACGGACCTTCTGGCGCAGACAAGCTTCGCTATCGATTTCCACCGTGATATGATTTACTTCCGTCCTCCGGAAATACCATGATCCGCATGCTGTATGCTTGAGATCTACTTTCCCTAAAGCGAGGGACGTTCGCTTTATAGCGCGAGGCGATCTGTTTGAATCACTTCCTCATCCTTCGAGATGCCGCCAGGGGCGGCTCCTCAGGATGAGGAAGTCATTGAAATGCAAACATTTTCCTCATGCTGAGGGTGAGGCGGGTCAGAAAACGGGAAGGGACCCGTTTTCCCGCCGAACGGAAGGACCGTCTCGAAGCACGAGGGAAATGCCTCAATGTGATCGCCTTGCACTATAAGCAGTGGAGAACAACGTAATACTCAAAACAGCCTTATGCTGCATTGCGTCTTAGCGACCGCCCAATGCCTTTTGCCGCCTGGCGGATGCGCTGCTCATTTTCCACAAGGGCAATACGGACAAACCCTTCGCCCCGTTCGCCAAAGCCCACACCGGGGGCGAGCGCCACATCCGCCTCCGCGAGGAGATGTTTGGCAAATCCAAGGCTGTCCTCAACGAAAGGCTCGGGCACCGGGGCCCACGCAAACATGCTGGCCGCGGGCCGGGGGATGGACCAACCTGCATTCGCAAAACTCTCCACCAGGACGTCTAAGCGTTTTGCATAAACCTCGCGAACCTCAGCGGCGACCGCTTCGGAGTTATCGAGGGCCGCCACCGCCGCCACCTGGATGGGGGTGAACGCGCCATAATCGAGATAGGATTTGACCCGCGCGAGGGCAGCGACCAGCCGCGGGTTGCCGACCGCAAAGCCGATCCGCCAGCCAGGCATGGAAAAGGTTTTTGACATCGACGTGAACTCAATCGCCACATCCATAGCGCCGGGCACTTCGAGCACCGAAGGCGGCGGGGTATCGCCAAAATAAATTTCGGCATACGCCAAATCAGAGATGAGAATGATCTCATGCTTCTTCGCAAAAGCGACGGCCTCTTTATAGAAATCGAGGCCCGCCACCTCCGCCGTCGGGTTGGAGGGATAATTGATCACCATCGCAATCGGTTTGGGTACCGAATAGCGGATAGCCTTCTCCGCTTCTTTAAACACCGCTTCCGTCGGCGCCGACGGCAACGCACGCATCGATCCGCCTGCCATAATGAAACCAAAGGCGTGGATAGGATAGGACGGGTTCGGCGCCAAAATAATATCGCCGGGCGCCGTAATGGCGCTCGCCAAGTTTGCAAACCCTTCCTTTGAGCCCAAGGTGACGATCACCTCCGTCTCAGGATCGAGACTTACATCAAAGCGCCGTTGGTAATAACGCGCCTGGGCCTTTCTTAAGCCAGCAATCCCCTTACTCGCTGAATAGCGATGGGTTTTGGGGTCTCGCGCCACATCCGCCAGCTTCTCAACAATAAAGTCTGGGGTCGGCAGGTCAGGGTTCCCCATGCCAAGGTCGATGACATCACGCCCCGCCGCTCGCGCCTCCGCCTTTTGCCGATTGACCTCGGCAAAGACATAGGGTGGCAAACGTCTAATGGCGTGAAACTGTTCCATGACTTCCTCTTTTTACTTAGCGTCCCCCGCCTTCATCAGGGGCCGCCATGGTTAAGCCCCTCTAAAGATGAAGGGCAAAAGTTAGCAGGCGAAAAACGCGTTGCCTGCGTTGGTGACTTCTTCGGCGATGGCATCCGCCACCACCCAGGTGGCCGCGTCCCCGCCCACATCGACGGTGCGCACGCCCCGGCGGGTGACCGCCTCCACCGCGCGCTCAATCCGTTGGGCCGCAGCCTCCTGACCTGCTGAATGGCGCAACAACATGGCAATAGAAAGGATAGCGCCCACGGGATTGGCTTTTCCTTCCCCCGCAATATCGGGCGCCGACCCGTGGATAGGCTCGTAAAGGCCGCGTTTGCCGTCCCCC
The DNA here is from genome assembly GCA_937919225.1 of uncultured Parvularcula sp. Taxonomy (GTDB): domain Bacteria; phylum Pseudomonadota; class Alphaproteobacteria; order Caulobacterales; family Parvularculaceae; genus Parvularcula. Next base: position 6,441 of record CALFRH010000138.1, read on the forward strand.
AAAGACGCAGACCCCAGAAGGCCGATAGACCCCGCAATCACCGACGCCTCATCGGACAAAATATCCCCGAACAGGTTCTCGGTCACCACCACGTCGAAGCGGGATGGTTTTTGGATGAGGTGCATCGCCATGGCGTCCACAAGGACATGCTCAAGCTCCACCTCTGGGTAATCCTTATGCACCCGGTTCACCGCGGCGCGCCACAGGCGAGAGGTGGCCAGCACATTGGCCTTATCCACCGATGCCAAACGACCGCTCCGCCCCTTCGCGGCTTCAAAGGCAATACGGGCGACCCGCTCCACCTCCGGCGCGGTGTAGGTGAGCGAATCATTCGCTGTCTCCTCCCCCTCTTCCCGCGCGCCGAAATATAGCCCACCTGTCAGCTCACGCACGATGAGGATGTCCGTGCCCTCCACCCGGTCGCTGCGCAAGGGAGATTTATCAGCGAGGCAATCCATGAGTTTGACGGGCCGCAGATTGGCGTAGACCGCCAACTCCTGCCGTAGACGGAGAAGGCCTGCCTCGGGCCGCACCGCCTCGCCGTCCCACTTGGGGCCCCCAACGGCGCCAAGGAAAATCGCATCCGCCGCCAGGCACGCGGACAGGGTTTCCGCCGGTAGAGGATCGCCCGCATCATCGATGCCGGCCCCGCCAAACGCGTGCTCACTCAAATCAAGCTCAATCCCCTCCAGGGTGCAAACGGCGCGCAGGACCTTTGCCGCCGCGTCCGTCACCTCAGGGCCAATTCCATCACCGGGAAGTAAAACAATATTGAGACTCACCGCCCCATCTCCTGCTCAAATTTTTCAATATGCGGAATGCTCGACACGAGCATGCCAAGGGAGTCCGTTCCCTCCAGCAAGCAGCGCCGTGCAAACGGGTCGGTTTTGAACGGCACCACATGGTTCCCGAACCGCAGCTCCTCCGCCTCCAAATCCACGGTGATATCCTCGCCAGGACGGGTCATCAGATCCGCATGAATGTCTTCGGGCACATCGATAACAAGGACGCCGTTTTTGAGGGCGTTCGACCGGAAGATATCAGCAATGGACGTACTGATCACCACACGGATCCCAAGGGCGTCGAGCGCCCAGGGCGCATGCTCCCGCGAGGAGCCACAGCCAAAATTATCGCCTGCAACGATCACTTGATGCTCGTTAAGATCAACGCCTGCGAAGGGGTTATCTGGCTTAGTGTTTCCGTCCGCATCAAACCGCCAATCATGGAAGGCCGCCTCGGACAAGCCTTCTTTGTCAGTCATGGTGAGGAACCGGGCCGGGACAATTTGGTCGGTATCAATATCCCGTGTAGGGAGCGTGATCGTCTTCGACGTCAATGTTGTGAACGCGTCCATTATGCCGCCTCCCCTGACAGATAGGGTCGGGGATCGGCAATATGCCCCGCAATGGCCGACGCCGCCGCCGTGGCGGGAGACGCCAGAACAGTCCGCACACCCTTGCCTTGACGCCCCTTAAAGTTACGATTGGAGGTGGAGACCACCACTTCGCCCGGTGCGCCTGCGTCACCATTCATAGCGATACACATAGAGCAACCAGGCTCACGCCATTCTGCACCTGCGGCGCGGAAAATGTCATGGAGCCCCTCGGCCTCTGCTTCGGTTTTTACCTGCTCCGACCCCGGCACGATAAGCGCAATGACCCCATCAGCAACTTTGCGACCCTTCAAGATCGATGCGGCCATCCGCATATCCGCCAGGCGCCCATTGGTGCATGAACCGATGAAGATACGATCGATCTTCACGCTGTTCAGCGGCGTCCCCGCTGAAAGACCCATATAGTCATAGGCATCTTTGAGGTCGTCATTGTCCGCCACCGGCAGGCTTTCGGTCACCGGTGCGCCCGCATCCGGGACAACCCCATAGGTGACCATAGGGGCGAGAGCGGTTACATCCACCTCAACCTCTTGATCAAAACGGGCCCCTTCATCCGTATAGAGCGTCCGCCATTCAGCTTCTGCCTTTTCGAAATCTTCTGGCACACCGGGACGGCCGCGCAAATACTCTATGGTCACATCATCCGGTGCCACCATGCCCGCCCGCGCGCCCGCCTCGATAGATAAGTTACAGAGGGTCATTCGCCCCTCCATATCAAGTGCTTCAATGGCGGGGCCCGCATACTCAATGACATGCCCGGTCGCACCGCCAATCCCCACTTTGGCAATCATGGCAAGCGCCAGATCTTTGGCGGTCACCCCCAGAGGTGCATCCCCCTTGAACCGTACCCGCATGGTTTTGGGTTTGCGTTGGAAAAGCGTTTGAGTGGCGAGCACATGGCCCACCTCGGTGGTGCCAATGCCAAAGGCCAACGCGCCGAACGCCCCGTGGGTGGAGGTGTGACTATCCCCGCACACGATCACAATACCGGGCTGACTTCGACCAAGCTCTGGCCCGACAATATGCACGATACCCCGACGGTTATCATCGAAATCAAGAAGCTCAATACCCTGATCGGCGCAATTCTTGGCGAGGGTTTCCACCTGCACCTTCGCCTGCTCGGTTGCATAGGGACGTGCACCGTCGGGCCCCGCCGGAAGGGTCGGGGTTGAGTGGTCCATGGTCGCCAACGTTAAATCAGGGCGACGAACCTTCAGCCCTCGTTGCTTTAGAACAGTAAAGGCCTGAGGGCTTGTCACCTCATGAACAAGGTGCAAGCCCACATGGAGAATAGCGGGGGAGTCCACAGCCTCAGGCGAGACCACATTCCGTTCCCAAACCTTATCAAAGAGGGTTTTGCCGGTCATTCGGAAACCTCCGACACAATCACCCGGTTGGATGCACCAGACACGAGGCCCCGCAGATCCTCGTCGGTCACTTCCTTCTTCTCATCCGCCAATTTCTTAAAGGCAGTGAACAGCGCTGGGACATTTTCAGGGTCAACTTCGTGCCCCAACTCCTCAAGCCGCGCCAAGATGGCGTGTTTGCCCGAGTGCTTACCCAACACCAAGGTCGTGTTGGGTTGCCCTACATCCTCGGGCCGCATGATCTCGTACGTTTCAGGGTTCGACAGCATCCCATGCTGATGAATACCCGCCTCGTGAGCAAAAGCGTTGCGACCAACAATAGCTTTGTTCCGCTGGACCTTTTCGCTGGTGACTTCTTCCAGCGTCCGGCTCGCATGGTAAAGCTTATTGGTGTTCACTTGGGTCTCAACGCCATAACTATCCTTACGCGTCCGAAGAGCCATCACAACCTCTTCCATCGCGCAATTGCCAGCTCGTTCACCAATGCCGTTGATGGTGCATTCCACCTGACGAACGCCAGCGCGAACCGCCGCCAAGGAGTTAGCCACAGCCATCCCTAAATCATCGTGGCAGTGTACAGAGAAAACGACACCAGGACCAGGATCCACATGCTCCACCAGGTAGGAGAAGGTATCGAATATCTCTTCAGGGGTAATGTATCCCACCGTGTCCGGCACGTTGAGGGTGGTTGCCCCCGCTTCGGTGGCAACCTTCAAACATTCGGCCAAAAAGGTGCGTTCCGTGCGCATCGCATCTTCTGCGGAAAACTCGACATCCTCAAACGTTTCCCGCGCAAACCGCACACCGCGATCAATCGCATCGAGGATTTCTCCTTTGCGCATTTTGAGCTTGAACTCACGATGTAAGGGGGATGTCCCGATAAAGACATGGGCCCGCTTTCTAGCGGCAGGTTCCAACGCCTTCGCAGCCGCCTCTATATCTGGTTCCGTCACCCGCGCCAGCGAGCAAATGATGGGCCCTTCGGCCTCTTCTGCAATAGCGCGCACGGCCTCAGCGTCCCCCGGGGAGGCGGCCGCGAAGCCCGCTTCAATCACATCGACATTAAGGGCTGCCAGCGCCTTTGCCATGCGCAGCTTGCCCTTCATTGTCATGGAAAAGCCTGGCGACTGCTCCCCATCGCGCAAGCTTGTGTCGAAAATTCGGACGTGGTCGGTAGATGATGAATTGGTCATGACGTTTTTCCAGACTTGGTAATGTTCAGAAGAAGGAGGAGAGCAGCAGACTCAGTGAGTAAGCGTGTAAGTCGTAGGCCAAGCATAACGATCTCCTTTTTCTAAAGTTGGCTGGACGTCAGGGGGCGAACGGGCAATCCCGCCGCGCGAACGGTTTCAACGATGCGGTCCATATGGGGTC
>CALFRH010000139.1 GCA_937919225.1 uncultured Parvularcula sp.
CCTGGCGAGTTGCCTTTGATAGTCTGAAGGTGGGCGTGGAACCCGGCGGCGCTGTGGCCCTCGCAGCGGTACTCAGTGGCGCCGTCGATATCAAAGGCCAGACGGTCGGCATCGTTCTTTCCGGCGGAAACGTTGACCCAAATCTTTTTTCCGAAATCATTTCTGGCAAATAGCGAGCGCTGAGTGATCTGTAGTGCGCACCGGCCACCTCTTCAACGCACATATTCATCAATCAGATTTCGAAACGTCGGGAATGTCCTTTTCTTAGGGTATTTATGACGACGTTGTTTTACAGCCTGCTCAACCCAAGGCCGAATTGGTGATGGTCTAAGGCGATAAACGTCGCCTTTTTCACGGTCGCGAGCCAACATGTCGCCCAATTGTTTACTGAGATGTTCAAATAGGTGCCTAATCATCGGCGTTCTTATTTTATCGAACTCTTCGCCATGGTCCTCATAGAGCTGGCCCAACTGACGGAGCATTTCATTGCCAATCTGCGTGTCTGCCATCATGAGAGCGATCCTGTAGTCGCCGGTATAAAGCGCAACGAGATAGCCCAGGAAGTCGGCGCCATAGGCATTGAGCAGCATGGCAGTTTCAACAACATCCGGCCGCTATTCAGAGTGTTCAATCGCTTTGACCATGCGGATGAACGCACGGATTTTTTCTGGTGTGACCGGCGGGTCAAACTTTTCAATACAATATATAGCCGTGTCTTTTTGAATTTGCCCTGAGTGGAGGCGCAGGCCCAGCATGATTTCCGCTGTGTTTTGACCATAACCTTTGTCTAGCTTGAAAGTTGCCATGTGGATCCCCTTTCTCAGCACAACCTGAGGTGCAAATTTCAACGCCAAATTCGCGCATGTAAATAAGAGAACCTGTGACAAAATTTATCTTTACTTCTAACTAATTGTAACGGCATAGAAATTTCTGTGCTTGATGAAACACTCAATCACCCGCAATTCTAAAGTTAGCTATAAAACCGTGATTACAATCATTTTTTCTTTCATATTCTGATTCGTTATCCGTCCGTGAGTATCGTCTCAATCACGTCGGCCTTTTCTGTCGGATAGATTGTAACGTTCACCGCTTAGGCCAATTGATTTGAGTTCCGATTTAACCGCTCGGCGCTGTAGGCCAGGAAGGTAATGCTACGACCAAGCAACATCGCTATGCCGCTTCCGGCAGCCAGGGGCCGTTAGAACGGCTGCACGATTCAGTGCCACTATTCTGGTATCGCGCGCCAAAAAAGTGGCTCTCAAGAACCATAACGGGAGACCTGAAATACCAAGATTTTAGGAGTCCGCTTCAAACGCCGGTAATTTTGAGGCCAAACCCCCGTTTTCGTTCCCAACTTTCCTATTTCACGCTCTCCTTATGGAGCTCATGTCGAGCTTTTCGAAAGGAGAACAGATGACAGCACTGACTATAGAGCAGCGGGGCCAGCAACTCGATCTGGCCCTCAAAGCGGGACTGGCTTTTGCCATCGTCTTGCTTTTGGCAGTGGCGTTTATTCCAGCCGGTTTGGCTGGGGCAGATGCCACCTTTGCCGCAACTGAGACCTTGTTTGGTGATTACCTGCAAGGTTCTGGGGGCCGCATCATGGCCATCATCGGTTTGGCTGTTGGCCTTGGCGCAATGGTGGCTAGCCGTTTTGGCCTCGGCAACATCTTAATGCCCATTGGCATTGCAGTGATTGCCGCCACAGGCGTTCCGATCGTCACCGGCATCGTCGGCGCAACGGTCTGAAGAGGAGCGGGGCGTGGAAGACAGACATTATATCCCATCAAAGCTCGACGAGCCTGAAAAGCTCGGTTTGTGGGACGTGGATGAAGTGGTGCTCATGGCGGTCATTCTCGTCGCTGGCATTGCGTCAGGGTACACCATCACTGGCATAGGCGGAGCGCTCGCCGCTTGGCTTGGCCTGAAGAAAGCAAAAGGCAACCGGGCGTATTCGCTCATGACCTTCGCCGGCTATTGGTATCTACCCTCCTTTAAGAAGATGTCTTCGACGCCCCCTTCTTCCACGCGATTGATGGGGGGCTGAACCGATGCAACCGCAAATCGCGCATCACGAAGCACAGCAAGTCACCAAACAGCGTAATTTTCTGCTGGTGACCAATTTGATCGCCCTTGTGGGGATCGTGTTCTTGTCCGTCGCGGCCGCAACGCGCAGCAGTGAAATAATTCTGCTGCCGACGCTGACCGATAAGACCAAACTTAGCTATGATCGGATTGACCCTGACTATCTGGAAATGGTGTCACGCGATCTCGTTTATCTGATCGTCAATCGTACGCCATCCGGCATGGAGTATTTTAAGGAAGCCGTTTTACGCATCGTCCATCCATCCGCCTACGGCCGGATGCAAAACGAACTCGACGCACTCATAGAGGTACAAGGCAGTTCTTCTGTCTCTCAGTCCTGCAGGCTGCTCGCGGTGGAGGTGGATATTCAGCTGCTGCAGTCGAGCGCGCTCTGTGAAGTCCGCTCATATGTGGGCCAGCGCGAAGTGAACCGCGAGCGCAAAACCTTCGATATGGCCTGGTCCTATGAGGGCCTGCGGCTGTCTCTCAAAAATTTCACGGCAAGCGTTGCCGATAAAGACCGCGCGGCAGCGATTATTGCGCGCGCCAAACGGAGAGCATCACAATGAGGATATTACTCATAACCGCCGCACTCCTGTGCGCAGCTCAGCCTGCATCGGCTGATCAACATCTGAACGTCGCAGATAATGGCACGGCAAACTGTCTTGCTTCTAATCAAGAGCTCTCCCGCCTGTCGCTCATTGGCGATGATGTGGCCTCTGTTCAGAAAATGGGCGGCGTTCTGGCAATCCGGGATTTCGCGATCGCCCATGAGCCCATTACCGGAGACATATATCTTTCGGTGCCGGATTATTTCGAGGCGAAGAGCTTATCGTTCTTCATAACCTCAAAGCGCGGATATACGTATAAGGTTGTTTGCCGCGTGGCCCGAACCGGTGCCCAGCAGATTTTCCTGACCAACGCTGAAATTGCCGCCTCAAAAGCCCAGGCCCATGAAGCCTCGGCCTCTGCTGAAGATGTCGCCACGGGACTCATCAAGGCCATGCACAACCGGCAAACTGTCGAAGGATATCGCATCAGGCAGCCCGTCGCCTTCGGTAGGTCTGTTGGCGATCTGCGTGTGCGTCTGGTCGCTGAATATGAAGGCGCAGGCCTTGTTGGCAAAGTCATCCACGTTACCAACAAGGGCAAAACGCCAGCGGCAGTGAATGCCGGCCGCTTTGCAACCTCAAACACCATTGCCCAATCGGCGATGGCCGAGCGCCTTGCGCCCTCTGAAGCGACCGAGATCTACCTCGTGTCTCGGCGGGGAGACTAAGAGATGTCCGATACAGAACCTGCAGCGTCACCAGACGAAATCAACGCCAAGATTGAGCGGCAAAAGCGGATCATCTTCATCGGCTGCGGCGGTGTGGCCGTCGCCGCCCTCATCGCCTTTGCACTGTTCGGCGGTGGCAGCACCGGCATGTCTCAATCCAAAGGCGACCGCGCGTCAATTTCCGTGGATGCCATGGTGGCGTCCGGCACATCTGAACAGGCCTGGGTCACGACATCCGAAGCGCGCATGGCCGAGCTTGAAAAAGCCATCAAAGCCCTGCCCGGCATTCAAACGGAAGTGGCAGAGCTGTCATCGCGCAATACGGACCTCGAAAAAGAAAACAAACAAATCACCGATGACGCCATTCGGGTCGCAACGGAATATGAAAGCGAATTGGACCGGTTGCGCGGCGAACTGCATCAGCTGAAAAACAGTCGCCGGGGTTCCGCGAGGCGCTCGTCGATCGCTGCGGCCGACCCAGCCCAGCAACCAGTGTCCGGCACCATCCAGCAGCGCTTCAAACCAGCACAACGCGGCCCTAACGGGACAGCCCGGTCGATCAGCTACGTCGATGATTTCAGCTTCAGCTCGCCGGAAGTCGCCATCCTAACCTTCGCAGGCGGAGATGCCGTGTCGGGCTACACCGTCAATGCCGCGGCGTCGGAACTTTCGATTTCCGATGACCCTGATTATCTGCCGCCCTTCAGTTACGCTTCCGCGCGTGTTC
>CALFRH010000140.1 GCA_937919225.1 uncultured Parvularcula sp.
TGCATCGTGCACAAATCGCAAATGGGCGTTCACATCGGTAAGGAATAGAGCCTGCTCCTCATACCCCATCAGGGCGGTGATCACCCTGAGACCATCATCATCCGTCGGCATGGTTTGGGTTTGCGCATCCTCGCGCATTTGCAATCGATGCTCCAAATTTCTGAGGAATTGATATGCGTCAGCCAGCACTTCGGCAGTTTCGGTTTCGATATGCTCAAAAGTCGCAAAAGCTGCTAACGCCTCAAGGGTCCGCGGTGTGCGGAGGGCGTGATTGCGACCACCGAGCAATAATTGTTGGGTTTGAGCGAAGAACTCTATTTCCCGTATCCCGCCGGGACCCAGTTTGATGTTTCCTCCCACTGCGGAAAGATCAGGGTTCCCCTTTTCGGCATGAATTTGCTTTTTGATGGCGTGAATGTCGGCGACCGCGCCAAAATCAAGGGTCCGACGCCAAACAAAGGGCTGAATCATCTCCATAAAGGTGGCGCCAAGGTTCTGATCACCAGCGCACGGCCGAGCCTTAATATACGCTGCCCGTTCCCAATTCTGGCCGTAAACCTCATAATAGACTTCAGCGGCTGATAAACTCACCGCCACAGGCGTGGCGCCAGGGTTCGGCCTTAAGCGAAGGTCTGTACGGAAAACATATCCATGCTCAGTCTGCTGGTGGAGGATATCGACCGTCACCTGCACCAGTTTGACCGCCGCCGCCTTCGCATCAACCCGACTCTCTTCCCCCACCGGCAGAGCCTCAGGGTCATAGAACGCCACAAGATCGATATCGGAGGAATAGTTAAGCTCCCCCGCCCCCATCTTGCCCATTGCGATGAGCGTTATGCCGGTCGGCGCCGATGGCCAACCATCAGCATCCGGCTGAAAACCGCGTAGCGATGTGACATTGTGCCACGCAGCGGCCAAGGCCGCCTCAACCGCCTTATCGGCAAAATTGCTGAGGGCTGAAACAACTTCGTCGAGTTGCCAAACACCACCAAGATCAGCCAACGCGATCGCCAGCGCCATATCAGCCTTCACAGAACGGAGGCGGACTTTCGCGTCATCAACTGTTTCGTTCATCAAGGGTTTTGGCTGAAGACAGGAAAACCCGTCATCAGAACCGGCGGACAAAACCCGCTCGAGACACTGGGGAGAGCGCCTCATTAAACGGCCCAAGAATGGCGAGAGCGATGAGACGCCGTTCAAAAAATGGGTGAGACGCTCATCACTAATATCATCGGGAATGGAAAGCGGGTCGGCATTGTTGGCAAGAGCTGCCTTCCCCGCCTCCACAATAGAATTGGCCGCGCCGGAGGCCAGCGCGGCCACAAGCTGATCGCTAAACTGGCTGGTCATACCGCCAACCTTAGCATTATCAGGGCTTACTTAATACCAGCCGCTGTCTTTAGGTTCGTTGAAGGACGGAAACGGAGCGATTTCGAGGCCTTGATCTTGATCTCTTCACCGGTCCGAGGGTTACGGCCCTTCCGAGCTGGACGCTTGGTAATCGTGAAAGTCCCAAAGGTTCCGATCGTATATTTGCCCTCTTTCTTCGCCTTTTTCAGGCCGTCCTCAACCTGGCCAAACACCAGCTCGACAACACGCTTGGCTTCCGCGTTCGTCATATCGCCAGCGGCGGCAACATTGGCGATGAATTCTGCTTTGCTCATAGGGTAGGTCTCCAAAACGCTTTTTGTGCGCAACACTTATTTGTTGATGCGCACGATAGAGACCTGATTTTTACTTAGCTTCAAGGGGGCAATTAAAAAAAACCTAGGCGGAGCCTGGTGTTTCTTCGGCGTCTTGGGGCGCATTGCGGTCCGCGGCAACCGCCAGAGGCGCCTTCACGGGTTTGGCTGGGGGCGGAAAAGCGATTCGCACGCCAAGGCCATAGGCGCTGGGCATGGACAATGCCCGCTCTCCGGGGTGGTGAGATAGGCCCCTACCGATGGAGATTTGTGCGCCGTGTCGCCGCGCGATCGCAGAAACAAGGGAGAGCCCAAGGCCATTGCCCGTGGTTGATCGGCTCCTCTCTAGACGAACGAAGCGTTGCAGAATGCGCTCCTGATCTGCCTCTGATACCCCTGGGCCATTATCCATAACGGACAAACGGGCACCGCCCCCTGGACGAGGGCCAACAGTCATTTCAATGGTCGGGGCTACCGGCGGGGTTTCATCAGACCACCGTGCATATTTGAGCGCATTATCGAGCAAGTTCGCAATAGCCTGGCTAATCAGCTCGCGCGAGCCCATCACCTCAGGCGCTGCGGTAATATGACCTACAAGGGTAAAGCCCGCATCCGCAGCCGCGGGTTCATAAAGCTCCAGCATCTCTTCGGCCACCGCTGCGACATCCACCGCTACCTGGTTGCCGCCGCCCTCACCTGATTCGATCCGGGTAATGGACAATAGAGCGTTGAAGGTCGCCAATAACCGCTCAACATCGACCGCTGTCGTTTCAAGCACATCCTTTTCGTTGGCCTCACTGTCGGCCAGGGCCCGCTCCAGCCGCGCCTTGATTCGCGTTAGCGGTGAGCGCAGATCATGGGCGATGTTGTCAGACACCTGCCGCATGCCGGTCATCAAACGCTCAATTTGATCGAGCATCGCATTAATATTATCCGATAGCGTATCGAACTCATCATTCGACCCATCAAGGGCAATCCGCTTGGTGAGATCCCCGTCTCGGATGGCCTTCACCGTCTGGCCAATCTGGTCCACCCGTCGCAGAAAATTGCCGCTGTAAAAGGCACCGAGCGCCAGGGCGAGGACGGCACCAAAACCCGCTATGCGGACGACATTGCTCAAGGCGTTTTCCCGAATCTCCGTGACTTCGCTAATGTCACGGGCGGTCAAGATGATGGCCCGCACTTCCTCCCCATCAACACCACGATAGAGAAAGTTCCCGCGCCGTCCCACCGCAGGTCTAGTGACCGTTCGGGGCTCCCCCGTATCGCGGTCAATAACGCGCGTCTCATAGTCGAACTCAAACATCCCCTCCGCGGTGATCGCCTCCTCTGGGAAGCCCTCAATATCCGATGACAGAACCCTATACGGACGATCTTCAATCCCGAGGACAAGGACGTAGAGCGCATCTTTTTGCACGATCTGTAGCCGCGCCACCTCAGCCTCAATCGCGCGAAGGCCCGCCATACCGTTTTGGCCAAACCGACTATTGAGCGCTGCGAAATATTGCAGCTCATTATAGAGCTCTGCATCAAGGCGCTTCATCGTATTGCCAAGGGTCGAGGCAAAGACAAAATACCCGATACCGATAAAGCATCCCATAAAGAGGATGAAAAACGCCATCGTATAGCGGAACGCACTGGTCCGCAGGAGCCGGGGTAAAAACCGGCGCTGGGTCAATGGCCGTTGATCGGCTGGCGTTTCCATAAAGGCCCTACCCCCTCTTCAAAGAGAGGTTTATTCTTCCGGCTCGGCCGTCAGCGTGTAGCCTGCACCGCGCACGGTTTTAAGAAGCGGCAGCTCAAACTCTTTGTCAATTTTCGACCGCAGACGCGAAATGTGCACATCGATCACGTTGGTCTGGGGGTCAAAGTGATACTCCCACACATTCTCGAGCAACATGGTTCTGGTCACCACCTGGCCCGAGTGACGCATCAAATATTCAAGGAGACGAAACTCTCGCGGTTGAAGATCGATCTTCTTGCCTGCCCGGCGAACCGTCCGGGTCAGGATGTCCATTTCGAGATCGCCGACCTCAAACTTGGTTTGAATGTTCTGCGGACCGCGACGACGGCCAAGAGCCTCGACCCGAGCGATGAGTTCAGAAAAGGCGTAAGGCTTCACAAGATAATCATCGCCGCCCGCCTTCAGACCCGCAACCCGGTCGTCCACTTCCCCTAAGGCCGACAGGAAAAGGGCCGGTGTCTCGTCACCATCATTCCGGCGGGGCTCAAGCATGGCGAGCCCATCAAGGCCCGGCAGCATTCGGTCAATAACATAAGCGTCGTAACCGCCCGCCTCTGCCATACTCTTCCCACTGGTCCCATCAAGGGCGTGGTCCACCGCATGGCCCGCCTCACGTAAGCCCTTCACCAGGAAAGTGGCTGCATCAGCATCGTCTTCAACAACTAAAATCCGCATGGAAACCTCCGTGGAGCGGTATGCCCGCCCCCGCTAGCGTTGTTCATTGGGGCTTAGCCCCGATCATCTGTTGTTACTGGTAAAGCGAGGAAGAAGGACCCCCGCGACGGCGTCTGTACCCGGATGAGGACAGCCTCCTTACCGCGATCCTTGGCCGCCTTCACCGCGCGTTGAATATCTTTTGGTGCCTTCACGGGCTTATTGTCCGCCCGGACCACAACCATGCCTTCGCGAATGCCCGCTTCGGCCGCCTCGGACAATCGGTCGACATCCGTTACCAGGGCGCCCTCAACATCCTCGTCAAATCCAAGGCGGCTGCGGCTATTATTGCTGAGGGAGGAGAAGGTGACCCCAAGGTCCATCTTCATCTCGCTTTCCTCAGCACCATCGGTCGCGCCATCGCCCTCATCCGCCTGGCGGGCGCCGTCAATAGCGCGCTTCGCCAAGGTGACATTCAGCATTTTGTCCTTCCCATCACGGAAGATTTTGGCCTTTACGGTTTTACCGGGAGCGATACCGCCCACTGTCCGTGTCAATTCCGCAGACGATGTAATGGGCGCCCCATTGAACTCAAGCACCACATCCCCGTCGAGGAAACCCGCTTTCTCAGCCGGCGACCCTTCTTGAACCGACTGAACCAAGGCACCCTCTTCGGTATCGAGGCCGACGGCGGCGGCGAGATTCTCATCAAGGCTAACAATCGACACACCGAGCCAGCCGCGGGTGACCGCTCCCTCATTGATGAGCTGGTCAACAATAGAAGACGCAATCTCCGCCGGTACAGCAAGACCAATGCCCACATTCCCGCCTGTCGGCGAAATGATGGCGGTGTTCACGCCAACCACATTCCCTTTGAGGTCAAAGGTAGGGCCGCCTGAATTGCCCCGGTTAATAGAGGCATCAATCTGGATAAAGTTAGCGTACGGCGTTTGGCTGGTATTTTCCCGATCAATCGCAGAGACAATGCCCGAGGTCACCGACCCGCCAAGGCCAAATGGGTTACCCACAGCCAGCACATAGTCACCGACCCGCAAGTCAGCGTCGGTGGAAAACCGCACAAAGCGTTGCTCCGCATGGGGGTCTACCTTTAAAACCGCAAGGTCGGTGGAAGGATCGGTCCCCACCAGGGTGGCCGCCAGTTCCTTCCCACTGTCGAGGACCACGGTGATTTCGTCGGCACCATCAATCACATGATTATTCGTAACAATGTGCCCTTGGTCATTAATGAAAAAGCCTGAGCCTTGGCCCAGCGCCCGGCGGGTGGGGCCATCATCCTCGTCACCATCGCCGCGCCCCCGAAACTCAGGCGGCAACATCCGCTCAAACTCCGGTGGTAAACGCATGGACCGACGGCTGGGCACCTCACTTTCGGTGCGAATGCTCACCACGGCGGGGCTCACTTCTTCCACCAGGTCAGCAAAAGAGAGCTGCTGAATGAAGGCGGCATTCGGCGCCATCATTTGAGGCCGGGCCTCCTTTGGCTTACCTCCAGCTGCGTCTTGGGCGGTTTGAGCCGTCACCGGCTTTGTTTGCGCGCCGATTGCTACCCCTGCACTGCCTGCCATCAGCGCGCCCAGCGCAAAGGCACCCACAGTGGTGCGCATTGATGTCTTCACGGAAGCGGTCTTCGTCATACCAGGTCCTTTGATACCCACCCCAAAAACGGGCTTATTCGTGTTCACCCCTGAGATAAGGGGTTTTCTTTGTGAAATGGAACTCTTGAATAGGTGTCACTGTCCATAAAATTTCGTAACCAGGGGCGCAATATGACCCTATGTTCATCTCTGTAATATGAATTGAGTGCGCCCAACGGGGCCAATATCTTAGGATGAACCCATCAAACCGTCGCGTGGGTTTCCAAGGTTTGTTTCCCAGTTCTTGGCGAAGTCTTGAAGTTGACTGTCCTTCCCCTCGGGTAGAACGATTTTTGTCTTGGCGAAGAGGTCGCCATACTGTCCTGACTTTGGATCTTTTAAGCCCTTGTCGCGAAGGCGGAACGAGACCCCAGAACTCGTATTGGGGGGCAGTTTGATGGCCACGGCGCCTTTAAGGGTGGGGATTTCCACCTTTGCGCCAAGGATGGCCTCTTTCAGGGTGATCGGCACCTCAAGGTGCACGTCGTCGCCTTTTACTTGAAAGACGGCATGGGGTGTCACGCTTATCTCGACCAGTACATCCCCTGCAGCCCCACCACTAACGCCGGGCTGACCCTGTCCCTTAAGGCGAAGGGTCTGCCCGTCCCGCAGGCCCTCAGGAATGGCGACATCAATGTCGCGGCCATCACTCAGCTTCACCCGTTTAGCAATCCCGAGCGCGGCCTCTAAGAACTCAACGGTTAAGCGATAGCGGATGTCCCGCCCCTTTTGCGGCATTGGGCGACGCCCACCGCCGGCCCTAGGACCGCCCTGGGCCCGTCCGCCGCCGAAAAAATCCCCGAAAATGTCGCTAATATCGTCAAATCCGGTCTGGCCTGCACCCGCTCCGCCCGCGTGACCCCTGGGGGGCCAGCCGCGGGGCGCCCCGCCGCCGGAAAAGGGGCCACCGCCCATCGTCGCCCGCTCATTCCCGTCAGCGTCGATTTCGCCCCGGTCGAACTTTTTGCGCTTCTCCGCGTCGCCAATAATATCGAAAGCACCGGAGACCGCCTTGAACCGCTCTTCCGCCTTGGCATCACCCTGGTTGCGGTCAGGATGGTATTGCTTGGCCAAGCGCCGATAGGCCTTGCGAATCTCGTCGGCCGAAGCCTGCCGGGAGACGCCGAGGACGGTGTAGGGATCTTGGGCCAACAGGGTTTGCTCCACTCTGGTCCCCAAGGCTGAGATCGGGGACAAAAAAAAGGTCAATGCGCTTACTTTAGCGTTCGACCCTTTATTTCAAGCGAACAAGTGTTGCGACCCCCTTCTATATACCAATTTGCGCGGCCCGCCCTGGTCCATAGAGGCTCGAAATCTGCTCCACGGCAACCGTGGCAACCCCCGCAGCAGCCACGCTAGCGGTAGAAGACGAGACCGTCTGGGTCTCCAGCACCCCGCCCACCCCGTCATAGGTGGTCACCCGGTAGGATTCAGCGGTCTCGCCCAGCGGCACCTCGGGCACCGACCAATTGTCGCCGCCAATGCGGGTTCGCCGGATCCAACTCACCGCCAGTTGCGCCCCTTGGGCCTCTGCATTCACATGCACCGGCGCGAAGGGACGGGCGCCGGTGCCCACCAAGGTGACGTCCTGCTCCCGGTAAGGGAATATGCCAGGCGCCTTAGCTGCCGGGCCCGCCTGCCATACCTCCGTCGCCCCAAAGAGGTCGGCACTTAGGGGCTCAACCACTCGACCATCGTTCAGGAACACAATCCGCGCATCGGCAGGAGCCCCCGCAAGGGTCTCCCCTTCTGTTCCCCGAAGGCCCCTCAAAAGGCCAGATAGTGTCCATGTCCCATCGGGTTCGAGAACCGCATCGCGGTAACCGAGAATTTCCCATGCGCCGGGGGATGTCTCCACCGCCGCCCGGCCCGCGCCATTCAGCACCGCCGTGGGATCAAGAGACGACAATCCGCCAGCGGATAGTTTCACCCTTATCCGCGTCCCCTCATCCCAACGGGAGGTCGGCCCAGCCGCGAGCGGTTGGGTAAGGCGCCCCATCGTGCTCAGTGAGGAGATCGTCCCGATCGGTGTCGCATCCACTCCCTCCCCCCGATAGACCGCCACCCGGCCAGGCCAAGGTTGCGCGAAAGCTGCCACATGGAGGAAAGCGCCATCCTCCCCATCAGGAATGATGGGCAAATCCATCACCGCAAGCGCGACAGGTCCCGCAACGGCAGGGGCCGCAGCAATGTCAGCGGATAGGCCTGTATATCGCGGTAGATAGAGACCCGCATCGGTCTTCACCGCCTGCACCTCGCGATAGGGACCGTCAAGAATATTCACCAGGCGGAGGGTATAATCGCGACCACCGTCAGAAACCGTTACAACATCGCTCGGCTCTAGGGTGATTTCATCAGGGCTAAGCCCAAACTGCGCCGTGGTTCGCATGGCGCGACCCGCCGCCAGAAGCGCGCTCGCCCGCCCCTCTGCTTCGCCGGCCTCCAGCACAATGGCGGTATCCAAGACACTGCGCCGGTCGCTCCTAGCAGATGGGTCATCCACGTCCGCAGTTGCGGTTTGATAATCCGACAACCCATCCGTATAGATCAGTGAAAACCCCTTCGGCAGGTCCGTCTCCTGCGCACGGGAGATGCTTAGTACGTCAGGCCCATCCAGCACCAAATCATCATAGTCTATCGCCGCGACAGGCTCACCGGAGCGCGGCGTGACGATCAACACCCCTGCCCTTTCAACCGCGTCCAGCTGATAAAGCTCGAACAATGGCTCCATCGCATCCCGTGCCGCCATCAACCCAGGGATGAGATAGCCGGTAACGAGTGTTTGGCAGGCACTGGCGTCCACATTAAGGAGCCCGCTCTTCGCCGCAATGTCCTCAATCATCTGGCCTAAGGGAACACGCCCCGCCCGACCATTCAGCCACTGGCCATAAATCCAATTCTCCGCATCGGTCCATACTGTTTGGCGAACAGGAAAGTCCGGGAAAGGCCGCGCATCCCACGTATAGAGAAAGATCCGATTTTTCTCCACCATAGGGCCACTGTAAACAGGCGAAATCGGATTATTCCCAGTGTCTTCCCAATAGGAAAGGTGCGCCTCCAAAAATCGGCGCTGGATCATATCATCCCGGTTCCCATTGGAATAATAGGGCCGCCCGCTTTCGGAGGATTTAGGGTCGAAAAAGATGTTGGGTTGGTTCGAGCCCTTATCCGTGGCAGAGCAGCCAAGCTCAGTAAACCAAAAGGGCTTGGATTGAGGCGCCCACCCGGTACTGGTGGAGGATCGCACCCCGCCAGGGCGGTCATGGTGAGCGGATGACCACCACGACCATAAATCCTTATACCGAAAGACCCAGTCCTCTCCATGGGCAGTATCCGAAATAGGCGTGCGCGTTTGCGCGTCGCGGTCGGTTTGGTTAGCATAGAACCAATCGTACCCCTCCCCACCGCGAATATTACTTAGAAGATAATCCTGCTGATAGATGCTTGCAGCCCCCGCCAAAGCATCCAGATGCGCCGCCCCCGCCCGCCAGTCCGACAGCGGCATATAATTATCGATACCAATGAAATCGATGTCAGAACTTGCCCAGAGCGGGTCCAGGTGGAAGTAGACATCTCCTGATCCATCATTCGGGCGATAGTTACTGTACTCAGACCAATCGGCCGCGTAAGACACCTTCACGGTCGGGCCCAGTATGGCCTTCACATCAGCGGCAAGCGTGATGAAATGCTCCACCGCAGGAAACCGGTTCTGTTCATCGCGGATATTTGTCAGCTCCCGCATTTCCGAGCCGATAAGGAAGGCTTCCACGCCGCCCTCTTCCGCACAAAGCTGAGCATAATGAAGGATCATCGGTCGGTATTCGGCAAAAAACGCGTCAACCTGCGCCCGCGCAGTCGCTGTTTTATCCACCGTTTCCCGGGGGTAGCAGGTGATCCGCCCGCGCCACGGATAGGGCGCCTGCTCCGCGCCCCCATAGGGGTCAGGCAACCCGCTTCCAGGTGGGACATCCATCAGAATAAATGGATAGAAGACAACCTTCAGCCCACGGGATTTCATATCCCGGATAGCTTGACGCACCCCCAGATCAGATGGCGTGCCGCCATAGGCCAACGCCCCTGGTGCCGATTGAGATACTTCATTGGCGCTCGCGCGGGTCAGTCCCGCAACAGACCAATCTTCGGGTAGCTGGGTCTTATCCTTGACCTCGACCCGCGGCTCAATCTTGCAGTTCCCCACCCGCAAGTCGGTTCCAAACCAAGAAACGATCAGCTCCACCGCCTCTGTGTTCGGTAACGCCGTTGTCAAATGCTCCATCGACGCTTGAAAGTCTGTACCTCCCACATTATTAAAAACGTTCTCCGCCCGGGTGACGCCTTCCCCCTCTTCCACCATAACAGGTTCGGTATGAGAGACGCTCTCACCCGAAGCGGGGATCAAGGTCACCGCCTCAGTCAGCTGCTCCAAACTATCCGGGTCCTCAGTCGCAAGAGGACGTTCCACCTCGAAATTAAACTGCGGCACCCGGTTACCAAAGCTTGCCAGGGGTAGGTCTTCGAATACAATGTACGCCAGTCCACGATAGGCGGGCGCGTTTCCTGTCCCTTCCATAAGCTCAATAAGGGCGTCTGGTGTTTGATCTTCCGTTCCATGATAAAGTCTATAGTTATAGTCTTGCAACGAAATTGTCTTACCGTCCGCCCACACCCGACCTATGCGGGAGATCTCCCCCTCACAAAGGCCAATCGCAAGCGAAACGGAATACAGATATTCTGTGTATTCCAGCTCCTGGCTGCGGCGAACCCCTTTGCCGCCTTGAGATGTTGTTGTCACCTCCGTCGTTTCTTTGAAGTTCGTCACCCAAATGATCTGGCCAGCAATCCGTTGACGACCGTAAAGGCGGGCAATCCCAACCCCCTCCGATGCGGTCTGTATTCGGATTTCTTCCCGCCGTGGGCCTTGTTGACGCGCCTTGATGGGACCAAGAATAAGATTCTGAGCCGCCGTTGTTGCCGTCGTTGCCGCAACAGACGCAACGGTCGGGGCAACGGCTCTCGCTGTACTGATAAGGAATTGGCCCGCCTGGGCAAGAGCGCTACTCATAACCGGTCATCCTCGAAAAGTGGAAATGAAAAAACCGACACAAGGCGCTGCCGCCACCAGGTCGACAAGGTGGAGGCCGTCACCGCTCGTCACGAATAGGCATGAACAAATCGTCCCTCCCCCACATAAACCCCGCAGTGCTTTGCCGGTCCGTCCTGAACCATACGGAACAACAGCATATCTCCTGGGAGAAGAGCAGTGCATGGTTTTTCGATAAGGTGCCGTCGACTGGCCGTCAGTAACGGGTCATCCGCCCGGCTCTCAACCCAATTAGGCGTATAAGGCGGCGGTCGCTCAGGCTCACTGGCAGCAAGCGCGCGCCAAATACCGCGAATCAAGCCAAGGCAGTCCGTACCGTGTCCTTTTGAACTAGCCTGGTGCCGATAGGGCGTGTCAAGCCAGGAGAACGCCTCACAAACGATGCGCGCGCGCTGAGCAATATCAGCATCACTGGTCACCCGACCCCTCCATCATTCTGACCGTCGTCACTGGGGTAAGCTGTCAACACATCAGTTCCGGGAATATGGGGAAAACCTCGAAAATTCGTACTGTTTGAAAACTTCTCTCGACACGTTTCAAAACGCTTATTGCACCCTGCGGTCAGTGTAACACCAGTGCCCGCCGCCAGCGCAATCGGCAACGCCTCCCACAAGGATATAGCGACCTGCGCCCCGGTCTTTTCATGAAGTCGGATAGATCGGATTACCCCCGCCAACGGGCCATCATCGATGACCAATGCCCCACCCGTGAACCAATCCGTCTCAACACTATCTACCCCCGAAAGGGTAAGATCCCGGACGCCCTCCGACGTCAAGGTACCAGAGGTCCGATATTGAGCCTGGGCGAGGTTAACACCGCATCTTGCATCCCCCAGACTTGCATCACAGGTGCGCCCATAAAGACGCCCAGTGACCTGATCCAAATAATGTTTTACACTGCGGAACTCCGCCTGATATCCCCCACCCGACCGCTCGATGTTCCCCAGGCTACCAACCTTCAACAGAAGCCGCGCTGCGGGATCTTCCCAATCGACTTGCCAGACCTCAATCCTTGCATCGTCATATCGGCCCGCTTCGATGGCGTCGGTGCCAAGGTCTGCCTCCTGAAGGACCCCAACAATGTCCGCATTGTCCGGCGCGAGATCAGCCGAGTTCTCAAGCGCCGTGCCTGTTGCGCCACCTGCCGCACGAAACGTCGTACCAGTGAAGCTGATATCCTGGTCATGGTCAGTGAATCCAAGCTCGATACCATCAGATCGTATAATACGCCAACACGTGCATAGGCTTGCGCCCATGCGGGTAATCCTGTCATTCGTATAGGAATCTATCAGCTGCATCAGGCGCGCACCTCAACGATTGGAATGTTAGGCACACTCCCCCCGGTGGCTTGTATGGCGATCACGAGCTCGTCCGTATCAAACCGGGCGGGTATGTCGAACTCAAAACCAGCAGTCACCGCCGCGCCGATACCCGGTGCGACGACGAACTCGACGCTCCCCGTCTGGGTATTAACGGTGAAGTCAGTGCCGTCGATCAATGGCGTACCGTTCAAAGCGACAAGAACGGTTCCAGCCACCGGATGCGTAACAGGCCGGGTACGGGTTACCCCGCCACTATCATATCGTTTAACAAGCTGGAAACTCGTGATACTCCCATCCCCCGTCCCAAGCGTTTGATCCGTCGCCGTAATGGATTGCCCATCGACGGTTGATCGATAATCAAATGGATCACGCCACCGGAAAGCATAGCGTCGCCCCTCTCGTGCTTCAAAAAACGCCACCAATTGCTCGATATCGGCGCGGCATTTTATGCCATATCCAGCATTATATTGCCGTCGCGACTGACTCCATCGAGCGCGCCGGGTTTCGTGACCTGACGCCAATGTGACAATCTCGGTACGCCGTACTGGTCCACCTCGCGATCCCAATGCAATTGATGTAGGGAACCGGACATCATGAAATCCCTCAACCATTCCTGCCTCCACGAGAGAGATTCTGGGCGATCATTGCCGCCATTTGGCCGTGAGAACGGTTCAGCGTGTTCTCGCTCTCTCCCCCAACGCCCAGGATATCTCCAAGAGACTGGTTGACTATCCCCTCAACCGGGTCCGTCACAAACCGCTTAATCGCCGCGGCGGAGAGTTGGTTGGTGATTGAATCGACCAACTCATCAATCGTCACCTTACCATCCTGCGAAGCCTGTCTCAGGTCACCGATGATACTCTCCCGCACCTCGCTGAAAAGTTCTTTCATCTCCTCCGCAAGCGGTGCGAGGGATTCCCGAAACGTTTTTTCCGTATCTTCCTCAATCTCCTTAAGTTCGGCGTCAATTCCGCTCTGCCCTATCACTAGGCGTGGTGTCTCGCTCATGACGTCGCTCCTTTACTTAAATGGTTATGATCAGCAATAAGATTTTCCAGTGTTGCACGATCCATCCCAATATCGATATCTTTTGCATCCGGACGAAACAGATCCATGATACGGCTTAGGATCATTTGAAGGTCAATTTCTTCGTTTTTAAAACTGTCGCTCAGTTCAGTTGATCCCGCCTCTTTTACAAAAACACCTACAATTATTAGGAGTTGCTCCGCGGAGGGGCTTACAATGATCCTTAGAAGGTCGCGCAGACCCGATACCTCCAACGCCTCCTCAAGCGACCGTAACGTCTCCAGTGTGAGTTTGACCGGTACGCGGTGCGATCCTATAGGAATCTCTACATCCTTCTTGACCATGATTATCCACTAGCTTCCGTAAAGGTGAGCATGCCGGCGGATTGGAGTGTCAGCGAGAATGCAATTTCGCCCCGCGTATCGCCAGAGTACTCAAAACCGCTGACCTGAAACGGACCCGACAGCTCCCCAATGGTCGGCATGGTGAGGCGCCAACTCGTTTGACGTGCCTCAAAGAAAAGCGTTCGTACCCGATTGGCGGCGGCATCGCCCACAAAGAGCCCTTGACCGCTTACGGTCGTTTGACGAAGTCCGCCACAGGACAAAAGCTCTCGCCAGCCCTCACTATCCGCAGACGTAACATCGACAGCCGCACTATTGAAAACAGCTCGGCGAACGCGCAGGCCACCGACAATACTAAACTCACTCCCGCCATCACTAACGGACAAAAGCATGTCGTTTCCGCGATATAGTGCCACTACCCCCTCCTTATACAGTTGGTTCTGTAACGATACGAAACCGAGTCACAGCTTGAAATGTTTCCGCGTCGGTTTGCCGAAAAATGTCAGCGAACACGAAACGAGAGTGCGCCACACGATGATCGATCAATGAAAAGGTCGCTTCATGCAGAAGATCGTGCACAGTTTCAGCAATCTGTTTGACTTCCTTCCGCCCACCCCATCGTGAATAGATATGAATCCGGATGTCATGCTCAAGCGCACCATCAACACCAGGATAGTCTTTCACCTGCGCTTCCCCAATCGTCACAAACGGGAAAATGGCGTCGGGCGGGACAGCATCATAGAGCCTTGCGGGATTTCCAATAAGAGATTGGAGCTCCGTTGACTGTTGAAGATATGTGTACAGTCCAATCTGTAAGGACCATGGCGCACCGATCATGGTCGCACCTCCTCGCCAGTCACAAAATGATAGCGTTTTCGATCATCTTCCTCGCGAATATCAGTGATGCGATACCGACGCCCGGTATGCTCCAGGCGCATTTCGTAAACGAGATCATCTCTGTATCGGAGAGTGAAGAGTCGTGTCTGCCCCCCGGCGCGCCGGCCGCCCACATTGTCAAAAACAGAACCCCTAGTCTCGGACCGCGTCCGGACGGTATCGTGAACGCTATACTGAATATCAAATCCGCCGCCCTGATCCGGAATACGAACAGGTGCCAGGAGGATTAACTCTTCCCGCAATACACCAATCACAGCCGCACCTCTTTATAGGCTGCCAGCAAGGCTTCAACGCCGTAGGGCACTGGCACATAGCGTTGCGCCGCAAAGGCCTCTCGCTCTTCGTAATAATGCGCAGTCAGCATGTAGAGCGCGCGCAAGAGGTCCGCCGGAATATCGGTTGACGATGCAAATCCAGCATCGAATATTATGGTTAGTTCGTTGAGTGCTTGTCCCCCTTGGGAAGATGGCGCGTCAATTGTCATCTGCGCCGGTTGCCGCTTAAAGAGACACCAATCATCATTGGAAAGAGTCATAGCTGGATCCTCCCCATACTGAGCCGTCACAGAGACGATGGTCGTCACACGGCTGGGTCTTAGATAAACTAAGCCCGATGGAACGTGATCTAGCGTCAAGCTCCACGTTTGGGGGAGTAGCGCAAGATCGAGACGGCGCTCGACGAAGGTTCGTGCTGTCAGCACCATCTGTGTAATGATGGTGTCATCATTGCTATGGCCTATACGGAGGGCTGACTTTAATTCACTCAACGATATGGGTTCGGTCGTTGGCGGTGTAATGAGGGTAAACATTCATCCACTCCTTAGACAGTCAAGGTAACGATGAGGGTGAGAGCCGGGCCGCAAGGCAGGGGACAGGCATCAGCCCGGCTCTCCTGTGGCGCCCAAAGAAACGCTTTGGGCGTGTCGTAGGCGGAGGGCTTTACCCTCCACCAATGACCTTCTATGCGCTCATCTCAAGGAATTTGATGGCGTTAAAGTCCTGAACGCCGCCGCCCACACGTTTCGTAGTGTAGAACAGAACGTAAGGCTTGGCTGAGAACGGATCGCGCAGAACCTGAATGCCGGCCCGGTCGACGATGAGGTAACCACGGGTAAAGTCACCAAAGGCAATTGGCGTCAGCCCATTACTAACGGCAGGCATGTCTTCGGACTCAGTCACGGGGTACCCCATCAGGGTAGAGGGTTGCCCCGCCGCAAGGCCTGGCGCCCAGAGATAGTTGCCATCTGTGTCTTTCAGCTTACGAACAGCAGCGGCCGTTTGACGGCTCATAATGAACCGACCGTTGGCGCGATAGGCCTGCTCCAACGTATACACAAGATCAATAAGATCATCACCGCTTACAGATGCCCCAGCAGAGGCAATGGTGCCGAGTTCATCGAACGACCGAGACGCATTTGGTGCAGTGGTGTAGGAGAGAATACCGCTTGGCTTATTCACCCCATCACCAGAGACGAAAGCTTTACTTTCTTGCGCGGCAAACTCCGTCTGCACCTCATCAGCAATCCATTGCCCGACATCGACAATGGCATCATCCAGGAGGACCTGCGTTGTCGCGGGCATCGCGTAGAGTTCCATCGCCGGAAAATCGAGGGCCTGGAGGGACGGCGTGGAGGTCTCCGTACGACCACCGGTCTCCCCAACCCAGCCAGAGCCATAGGGCGAGGTCGAGAATGGCTTGCGATATGTGTTGCCGCTAATTTGGCGCACGGTTGCGATCTGCCGCATTGGCGAGATCGTCCGTAAACCGCTATCGATCATTTCAGCTGTTTCTTCAGGTGCGATGATACCACCATCGCTGTCGCTGGCTGCGATCGATTTGGCTTCGGGCGCTGTCATCACCCCTGCCCGGACATAGGCGTCAAAGGCCTGCTTAGCTTCGCTGACCGGTGTCGCCGCCGCCGTGTCGAGAGCTGGACGGCTTGCAATCGCCGTCATGCGGTCGAGGGCCGATTTTTGTTCGTCAACCACCATGTTGAGGCGATCAACCTTATCAGACAATAGCGGGTCGGTTGCGCCGCGCTGTTCCAGAGACGACAGACGTTCGTCATTGGCCTCTTTAAATCGTTCAAAGGTGTATAGTAAATCTTGCATAGCGGTTTTCAGCTCACCGCCCATTTGCGCTTTTGTTTCCAGGGTCATGGAAATCCTCTCTAGTTATGCTTCCAGCAGGTTTCGGGGTTGATGATGACCCGGCGGATGATGCCGAGTGATGCGGGCCGAGGGGGCCATGGGAAATGTCACGATGGAAATCTCCCAAAGGGTAACGCGATGAAGCTCACGCTTCCCATTTCGTGTACGGTGCGCTTGATCGACCTTAAATCCGATAGATAGACCATCAAGCGCTCCGCCTTGAACCAACGAATAGACATCGCGGCCAAGCTCGATATGCGTAAAAAGGCTTCCGCGTACGAAAAGACCACGCTCATCTTCCTTTATATGGTGCCAACGCCCGATGGGCTTATCGGCGGCATGCTGATAAAGCATCATGACACGGGGAGACGCGCCGGGGATAAGTTTCTGCGCGCCCGTTGCGTTTTTTTGAAAAGCACCCGGACGAATGATATCACCTGTCAAATCGGGTTCACCAAAGATTGCGGCGTATCCTTCAACAATCGCCTCATCTTGGCGGAGAGATTCAGTGGCAAAAAGGGCTTGGGTCACGGTGTGGATCTCCCCGCGTCAATTTTCTGTTCAATACGAATGAGTGTTTGTCGGATATGATCCGTCTGTTCTTCCAACCTTGCCGTTCGCTCAATAAGCGCTTGGGTTTGGTCCACCTTAGCCTCTAATTGGGTGAGGCGTTCAGCCGCCGCCCCCGCCCATAAAAGAGCCGCAACCGTCTGAGCAAGGATTATACTCGCCAGCCCAAGAAGGATTTTCGGTTCCCGTGATGGTGCAGACACTACTGAACCTCTGGAACCGTTGGGTAGCCGAGCGCCATCCGCTTTTCGGCATCTGTTAAGACATCCGCTGACAGAATTGTATCGAGACGAGATATTCGTTGTTCTTGAAGAGCGTCAATCGAATCGATATCGAAGCCAATCTCAATCGTGTCCTCTGCCAAATCCTTCGTCAGGGCCGTTGCGACTTTCCCAACAAGGGGCAGGACAGTCTGCCGCCAAAAACTCAGATTGGCTTCGCGATAATTTGAGTAAGTATTATCACCAGGGATTCCCAGAAGCATCGGGGGAACACCGAAGGCGAGCGCAATGTCCCGTGCCGCACTATTTTTAAGGGACATGAAGTCCATTTCAGCGGGCGACAGGCTCATCGGCTTCCAATCCAGCCCACCGTCGAGAACCATGGGTCGGCCTGCGTGCTGGCTTCCCTGGAAGGTTTCCTCAAGTTCTGTCTTTAAGCGGTCGAATTGATCGCCTGTCAGACTGCTGGCCCCGTCAACGCCGCGATAAACAAGGGCACCGGACGGTCGAGCAGCGTTGTCGAGAAGGGATTTGTTCCACTCGACAGAAGCATTGTGGAGATCAACGGCGTTACCGGCTACTTGTAGTGGCGACTGTCCGTACTGATCATCAATTGGGTTGAACAGTTTCAAGTGAAGAACGGGCAACGTGCCGTCAGGCCGCCGTGTAATGGTCCGGCGGCCAGCGCCGGTGCGATATGTGTATGCTGACGGCCAACCATCGCGACCTAATTCCACGTCGACTCGATCCGGACGAAGAAGGTAAAGCGCAATGGGACCGGCATCGCCCCCAATCACTTCGACATAGGCATTGCCATTGATCTGAAGGTGCCCGTAAAGTGCTTCGAACAAGGATTGGCCGGATTGATCGGGATTGGGGGCGGCCATAAGGCGGCATAGAGGATGGTCGGTCAGCCGATCCCCCTGACGACACACAGTCAGCGGCACTGACGCCGCCGCGTCCGCAATCATCTGGACACAGCGATAGGCGATGACATTTCGTTTGAAGCCTGTGTGCGCCAAGGACGCCGCATCGCGCCCTGACCAACGCGCGCTACCCAACCCATATAGGGAGATAAGGTCAGATAGGGCTGAGCCCTTTTTCTCCGGTGCGGCAGTTTTTGCCTTTTGTTTGCGACCAAACATGGATGGCTCCCTTTATAGTGAACGGATGGATGGGCCATCGCTGACAGGCCCTAACATTAAAAAACTCAGTGCCCACACGAGGGCGTCAAGACGATCAGGACTGGCTTCTCTTCCTGTGCCGGTGAAGCTTGTCATTTGCGATTCTAGGTCAGGAAAGGCGCCCACATGGCGCACCCGGCCCCGCTCATAAAGAGCCGCAATCGGCTCAGCTCGGACGAGTTTGCCGCGGGTGGCCCGAACGGCGGAGAAGGCGGCCTGAGGGTCGGCGAGGCGGATAAGCTCTTCGACGAGATCACCGCCCTGATTGACCTCCGCGACAATTCGGTCCGCCTTGTGGGTGTCCGCCACCGCCACGGCGCGGGCGGCCCATGCAGCAGGGCTTAAGCCAGCAACGGAGCCATCGTGAAGAACGTAGGCGGTTTTCTCGCGCCCCTCTCCCGTCACACCGGCGACGATGATACCGCACTCATCAGCATCAGGACCGCTGGTCACCGGCGGATCAACCGCGACAACGACCCGCGACAGGGGCGGTACCGTCGTGACCCGGGCGCCTTCGATCATATCCCAATACCAGAGGGCACCGGCACAGTCTTCGACCAACTCGCCCAGCAATTCCTGACGACCAAGGCGTGTGCCCTCATAGGTACTGGCAATCTCTGTTAGGAAAGTGTCGGCGAGGTGCCCCTTATTGCGATAGGTGCTGGCCCGGCTGGTGACGGTCCGTTTGTCTTCCAAGAGCTTCTTCAAAAGAGGGAGAGGCCGCGGCGTTGTCGTCACCACCTGGCGCGGGCGATCGCCCAGGCGCAGGCCTAGCTGTAAGTTACTCCAGGCATCGTCCGCCTGCCGCCATTTTCCAACTTCGTCGCTCCAGGCGACTTCGAATTGATGCCCCCGCAGGCCCTCAGGATCTTCGGCAGAAAAGATGTGCGCCTCCGCCCCGCAGGGCCAATGAAGCCGATGGCGGGAAGGCTCATAGGTGGGGCGGTGCTCGGGAAAACCGACCGCCATTAAACCAGAGGGACCAGTAATCATCACCTCACGCACATCCTCATAAGTTTCACCCACAAGGGCTAGGCGACGGGCGCCCGCCTGGACCTGGGCCGTAATCCATTCGGCGCCAGAACGGGTTTTGCCCGCGCCGCGACCACCAAGGATGAGCCAGGTGGTCCATTCATTCCCGCTCGGGGCTTTTTGATCCGCCCTCGCCCAAAAGTCCCATCCGTGTATCGCCTGTCTCAAGGCCTCTCTCTCGAAGTCGTCGAGCGAGTTCTTCTTTCCCAAGGCGATCTGCATAGCGTACCAATCGGCAATGAAGGGCTGCTCTGAGGTCTTCGGTATCGTCACCGGCGCTGTCGGCCGCTGCTTTGCTGCGATGGATCTCGGTCATGGTGATACATTTCTCGATATTTCGTCCGTAAGCATAAAGGACACGCATCAGCCGGTCGGCGGTCGCCACCGCCTCAGGGTCATCCCAAGGGGTCGCCATGAACCGCTCAGCAAGGGTGAGCGTCAGAAGACTGACACTATCGACCAAGCTATC
This sequence comes from uncultured Parvularcula sp., assembly GCA_937919225.1. Classification (GTDB taxonomy): domain Bacteria; phylum Pseudomonadota; class Alphaproteobacteria; order Caulobacterales; family Parvularculaceae; genus Parvularcula. Next base: position 20,051 of record CALFRH010000140.1, read on the forward strand.
CTTATCTTCCTCCGTCAACGGATTCTCCGTTTTCGACTGAAGACACCATAAGGGTGATTAGAGGGGTGAGGATAAGTTCGGGGCGGGAAAAGGGTTTACGTTTCCCGAACGCCGGTCACATACTCCCAAAGGGCATCCTCGGGGATAAGCGTTTCGTTCACGAGATCAGGGGCGACCGCGATGCCAGCTTGAGCGACACTTTCGGAACGCCCCGAAATAAGCGGGTGCCAATCGGCAAGGCCCCTGCCCTCCGCCAAGCGACGATAGGCGCAGCTTTCGGGCATCCACTGTAACGTCGCGGCGTTCTCTGGCGTGACCTTCACGCAACCCGGCACACGGGTGAAGCGATGAGCGTAGTCGGTGCATCCGCGCGTCGTTGGATCAAAAAGGCGGCAACACGCCTTGGTCTCCAAATATGTAGCTGGGGGGGCGTCTTCGTCCTCCAAAAGAACGACACAACACCGGCCGCACCCATCACACAGGGCCTCCCACTCCTCTCGCGACATGTCGGAAAGCGATTTTTCTTCCCAAAACCGAGGCTTGAGGGGGGGATGAACGGTGTTGACCATCTAGATGGTCTACCCAATTCCATGCGGTTTGGCGATGTGGATCACCGGACAGAGTTGGCAGCACGGGGCTAATCGGGCTAACTGCCAGTGAGTGTGAGAGGTATAGCGCAGGGGCAAGGGATAGGTGGCAGATGGGAAAGCCCCAAAAAGCCTTTTGGCGTAGAGCCCTACCGGACCTTTTCGGCGGCATGGGTGCCGTGGCCGGTCATTTGGGCAAGTTCGCGTGGGCTGGTGTTTCCATGGTGGTGATGGGGCTTTTGAGAGCCGCATTCGCCCGCCTCCCCAAAACCTGGGACGCGCCGCTCAATATTATGGCGGCCGCGGGCTCTGCCGCCCTGTGGGTCCTGATGGCGGTCGCTGTGGTGAATGTCACCTTCGCCATCCGCACGGTCCCACGCGCTGAGGTGGACCTTTGGTCGGTGAACCGCCCGCCTAGTGTCACCATTGTCGACCGTGAGGGCGCCATTATGGGCACACGGGGCAGCAAATATGGCGACCCGGTGAATCTAGAAGACCTGCCGGACTATGTCGTGGACGCTTTTATCGCGACAGAGGATCGCCGGTTCTTTGATCATCATGGCTTTGACGTAAGGGGCCTCGCCCGCGCGATGGTCGCGAACATTCAAGCCGGTCGCCTGGTGGAGGGCGGCAGCACGATCACGCAGCAGCTGGCAAAGAACCTGTTCCTCGACACTGATCGCACTTTCATCCGGAAAGTAGAAGAACTTCAGTTGGCCCTGTGGCTTGAGGCGCGCCTCACCAAAGAGGAGATCCTCTCCCTTTATCTCAACCGGACCTATTTGGGCGCAGGCACCTTTGGGATTGAGGCCGCCGCCCAAGCCTATTTCTCAAAACCCGCGGTAGAGTTGACCCTGGCGGAGGGGGCCCTTCTTGCCGGGTTGCCAAAGGCGCCATCGACCCTGGCGCCGACAATCAATATGGAGGGGGCCCTCACCCGCTCCCGCGATGTTATCGACAATTTGGTAGAGGCGAAGAAGATCAATCTTCTCGCTGCCGCAGAGGCAAAGTTCAATCCGCCGGACCTTGCCATCCAACAGCGCAACGACGCCTTTGGCTACTTTCTCGACCATGTGGTTGCCGAACTCCAAGAGCGATTTGGGGATCTGGATGAAGATCTCCTCGTGACCACCAGTATCGACTCAGACCTTCAACTCATCGCTCACCGCACTGTGAACCGTGTCCTCAGTGGTGAGAATGTCCGTGATCAGGGGGCGGAACAAGCGGGCCTCATCGCCTTTGATGATGAAGGCGGCATCGTCGCGATGGTTGGCGGCAGGAGTTATCAGGAAAGCCAGTTTAACCGCGCAACCCAGGCGTTGCGTCAGCCTGGGTCAGCGTTCAAGCCCTTTGTTTTCTTGGCGGCCCTCGAATCTGGCCTTACCCCCGAAACAGTGGTCGTGGACCAACCGGTAAAGGTGGGCGACTGGGCTCCCCGAAACTACACCGGACGGCACCGAGGGCCCATGCGTCTGGCCAATGCTGTGGCGCTTTCAACCAATGCGGTCGCGGTCCAGGTCACTGAAGCCATCGGTCGGGATCGGGTGATTGATGCGGCAAGCCGGTCGGGGATTACACAGACCCTTGACCCTCACGCCTCCATCGCCCTGGGCGCGCTGGAGATGAGCCTTGAGGATCTCACCGCAGCCTATCTCCCCCTCGCCCATAGCGGCAATGAGGTACCGCCCCATGCCATCAAAACTGTGCGTACACGGACAGGAAACATACTCTATGAGTTTTCTGCTATTGATGGATTTCAAGTGATCGAGCCTGCCCTAGCGGATGACACCACCAGAATGCTGATGCGCGTGATGACCAATGGCACAGGCCGCAATGCCCGCCTTAAAAACCATCAAAGCGCGGGTAAAACCGGCACCACTAATGACTGGCGGGACGCTTGGTTTATTGGGTATACAGCGCATTACACGACGGGCGTTTGGGTTGGGAATGATGCCTCTCAACCGATGGAGGATGTAACCGGTAGCACCCTCCCCCTCGATATTTGGAAGCGGTTCATGGACGAGGTCCACGCCCCCCATGAGCCCAGCCCCCACGAGCCCCGGAAACGCAGACGCAAGGCGGCGGTGGACCGCCATGGCGACAATTACAGCAATCAACGGTCCGACCTCATAGCGGCCGCTCGCCTTCCCGGCGCGCAGAATATCACGCCCGAGCGGGAGCGGCGGCGGCGCGGCTTCTTCAGGCGGGAGACGCGCCTGGATGACCGCCAAAAGGTGGTGGGGGAACCAGCGCCAACGGAGGCAGCCCGGCGCTAAACCCCTTATTCATTACACTTTTCACTACCCGTTTCAGCGTTCTGAAAGGCTGATTTGCTATGGCAGACGCCCTGGAGTGGGCGTGAGCATATGACCCAGAACGCGCTTGAAAGACTGATTGGCTTAGACGACCACGAGGACAGTGTTACCCGGCGGTCGCTTCTGCGCGAGGTCACTGATGCCTTTATGGTGGCCCCAGACCGCTATGGCCGTCGCGATACGACCTATTTCGACTTACTTCTTACCCGAACAGCAACGGCGATGGACGAACGTGTACGCCGCATCCTCGCAATGGCCCTCATTCGGGCGGGCGCGCGGGAAGAGCATGTTCGGACCGCTCTTAACGATCTGTCCTCCCCCAATGGCCGGTTCCTTAGGCGGACAGCCGTACAGAGCCGGGCGGATCTATTGGCTTTCCTCATGGATAGCTGCGCGGAACAGCCTATTACCCCCATCACCGGCGACACCAATCTGGGGGATGGCAATAGCCTGACCCTACCCGCCCTTATGAGGGGGTGGCTGTACCATTATCTGACAGCGGACTATTGCGCCGCATTGGCCCCAAAAATTGGAACGGACCGCATCAATGTCCTGGCTCGCACCACCGAACGGCTGAGGGCAGAGGTAACAATATCCGCAGAGGAACAGGCGCGGGACCAAATTGTCGTCGCTCGCCGCACCGTTAAGGAGTGGGCACGCCGGCAGGCGGTGACCGATGATATCCTATCCGAACTGTTAGAAGCCCGGGCGATGACCGAGTTTATCTTTGCGGTGATGACACGGTTTGACCTTGATACGGCCACCGCCCTTCGGATGCTGAACGATTCCAGCTTTGAAAGCTTCGCCATTGTTGCGAAGTCCCAGGACATTCGCCGCTCTGTCTTTGCTAAGACGATTGCTGGTTTCCGCAATCGCAAAACCGATGACAAGCAAGGCGATCGCATACTCGGTCTTTACGACCGCATCCCCGTCGAAGCGGCGGAGAGGGCTATGCGTTTCTGGCGCTTACGGGTGTCCGAAGCGTCCGGTGGCACAGCCCAAGCGGAAGAGCCGGCCTTGGCGAGTTAATCGGTCCGATGCTGCAGGGTCTTTGTTATTAGCACAACGCTCTATAGCCCGAGGCGATCACATTGCGGCATTTTCCTCATCCTGAGGGTTGATTGGGAAGGGACCCAATCAACGAAACCAAAGGCGGCGTCTCGAAGAACGAGAAAGTGATTCAAGCAGATCGCATTCCGCTCTAACTCTTTTTCTTTGACCCTTCTTCGTCACGTCGAAATTCGGCCAGCGCGATAAGTGTCAGCGTAGGAACAAAACCATCGATTTGATGAGTCGGGTCCAACATCTCGACAAGGTGGAACAACCCGCGCCAACCAAACAGCATCACTCCCGCAATGGTCAAAAGGATGTTACTCACATACCCAAACCCAAACAGTCGGCCCAGGGTGGCATCCGCAATATCAAGCAAGACGGCAATGATGAGCTTGATGTAAAGGACCCGGCGCGACGGCCGAGCCTTTTCAGTTTTTCGCTTCCCCATTAGGTGACCCCTCCAAAAACGCCCTGACATCGCGCAAGAACGTATCAAGACGATCATGATGGAGCCAGTGCCCAGCGCCATCGTAAACTTTGACCCGCGCATTCTGGAATACATCGAGCCGCCCGTCATCTTCCGGGGATGTTGCCCAGCTGTCCGCGCCATAGAGCAGCAGAC
>CALFRH010000141.1 GCA_937919225.1 uncultured Parvularcula sp.
ATGTCCGGATACGTGTGATCTCACTATTTCGGCGGACGCCACTCTAACCTTTCTTACCTTTGAGGCTGAGCGCGAGGCCGCGGGCGGGATCACCTTTGAAACGGATGCTCACCAGGTTGGGGGCGGCAAAGGGCACGCGGCACCACCTCTTCACACCTTGCCCCGGCGAGCCTGGGCCCGGGCCGCACGCCTCTACCGGCAAACCACAGGGGTGACATAGGCGATGGCGAAAGCGCACACCATCCTTTTTATTTGTTTAGGGAATATTTGCCGGTCCCCCGCGGCGGAGGGAATATTCAAGGCAAAAGCAGCCAAAACGGGCTTGTCAGTCACTCTTGATAGTGCGGGCACTGGCGCCTGGCATGTGGGCCATCCGCCGGATGAGCGCATGGTACGAGCTGCCGTGGGCCGGGGGTACGACCTTAGCGCCTTAAGGGCTCGACGGGTCGATATCGGCGATTTCTACGTATACGATCACATATTGGCAATGGATGAAAGTAACTATACTGATTTAAAAGAGCTGCAGCCCCCCGACGGGACCGCCACCCTGTCCATGATGCTGGACTTTGGTTCCGGGGGCGAGGTGCCTGACCCCTATTATGGGGGACCGGATGGTTTTGACCATGTCATTGATTTACTGGAAGAGGCCAGCGATGGTCTCCTCCGTCACCTTAAGGCGTCCCATGCCTAAGGCGGTCATCTTGGGCATTGGGTATAGCGCAACGCCGTTTGCCCAACAGCTGGTAGAAAAGGGGTGGTCCGTTTGGGCCACAACCCGGGATGAGGAAAAAGCCGCCGCGCTTGGTGCGCAGGGCATCGATCCCATCCTATGGACAGCACCCGATTCATTGCCGTCCTCTCTTATACAGCAAGCAGATTTGTTTGTTGTCTCCCTAGCGCCCACGGATGAGGGGTGCCCCGCCTTAGCGGCAATGCCGCAGCAAGGGGTGATGGCAGGGAGCCGGTGCCTCTACCTGTCTTCTTCAGGGGTCTGGATCGACGAAGAGACTGTCTGTGTACCGCATACGGATCGGGGACACCGTCGGTTAGCTGCAGAACAGGGGTGGGAAGCCTTCGCTGCCCAGCACGGGATGCGCCTCACCCTTTGTCGCCTCGCGGGGATTTATGGCCCCAAGCGGAACGCCTTGGCGAGCCTCAAAGGGGACACCCGCGGTGCCCGCGCGGGCCTTAGCCAGCGGGTGATCAAGCCGGGGCAGGTGTTTAACCGTATCCATAGGGATGATATCGCGGCAGGTCTTATGGCCCTGGTGGGCAAAGACGTGCTCCCCAAGAAAGTGAATTTCGCTGACGATTTGCCTACTCCGCCCCAGGATGTCATCACCTACGCGGCATCTCTTTTAGGGATACCGCCTCCACCGGAGGTGCCTTTTGAGAAAGCGGCGCTCTCCCCAATGGCACGCAGTTTTTATGCGGATAATAAGCGGTTGCGAAATGATCGCCTGAAGGAATTGCTGGGTGGGTCACTTCTCTACCCGACTTATCGGGAGGGCCTTGAAGCCCTTTTTCGTTTGGAAAGCGCTTTCGGCTACCCCAGGCCGTGAATGCGAACTATGGCGATTTCTCGTTAAAATTGTCATAAAATCTTTACAATACTAGAGGTGGTGGCCTAGAAGACGCCTTATTGGAGGCGTATCATGATGAACGCCACAGGGTTGGGAGGTTATATAGATGTCGCGTTGAACCGCACAGGGATCGTCTCCTGTCGTGCTGCAAAACGCGCATGGCAAAAGGGTGTTGTAACCAATGAAACAAGAACAGGCGAGCGGAACGGCGACAATTCTTCACTTCCCTAAGCAGGACCATCAGCAAGCTGAGGCTTCTCCCAAACTCATCGATCACTATGTAGGTCATCAAATCCGCCTTCATCGCGAAGCATCAGGCCTTACGGCTGACGATGTGGCG
>CALFRH010000142.1 GCA_937919225.1 uncultured Parvularcula sp.
TATTCAGTTCGTGAAGTTCGAACATATGCTTGATCAGCAGGTGGACGAGTTGCGGGCGCGTTTTGGTTTTGCGAAACCCCCAACGTAAAGGTAACGGCGGCTTGGATATTATTGTGAAAGAGGGATGCGGGGTGTATCTCTTTACATCGGTTTTTTTTGAAGATTTCAGCGTCTTGTCAATTACACAACATTGTCACTTTACGTCTGGAACGAATTGACGCTTATTACTGTGTGTACAGCCAAAAGAAGAGAGGGACAAGCTGTGATCTTCTGGTCTTGACCGTCACGCGGTCGGTTCGAATTTCCACGACAGTAGGTTGTTGAGCCGATGGATGGGCTGGTCGATGATGTGGGCAAGGATGTCCGTCAACTAGACCTAGGTAGCGATCGCGCCGCGGCAGTCTACTCCCTTCTCGAAACCGTAAAGCTCAACGACATCGACCCGCAGGCTTGGTTCACCGATGCCAAGACCCGCATCGTTGATCACCTCATCAACAGGATTGATGAGCTATTGCATTGGTGCTTCAACAAAACATGACGGTCGTCACCGGACGGTTACAATTGCACTAACTGTTTAAGTCCCGGGTAGTGGTGGAATCGCTTTATGCATTGACCCCTCATGGAGGACGGCCCAATGGGACAAGTTCTACACAGGTGCGCCAGGACCACTCACGCCGTCCAAGCGGCGATACAGTGATCGAAAGCTTCGGTTGCGGAGTTAGCCGACCAGTATGGTGTGAACCAGAAGACGGTTTGAAAGTGGCGATCTTGCAAGAATGTGGAAGATGCGCCGATCGGGCCGAAAGAGGTTCGCTCGACAGTGTTCACAAGCGAGAAAAACGGCCTGTGTCGCCTTTCGCAAGCATACGCTCTTGCCGCTGGATGATTGTCTCTATGCGTTGCAGGCGATAATCCCGCATCTGACCCGTTCCAGCCTGCACCGCCTGTTTCAGCGTTACTACCTATCCCGGCTGCCGTATGTTGATGGCGAGAAGAGGCCGAAAAAGAAGTTCAAGAAATATCCCATAGGTTACTTCCATATTGATATCGCGGAGGTGTCTTAGCCCCCCAAAACCGTGCTATTCTTCGGCGAAGATCTTCGCTTCATGGACGCCTTCTTCTTTGGAGCTGACGCGCTGTTTCTTCCCGTTAAGGAACGTCTCGCACTGCCAAAAATGGCTCCGAGGTCGTTTGTAGACGTGAACACGTCCGTCGAAAATATCGTGTCTGGTTTGCGCCTGTAACTCGCTAGGTTTCATGGGCGGGTTTCCTTCTGATCAAAATGGTCGATCAAAACGAAAGTGTGCCAGTCAATTTCGGGGTATTATGCCCTCAAGTTTGCTGACCTCACTTCATTCGATAGCGATAAAAAGATAAGAAAAACAAGAAGATAAAGAGATGGTGGAGGGGGCTGGATTCGAACCAGCGTAGCCGAAGCGCCAGATTTACAGTCTGGTGGTATTAACCACTCACCCACCCCTCCACGAAAGAGCCTTTACGGGCGAAGAGGCCGTATAGGAGGCTCGCCTGTCGACTGCAAGCCAAGAATTGGCGGTGGAGGTGTCTTCGCCGGTCTGATTTGACGGTTCTGAGCATCGGGCCTAATCGGCACCCGTAATTCTGCGCCAGACGGCCCCGAAAGAGATCCAATGACCGCCTCACAATCGCCCCCCCCACCTTCTGCTTTGTGGCGCTCCCTTCTTTTTGTGCCTGGAGCACGCTCGGACCGCTTTGAAAAGGCGTGCGCGGCCGGGGCGGACCTTGTGTGCATCGATCTAGAGGACGCCGTGGCGCCTGGGGAGAAGGCCGATGCGCGGGCGGCGACTTTGGCGTTTCTGGCCGACTATAAGGATCGCCCTTGCGGTGTCGGCCTCCGGGTGAATGAGGTGGTCACGCCGGAGGGCGCGGCAGATTTGAAGGCTATTGTCGGGGCGACCGGGCTCGACTTTGTTATGGTGCCAAAGGTGAGGGGAACCGCGGACCTCGACGCTGTACACAGTGCTTATGGGCGGGATATGCTCATCCCCGTTCTTGAGTCGGCGCGCGCCATCCAGCAAGCCGATGCAATCGCCGATCATGGCGGCGTTGTGGCGGCCCTCTATGGGGCGATTGATCTGTCAGCGGATATTGGCTGTGATCTATCTTGGGATGCTCACCTCTATGGTCGCTCGCGGTGCGCTATCGCGTTTGGAGCGGCTCGCAAGGTTCTTTTTGATTCGCCCTACCTTGATGTGCGGGACGCGGATGGTCTGCTTAAGGCGACCAAGCGATCAATGGCACTTGGTATCCATGCACGATGCGCCATTCACCCCGCCCAGGTGGATCCGATTCATGCAGCCTATCGCCCAAGCGCAGAAGCGGCGGCGGCAGCTCAACGGGTGGTGGATGCATTTGAGGCAGCGGCGGGCGGCGTTGCCCTCCTTGATGGGAAGCTTCTGGAGCTGCCCGTTGTTAAATCGGCCCAACGAGTATTAGCCAATGTTGGCCGCTAGAATGAATTGATAAGTAGAGAGATAATATGTTGTTCACGAAAAAAACGGCTACTGAGAAACGTAAAGAGTTTCGGGCCCAATTGGCTGATGGCAAACTTCACCAGTTTCCCGGCGCGTTTAACCCCCTTTGCGCACAACTCATTGAACGCAAAGAGTTTGACGGGGTTTATATTTCCGGTGCGGTGATGGCGGCGGACCTTTGTCTGCCGGACATTGGCATCGCAAACCAGCAGGAGTTTGTGACCCGCGGGCAGCAAATTGCCCGGGTTACAGACCTTCCGGCCATCATCGATATCGACACGGGGTTCGGCGAACCGATGAGCGCAGCCCGCACGGTGCGGATGATGGAGGAGGCCGGGCTCGCTGGCTGCCATATTGAAGATCAGGTGATGCCCAAACGGTGTGGGCACCTGGATGGCAAAGAGATTGTTGATACCCAGACGATGGTTCAAAGGGTCAGAGCAGCGGCTGACGGCAAAATGGATGGCAACTTTGTTCTTATTGCCCGCTCGGACGCTCGCGCGGTGGAGGGACTGGACAAGGCCATTGACCGGATGAAGGCCTATGTTGATGCTGGGGCGGACATGCTGTTTCCTGAGGCTCTTAAATCAGAGAAAGAGTTTGAGCAGGTACGCGAAGCCATCAGTGTACCTATGTTGGCGAACATGACTGAGTTCGGCAAAAGTCGTTTGTTGACAAAGCAAGAGCTAACGGACCTTGGCTTTAATCTTGTTATCTATCCTGTGACGACCTTGCGTCTTGCCATGGGCGAGGTGGAGCGTGGGCTCGATCACATTGTTGAGCATGGTGACCAGAACGGCATCCTGGATCGGATGCAGCACCGCCGAGACCTCTATGACCTTCTGCGGTATGAGGATTATTCGAAGTTCGACGATGATCTCTTCAATTTTGAGGTCACAGATACGCCCATGTCCTGAATTGGGAGCGCCTATCGTGAATGATCTTGAGGCGGCCATTGGTCTAGGCAGACGTTCATGACTCTCATTTGAGTAATTCAAGATATGGATGTTCGTAGCGACAGCGTGACGGTCCCAAAACCTCCTTACTATGCGGTGTTATTCACCGCGAAGCGCAGCCGGCGGGATGGGGACGGATATGATGCGATGGATACTGCTCTTTTCGCTAAAGTTGGGCGTCAGCAAGGTTATCTCGGTCATGAGTGCTTTTCCCGCGCGGATGGGACCAGCCTTACGATCTCTTACTGGCAATCGCTGGAAGATATTACTGCGTGGCGAGACAATGCTCTCCACCAAGAAGCTCGGAGACGCGGGCGGGAGGCGTAGTACGACGAGTTCACTGCTCAGATTACGCGTGTGGAGCGGGTGAGCCGCTTTCATCGTGCGTAGGCCCTGGTGTTCCCCGCGGTGGGCTAGAAAGCGAAGTGAGTTGTTATGTCCCGTCGCGGACCAGAAATTTTTTTGATAGGGTCATAAATATTTCGATATAGCGGGGAGTTTAATAGCGTAAATCGTGAACGACGATCTCCCAAATAGCTCTCGACCAGAAGATGGTGCCGACCAGCTGAAAGAGTTCTACGCCATGCTGGCCAATGGCATGGTTGCTCTTGGTGAAGCGGAGACCGCGACGGAGGCTTTCGCGGTGTTGGGTTCTGTGGGCGCGGCCATCGGTCTGCCCACCGTTCATTATCGCCGAACGATCCAGCTTGGGCCAAATTGGATTAGGAATATCCATGAACGGATCGCGCAGGCCCCTCAATCCTTTAGCACGACAGTGTCTGATCGGTTCGGCCGGTCGATATTTGTGATTGAGCGTTTATTGGCTGAGATGCCTCGCCCAATGTTATGGCGAGATATGCTCAAGCATCCCGACATCTCAGAAGATGAAAAGGGTTTTATAGAGTACCTGTTAGAGGAGCTTGGCGACGGCTTGTCCTGCGCCGTGGCTGGTCCCGCATCACGCAATGGCATTGTGTGCTTTGCCGGCCGGTCAGCGAACCTTCAGCATGGCGCCATTATCGCTGGGCTCAGCATGTTTGCACAGCAGGTTCATTTTAAGTTGTGTGAATTCCAGGATAGCGAAAATTCCGATTTGCCCAGATTATCGGGGCGGGAGCGGGGTATTTTAGAGCTCATCTCTATTGGCAAAACCAATCGCGAAATAGCGATCACGTTGGGGCTCTCGTCTCACACTGTCGACACCTACATTAAGCGCATTTTTGAGAAGTTGGATGTGTCCAACAGGGTTTCCGCAGCCGTTTTTGCCAGTGCTATGGGAATGAACCAAAAGAGTATCCAGCCGCCGATCGCTTAGGGAGCAAAGTGATCGGGTCCTGCTGGTGGTTTCCACTAGATCGATCTGGGGCAATTTAGCGCTATGGGCCATGGGTTGCCCCATGGCCCACGCCTCTCGTTCGACCTGATCCCGGACGCGCAAATGGCCTTCATCGCTTCACGGGGACCACCGCATGGGCACGGTGGCGGTGAACGGGAAACAAGAATCAGGACGTCTCCTCTCCTTCAGAAGACGACTGCGCTTGTAATCTATCTTGTCAAAAAGACAAACCCTTGAGCGTTTTACGGTGAATCACTGATTTTTTCCTGAGCATCTCGTCATCGCGGCGCAAAGAACGGGCGAAAGGCGTGTTTTCTGTGGGGTTTTTAACTGCCCTAGCAAAGACGCCAATCTGCTCAGATCAACCAAAAAGCGCTCTGCGGGCGCGCTTTCTTGCCAAAGGGTAAGCCGTTGAAACCTGATCATTTGCTTCGCTAGCTTGTGCGGCAGCTTAACGCAGCATAGCGTTCCAGTCCTTATCCCTGCACGGCGGGGAGAAAAAGAATGGCAAATCGGATGCGCACCATGGGAAGCGATCCTTCAGAAGATCAAGAAGTGTCTTCTCTCCAAGATGGAGAGGATAATCTGTCATTGGGCGCGATTGATGACCCGTTCGGCCTTGGTCCTTGGCAAGTGTTTCCAGCTCAAAATCTCCTAAAACAAGGGGATCTGGAGGTTGTGGTCCAGCCTAAGACAATCCGCTTGCTTTGTGTGTTGGCCGCAGCCCCTGGTCGTACGTTCTCGCGGGAGGAGCTGTTAAGCTCGGTTTGGGACGGCATTTTGGTTTCGGATGCCGCCGTCGACCGAGCTGTCTGCAATCTTCGCAAAGCGCTGGGCGACAGTGCGCGTTCGCCAGAATACGTACAGACGGTTCGGAAGCGCGGCATCCGTCTGATGCAAATGGTCAATCCTATAGAGGATGAGAGTCTTACGACGGTGGCGCCCGACCCCGAGCCCATCATGCGCGCGAGTTTCCCCGGAATAGGGGCCTTGCCAACCCCACCATGGTCTGCGCGATCAATCAGCGCGGTGGCGGCGCTGCTTTTCGTGGGGCTGGTGCCGCAGATCGCCTCCACGCCCGCCAGGGTGGTGGAGGTGAGGGACGCACCGGTTTCTGTTGTGGTTGATGCAGAGCGTCCTCAGGCCTTGCCCCTGCCGGTGACATTGCCGACCTTTGAGCCCCTTTTAGGGACGGGTGGCGTGATAGCTACTGATGACTACGATATTTGGATTGGTCGGTCTTACGAAGACTGTGACGAGGAAGACCCCCACCAACCGTCATCTCCGCCGATCCCGTCTTCAGCTCAAGCGGCTGACGATGATGCTTCTGCCGCTGGCGTCGTATAAACGTCCCACACCTTCTCGTGCACGCCGTAGAAGAAGGTTTGGACAATCGGCTCAATCAGCCCGATGGCAAGGGCAGCTGCCCATTCTCCTGTGATAGCGAAGGCGACGCCCATGGCGACGATCAGATGCATCACGCCGTAAGTCACGGGTTTTAAACGACGAAGAGCCACGACTGATTTCACCGGAAAACTCCATTTTTAATAATAATTCTTATTATCATATAGGTCATTTGATCTTAGGCACGGGAATTTGCTCGTCAAGGGTCGAAACACGATCAGTCTATGCTATCCCGCACCGCAAAATGACGGAGATGGAAATGAGCAACGATGTAAAATATGGGCTTGCTGGGGTTATTGCTGACGATACGGCTGTGTCGAAAGTGATGCCCGAGACGAACTCGCTCACTTATCGTGGGTATGCGGTGCAGGATTTGGCCACCGCGTGCCAATTTGAGGATGTTGCATACCTTATTTGGCACCGGGAATTGCCGACCGAAGCTCAGCGAGCTGAATTTAAATCGCTAGAGCGTTCGGAGAGGGGCCTATCTCAAAATGCCCATGCGTTGTTGCAGATGCTGAACAATGATGCCCACCCGATGGACACCCTTCGTACGGTGGTTAGTTTCATTGGCCAGGAAGATGGGACCACAGAGGATTCAAGCCCAGAGGGACTTTATGCTAAGTCCGTTCGGATGATGGCAAAGATCCCTGAGATCATCGCTGTCGACTATCGCCGTCGTCAGGGGAAGGGGCCGATTCCGCCTGATGCATCCCTCGATTTCTGTGAGAACTTTTTCAACATGTGTTTTGGCGAGGTGCCGGCCCCAGAAGTGGTTAAGTGCTTTGATATCTCAATGACGCTTTATGCGGAGCACTCCTTCAACGCGTCGACCTTTACAGGGCGTGTCATCGCTTCGACGACCTCTGACATTTATTCTGCGGTCACCGGCGCGATTGGTGCCCTGAAAGGTCCGCTTCATGGCGGCGCGAATGAGGCCGTGATGCACATGCTGGAAGAGGTTGGCGAGCCTTCTAATGCTAAAGCCTGGATGCTTGATGCCCTAGAGAATAAGAAGAAGATTATGGGCTTTGGCCACCGGGTCTACCGCTCCGGCGATAGTCGTGTACCGACCATGACGGACGCGTTCCAAAAGATGGTTGAGATCATGGATACCCCAGAGGCAAAGAAATATTGGGAGATGTCGCGTATCCTCGACGACACTATGGTCGATGCCAAGGGCATCTATCCGAACCTCGATTTCCCAGCGGGCCCCGCTTACTATCTGATGGGTTTTGATATTCCGACGTTTACTCCCATTTTTGTCATGAGCCGGATCACAGGGTGGACCGCGCATATTATGGAGCAGGCGGCCGACAATAAACTCATCCGACCTCTGTCCAATTATGTGGGGTCCGAGCAACGATCCGTTGAGGGGGCTGCATAAGGGAGAGCGGCATCGCTTTCCTTGTCACTATTTTCTAAGGCGACTTTGTGGCTTTAGAACAACACCCCGCAAGTTGATTGTGGGGTGTTGTGTTGTTGGAGGGACAGTTCAGCGGCGCTTAGAGCATGCGATCTGATTCAATGAGGATGCATGCTCTAGCGTTGATAGAAAGTCTTCGAAATGATCTTCCATTTGCCTTCAACCTTTAACAGTGAAAAGGCATCGTAAAAGCTATCTTCATACCGAAAAATCGCCGTTGCGATTTGTCCATCGACGATCGATAGCTCCAAAATCTCTCCATCGCGGTCAGTTCCATCCGGCTCAGGATTACTTGCCCAACGATCAATCGTATCATTTATCTCTTTGTTGACATGAAGGGTGTGCCCACCCTGACCATTTCTGCGGAGACCGATCATAACCGATGCGTTGAGGATGAAGGCGGGTCGCAATCGGTTGGCATCCGCGGTGCCAACACCGTCGAAATAGTTTTCAAAGATAATTTTTTCGATGGCTGCTCGATCATCCATTTTTAGATCCTATACAGATAATAAGTATGTCGCAGAAGAACATCTCCAGGCTTCAGCGAGAGGGGGATGCGATAATTTAAGGTGTTGCGGTGAGTGACTGTCGTTAAACAGCACGCCGCCACAACACCTTCATGACCAGCTCTCGACGGCAATTTTAACCGCGCATAAGCATCAAAGCTGTGGCGGTCAAAATTTTATCCGTTAGGGCACAGTACGGTATTGAAGGAGATGAATCGATTCGTGTGACAGATGTCGGCACGATACGGTGCCGACCTAAAACCCCTTTCGCACCCGGATGCCATAAGTCATGGGATCGCTGCGGAAGGTGTTGTAACCAATAAATCCAAAGCCTGAGACGGCGTAATCCTCGTCAGTGAGGTTCCGTCCCCAAAGGGAAATCCGGGTTTGGCTCTGGTTAAAGTCAAGCGTCACCTCGGCGTCGACCGTTGTCACATCATCTTGGCTGCGCTCGTCTAAACCCTCGGCGTCGAGGAAGTATTCACTTCTATATTTTGCGTTAGAGGTGAGGATAAGATCGACGCCCTCCCGAACCGGGTGAACATAGCGCCCCGACAGGGTGGCGGATACCTCCGACGCGAAGGGCAGGGGGCTCTCGTCGAATAGTGTAGAATCGCCGCCCAGGTCGGTGGTCTGATCAATTTCTGTGTCGAGCAGTGTGAGGCTTGCGTTTACATCCAGACGGTTGGTGAGATTCCACGCCACTTCCGCGTCAAGACCATAGGCGACGGCCTCATCAAGGTTTGAAAGAGAGTTGCTTTCAATAGTGCCGCCGCCGCCCACAGGAAAGTCCAGGGAAAACCGGACCTGAGGATCCTGATAG
>CALFRH010000143.1 GCA_937919225.1 uncultured Parvularcula sp.
CAATGTGAAGGCAGCACACGGCAAGTCGATCAGACATAGAGATGAAGTGCTCGCCAGTAAAATGTGCGGATGCTTCTACTGTCAGGCTATATTTGCGGCTGGAGAGATAGAAGACTGGTGTGATGATCAATGGCATCCCGAAGGCGCAACTGCCCTTTGTCCGCACTGCGGCATCGACTCTGTGATCGGGGATGCATCTGGATATGAACTCACACCAGAGTTCTTAGCTGCCATGCACCAGCACTGGTTCTGACCATGGCTGCTCTGAGCGGAAAGCTGACGAAGAATTTGGTGCGAACCCTCGGCCCTGGTCGCCACGGCGACGGCAGTGGATTGTATCTTGTGGTTGATCCATCCGGCGCTCGACGCTGGATTGTCCGTGTCACAGTGAAAGGTCAACGCAACCGCGAAGGTAAGCCATTGCGAACAGACTTCGGCCTTGGTGGCGCGGACGTCGTGACGCTGAACGAAGCGCGTGATCGGGCTTTGGAATATCGGCGTTTGGCGAAGCGTGGGATCAACCCGCGTTACAACGGGCGGCAGGAGATACCTTGCTTTGAGGAGATCGCACGACAGGTCCATATCGAACGCTTGCCGACGTGGAAGAACCCAAAGCACGGCCAGCAATGGATCAACACGCTGGCCGAGTATGCCTTCCCCAAGATCGGACGCTTGCCGGTGTCCGAGGTCGGCCAGCCGGAGGTGCTCCAAGTGCTTCTGCCAGTCTGGACCGAGAAACACGAAACAGCCAAGCGCCTAGCGCAGAGGATCAAGGCCGTGCTGGATGTGGCGAAGTCGAAGGGTTTTCGAGATGGCGAGAACCCCGTGACAACGATCCGAGACGCCCGCGTTTTGCCGCAGGTCAAGCAGAAGGTGCAGCACCACAAAGCAATGCACTGGAAGGACGTTCCAGAGTTCTACGCGCAGCTGGCAACGAAAGATGCCATGGCGGCGAAGGCGCTAATGTTCACGTGTCTGACGGCCAGCCGCACCAGCGAGGTTTTGCACGCCCGCTGGGAAGAGTTTGATTTCGATGAGAAGCTATGGATTGTTCCAGCCGAACGCATGAAAGCGGACCAGGAGCATCGCGTCCCGCTGACGAACGAAATGCTGGCGATCATTGAGCCGCTGAAAGCGCTCAGATCAGAGTTCGTTTTTGAAGGTCAGAAGCGGCACAAACCAATGTCCAACATGGCGATGCTTATGCTTCTTCGCAGGATGAAGGTCGAAGGCATCACTGTTCATGGCTTCCGGTCAACGTTCCGCGACTGGGCCGCCGAACAGCCAGGGGTTTCGCGCGAAGTCGCCGAGCTTTGCCTCGCACACAGAGTAGGATCTGATGTGGAACGTGCTTACGCTCGGTCGGATTTGCTGGCCAAACGGCGAGCTTTGATGACCGCTTGGTGCAAAAATATTGAAAGTTCGGGCAATGAACACTGACGGTTGGGTCACAGTACGCCGAGACAGCTTCGACTATCATATCTGGTTGATTTCTCAGAAGGCTACTGAAGTCATGAGTGACCGTTTGGGTGTTGATCTGAGTTATGAGGGGCAAAACCTGGCTGCAGCTCTAATGCTGAATTATTTGGAAGACCCCTTGTGGATGGAGCTAGACGCCGAATACGGAACACGGCAAACGGAACGAACCTTGGCGACGCTCAAAAGAGCACGAAAGCTCTTCGCAAGGGCGCGCGCCGAGGTTCGAAATTGCCCAGAGACCGCCGTCGAATGGTGGAACAACGCGGCTGGACAAGTGCGCAGGCTACCGAGACCAACGTCACTCCTTATCAATCAAAGCGAGCGTTTAGGTGCCGAAGGTCTCGAGGCGATGGTGGAAAAGCTCTGCGACTTGTACGAAATTTATGTTGAGCACAAACCACTCCGAGGAAAGGATCGTGCCCGAAGGACAGCTTTGGTGCTGCGCGCTGTCTTCGAAGTGCATACCGACATCAAACCAGGAAAAAGTAGCAAACATGGAGCGCCATCCGGAACTTTCGCCAAATTGCTGGACGAACTATTCCCAATTTTGGGAATAAAGGCAAATTTCCTGACATACACACGCTATGCATGCGAATTGCCCAATGACCACCCTACGCTCGTTGAGGTGAAGAACGTGCTACAGGACGGGCCAGTTAAGCTAACCTAAAAAAGTTGTCTGAGTTGTATTGCCAAAATTGGCATACAGTCCGGTTTCGTTCGTTCATTCTGTCCAAAGTTCAGCGACATTTGGAGGTTTCGAATGACACAGCATTTCTTTGAGTCAGATCGAATATATGACGATACCGATCAGGAGCTTGACTTGATTGGAAGCAAGTCAAAACGTGCCCAATGGCGACATAAGTGCATCGGCCCGAGTTATTTTAAGTTTGGGAGGATGGTGAAGTATGCAGGCGATGACCTGCTCGCTTGGTTTGCATGCAACAAGGTTGTGACCAACGATGCCGCCTAAGCAGACCCTTCGTCCCCTCTGCATCAATAAGGGGTTGATGCGATGAGCTTCGACGTGATCCGAACATGCCGAAAGGCTGTTCTAGGCAACGCCAGTCATAAGCATGTCTTGGCATATATGGCGGAGAGGGCCAGCAAGGATGGAACTGGGATTTGGTGTTCCAAAGGTCGAATAGCGCGTGAAACCGAGCTGAATATCAGCACAGTCAAGAAGGCTGTTGGTCGTCTTCTGCAAGAGGGAATTCTTGTCAAAACGGGCCGGCGGCACCACGATTACGGATATACTGCGGTGTATAAAATTGCGCTCGATGCTGTCGAAAAGCTTCATCCAAAAGATCCTACTACTGAGGTCGATGAAATATCTGACACTAGTACCACCCCGGTGTCTGCGGAGCCGGGGGTCCGGGTCTATGAGAGCGGCCCCCACGGGTCCCCAGTAGCTACAAACACCCCTGAAACCCCCTTTAAGCCCCCGTCGGATACCGACAGCAGTTTCAAAAAAGCTTGGCTAGCGTTCCCTGTAGACAAGCGGCGAGAAGAAGATTTTTGCCGTTGCGAGTTCAAGCGTGCAGTTCGTGGTGGAACGCCATCAGAGGACATTGTTCAGGCCGTTATCCAGTACGCACATGCAACAAAGACCCATTCTCGTGATAAGGTGTGTTTCGTAGATAACTGGTTCCGCCAGCGTCGATGGAACCCAATCCTCAGGCAGCTACGATCTGACCGCGAAGCGAAGATGGCGGCAATAGAAACTTCACTCGAACGGTGTCGGAAGTGGATCGGTGCCAAAGATCCGATGTGCGCGCACATCTCACAGTTCCAGGTCAAGACGTTACTGGACCGAAAACTTGTCACCGTTGCCGAACTGGAAGCTGCGGGTATTTCCGTGCATGAAGCCATCGTGAGGCGAGCATGACGCAATCTGGGTCTAAAGCAAGGCGACCCGTGTCTGGCGACGCGGGGCCTTGGGAGGGGCGGCAAGCCTCCCCTTCCAACCCCAACCAGCCGCGTTGCGGCGCAAAGAGTGCGCTGACTGAAAAGATGGATATTCGTTGCACGACAGCCGAAAAGCTCGAAATCAGGGCTAAGGCTGAAGCAGAGGGTATACCCATTTCTGCGTTGCTACGTGAACAGCTGGGTCTCGTTACAGCGCATCGTCGGAAGTCTGTCCCGCGCGTGGCTGAACAACAAATTCGACAAATCGCGATCTGTTGCTCGATCCTTGAAGACATTGCGCGTGATGTGAAGGCTGCGACGAAAAACGGACAGTTGGATCATAGCATTGGGCTTGGTATCGTCGCCTCTCTTGTCGAACTGCGGCGCACGTTAAACTCCGCGCAGTTGGACCGCTCCAAGTTTGAGCGGCGATGCTGATCCAATTTTTCAAATCGGGGACTGGCGGCGGCCTGGGGCCAGTTGGGTACCTCATTGCTGAGCAGGTGCGCTTATAAGATGAGAACCGGGACCTCGTTCGCAAGGCGGACGGTGAACCGGTCATGGTTGCACGTCATCCAAAACCGACTGTGCTCCGAGGCGATCCTAGTAACACAACCCTCTTGATTGACGCGTGTCGGCACAAATGGACGTACCGATCCGGTGTGATGTCCTTCACTCGCGATGACGGACCGGGCGAAGAAGAGCAAAACGCCGCGATCAACGCATTCGAAGCGCTGGCGATCGCGGGCCTCGAACGTGGACAGTATGACTGTCTTTGGGTGCGACATGAGCACGAGGATCGTGTTGAGCTTCACTTCTGCACTGTCAGGCAAGAATTGCGGAGCGGAAAGAGTCTTAATATCGCGCCCCCCGGTTACCAGAAAGATTTCGACGCGCTTAGAGATCACCTCAACAAGACCTTTGGCTGGGCAGACCCTGAAGATCCTGAACGGGCGTCCGAGGCCAAACCCATTGTCGAGGCGAACAGTAGAGCAAAAACGCGCGAGCAGCTGCACGACTGGGTCACTGACCGCATTGCTGATGGACTGATTTCAGATCGGGCTTCGATGGTCGCTGCGCTCCTAGACCAAGGGTTCGAGGTGCCGCGCGTGGGCCAGAAATACCTAACCGTATTGGATCCGGAGACCGGAGCGCGACTGAGATTAAAAGGAACGTTTTTTCATGAAGACTGGACGATCGAGAAACAGATTGACCGAGAGGTTGCAGCAGAAAGCGCAGCAAGCGGTGGATCAGGAAAGCGCCTCGCTCGATGCAGCGCTGAAGACTTACACCGCCGATATCGAAAAGCGTGTGAAAAGCGCGTAACTTACAATAGAGAACGCTATCGATCAATTCGCGACATCGATGGACCAGAAAGTGGCAGCGGTCGCCAAACAGAACGCGGTTTGGGCGGAAAAGGCAGTGGAGGCGAGCGAGACGGTACACGAAGCAAGGATGGACTGGCTGCGGGGGAGCGTGACGTTGATCGCGCTGCCGATGGTCATAGCCGCGATCTCGGCGATGGTGGGGAGCCTATTGGCGACGGCGATCATACTGTCTTGGGCCATGAAGACTCCCGACGATCTATCACTGCACAGGAGCCCAACGTCGAACTCCCTTGGCGCGCAAAGCATGACCCAAACAACAGATATCTTAGTCCGTATACCGAGTGGCGGCACCGGTTCGAAACCGACTTTGCTTTGCGCAACCTCACAAGAGGAGGCCACTTAAATGCTGACGCCGCTCGAACAAGAATTGCTGACCTACGTCGAAGAGCTGACGCGTGCCTGCGAAGCCTCAACGCAGCAACTGAAAGCGTCCGAAAGCGCACTGATCGTGTTGGAACGAAAGTTGACGGAGCAGACCAGGCTTGTGTCGCGGGATATGATCTTCTGCGTGTCAGTTTTGGCAGACTCGCAGGAGGCTTTGATGTCTTCGTGGCAAGCCTTCACAGATGGTGGCGAGAACGCAAGGACCGCAGAGAAAATCTCGGACACCCAGATCGACCGGCTTCAAGACGCTCAGAGCCGACTTCGCACGGCATATCGCTGGATAAACGGCGAGACTTAGCCGAACCAACCGGTCATCGCCCGACCTGGCAATCGCCATGAAACCAAGGGCAACTGGTAGCTACTAGATAGCTACCAGTTGCCATACAGCTACTCGGAAAGTTCTGAAAATGCCGGTTATCTCATTTGCCAATCCAAAAGGCGGGGCGGGCAAAAGCACAAGCGCCTTGATTTTGGCCACTCAACTTGCCGAACGCGGTGGAACGGTGGAGGTCATAGACGCTGATCCCGAACAGTGGATTAGGCAGTGGGCCGCGTTGGGTCCCGAACCGATAGGGCTATCGGTCACCTCTTGCACCAGTTCGGAACAAATCGTTGAAGCGATTGCAGAGGCCGCGCAGCGGGCCAAGTTCGTCATCGTTGATCTTGAGGGAACGGCGAGTTTGCTTGTTGCTCAAGCCGTCGGGATGTCAGATTTGGTTCTGATCCCTTTGCAGGCCTCCACAATGGATGCGAAAGGCGCAGCAAAGACATTGAAGTTGATAAGAAACCAATCTGTCATGCTGCGCCGCCCAATTCAGCATTCGGTGGTTTTCACGCGCACCAACGCTGCGATCCTAACCCGATCGATGAAAAACGTTAGACAACAGCTCTCTGAGGCCAGTGTCGATGTTCTTGAAACGGCAATTGTTGAGCGTGCAGCGTTCAGGGACTTGTTCGACTTTGGCGGAGGGTTGTCCGATTTGGACCCTGATTTGGTAAGCAACTTGGAAAAAGCAAAGGAAAATGCTCGCCAGTTTGCAGGGGAGGTGGTGCGGAGTTTGCGAAACATGGAGGAGTTAGCTTGACCAAAACGCGCGCAAAGATCGGATTTTCGGATGAACTGGACGTCCTGAGTAGTATCGGATCCGCGGACGCTGTTGGCGCTGATCTCAAAAAGCAGACGGAGGCCGCACGGGGCGCGGCAGCGCAAAGCGGTTTCATTCGCGAAGGACATCAGCAAAAACCTCTGCGGCGAAGGCGCACCGGGCGGAACGCGCAGTTCAATATCAAAGCGAAACCAGAGACGATTGAAGCCTACTGCCGAATTGCCGATGAACACGGCTGGGGGCTAGGTGAGACGTTGGAATATGCTGTTGAATTGCTGGAAAAACAGGAGCGCTAGCTTTCAGGTTTTCCGGTCTGCTCTAGCAATATGATCTTCAAGCTGTTGGAAAAACTCAACCAAGCTTACATCAAGCTGTTCGCACAAGGCATACAGGACGGTCAGCGTTGGTTGCCGATTGCTGGTCTCTAGCAAAGAGATGTAGCTGACCGACAAATCGGCTCTAAAGGCCAGCTCTTCCTGCGACAATCCCGCCATTTTTCTGCGCTGTTTCAGCAGCGTCGCGAATTCGCGGACCAGGTTTTCGTTAACACGTTCCATCCCCAAGGGTATCGGGGAGCTTGTTCTCGCACTCCAATGACTATAGTCATTTTTTCACTATAGTCATTGATGGGGGGTGCTTGTGAAACAGCTCGGCGGCTTCAATCTCAAGAGCATCCGCGATCTTGATGATCACTTTGAGGCCGGGGTTTCGCTCTCCACGCTCGATCCCGCCAATATATGTGCGGTCCAGATCGACAGCATGGGCAAACCCTTCCTGAGAATACCCGCGCTGTTTACGCAGCTCTCTCAGGCGGTCGCCGAAATCCTTGATCGTGAAGCTTTTCTCCATCCGCGCATCGGGCGGAAAAGAGGTTCAATCGTCCACGGACTTATCGTATCATTTTAGGGATCACAGAGGAAATGACCATGAACCTGTTCGAGCAGCACATGATTGAGACAACTGGCAAGCATCCGGACCTGGATCTTGATCCGCATCTCCACAAAACCCTTCGGCTGAAAGCAAGCGACGTAAGCGCAGAGTACGCGCAGCGGCACATTAGCAAATTCGACCATTTGTTAGGCTTCATGCTGGCCGCGTTCCAAAAGCGGGAAAACGGTGGTCATGCCAACCTGAAGCAGGCCAAGCGTATTGAACAGATGTGCCTGCTTCACCCTGAGTTCCACGCAAAGGCGAAAGAGATGCTTGCCCATCCGAGGCATGCGAACGCGGGAACTCGCAAATGATCGATGAACAATCGCAAACTTGCCCGTTCTGCCAAACCGAGCTGCCCGCAGATGCGATCGCCTGTTCCGGGTGCCAAGCCTACAAGGGTATCCTGATCACCGGACGCTCGGACGGAGTGAAACAACCGCACCAGGTCAAAGCTCGGTCGATCATGTTCCATGGGCTTGGCGTATTCGGTGCCGTCTTCATGTTCGGGGCGATGTTCGCCGGGGCGGGCGACTGGTGGCTGGGTTTGATCGTCGCCGCCTTTGGCTTTGCCTTGGGCGCTCTCTATGGCAAATGGGCCAACGGCGAGCAGCAATGGTTCCGAAACCAATAACGAAGGACGCGCGGGATGGCGCACTGGTACACGGCGGACACCCATTTTGGGCATGAGAAGGTGATTGCACTGTGCAACCGCCCCTTTCGCGATGCCGGGCACATGGAAGCGGTCCTGATCGAGAACATGTGGAAGGTCGTGCAGCCGGATGACGATCTGTGGATCGTTGGCGATTTCGCGCATGGGCCAAAGGCAAAGGACGCGAACTATCTTCAAGGGCTATTTGGGCAGCTGCCTGGCGCGCGAAAGCACCTTGTTGTGGGAAACCACGACCTGGAGTTAACGCAGGCTTTGCCGTGGGACAGCGTGTCCGAGATCGCGCAGGTCAAGGACGGTAAGGATGGCCTGGCGCATACGCTGTGCCACTTTCCGATGATTACTTGGAATGGAGCCCGGAAAGGTTCGCTTCACTTATTCGGCCATGTACATGACCGTTGGAAAGGCTCCCGCAATGCTGTGAATATTGGGGTGGATCAATGGGAGTTCATGCCAGGACAATTCCAACAGTTCGAGCGGCGTGCTAAGCAAATGCCAGCGAACAAACACTGGGGCGACGTTGAGCGCTCGTAATGGCTTAAGTCTTCAAGTTCGAATAGCAGCTTCCATCTTCTGTGCCACGTCGACACAGGGCATCATGAGATCAAACAACTCAATGTTGTGACTTGCCTCTGATCAACTTGGAATTTTTACGCCCGCTTTCGTTAGGGCACCTGCGAAATCACGAAAGCTAGGTCCTTCATTCGCAAAATTCAGCGAATCCAAAGCTTGAACTTTACGATCGAACGCGATTTGGGCATTTCTCATAGGGTCATCGGAGGCCATGTAACGGGACTTCAGATAAAGAAGACGCACATCATTGGTTGTGGAATGGTCAATCGCAAACACATTGAACGTGTCGAACTCAACTTTTACCCGGTTCATCAGGCGCGGCAAAAACGACGTCTCAAAATCGGCATAACTAAGCGCAGTCAGCTTGCGGCTCGTGATGTGTATTTTCAGCAAAGTTGCTTCGGACAGATCACCGGCTAGTCTCTCAGCGAGTGCCACGAACCCTCGAAGCCTGACGGACAGCTGTTGGCGCCTATTAGCGGGAAATTGAAATCTACCCTGTTCTAGGTGTCCAATCCCAGCA
>CALFRH010000144.1 GCA_937919225.1 uncultured Parvularcula sp.
AGCAGTCACAACGATAACATCGCTTTCCTCGCCGTCGGTCTGCGCCATCGCTGGCAACGCCGCCATAGCGGATGTGCCCAAGAGCGACATGGCAAATAGGGAACGTCGGCTTCGTGTTCTGCTCGTCATTTTCTTCCTCCCAAAGGCCGCTTTTTTTGAGCGGCTGTGTGTGGCCTGGGTCGTGGTCACCCATTTTTATTCGGCCTTTATCTTGCCGGTAAATGAAACAGAATTATTTTCCGTTTTACAAGCGATTGTGTATGGTGAATGAGACTTCAGAGGGCCAGCGCAGCAAAACTGTCACAGTTTCAAAGCGCGAAAAGCTCAATGATAATATTTGTTTGGACGGTATGAGGCGTAAAGTGAGCGAACAGGGGCCCTCCGAAGCGGTCAGTTTAGAACGGCGCGCCCGGCCGCAACAAAAACGATCTCTCGCCCGAATCGAAAGCATTTTAGAGGCCACGGAACGCTTGTTCGACAAAGTTGGGCCGGAGGCGATCACCACAAGCGCCGTCGCGGCGGAGGCAGGGGTGCCCGTCAGCTCCGTCTACCGGTACTTTCCCAACATTTATGCGATTTATCGCGCCATCTTTGAGCGGTTTAAGAAAGAAACCGACGAGATTATCCAGTCGGAGCTCGACAGCATATCGACGGAATGGCGGCAGAGCCTTCCTATTATGATTGGGGCGCTGGGCCAGTTATTGCGCGATAATCCGTCCTATAGTTCGGTTTTTCGCCTAACGCTCACCACCCATGAGTTGTCCTCCGTTCGGGAAGATTGGAATAGGCGGCTTGCGGAACATTTGGCAACACGGTGGCATGACGGTGCCGACGGTTTTCACGATGGTGACCCCGACATCGTTGCCCGAATGGCGGTCGAAATCTTCTGCGCCGCGGAGATGTTAATCGTCCAACAAAGCGGCGCCCCTCAAAAGCAAGAAGCCTTGTTCAATGAGGCGATGATCGCGTTAGAGCGGTATCTGTCGAAATATCTGGCGTAGTTCACTTCCGCTTCAAGGCGATTGGCCTACGAACAATCGCCCTCTAACGCTGAAATCCACTCTGCAACGAGTTCGACGCCTTCACGATGAATGGTGGAGCGACCAATCTCCGGCATCATTTCATCCGGTTTCGCATTATCCATTCGGTAGACCAAAATTGAGTCTCCGGGATGCCCCGGCCGAATGTCCCATGCGCGATTTCCAGTGCCCGCGCCCGCCGCAATAGGCAGCTTACAAATGCCCAAATTGGGGCCAACCGTCTCGGGTTCAAGGAACAGGCCTGACGTATCCGCGGGGCCCGTCGGGCTGTGACAATGGGAGCAGTTAATGTCGAGGTAAGATCGCGCCCGCGCCTCAACAGACGCCTCGCCGTCAAACCAATAGGCGTTCCGGGGGGCCACAACCGCCTCCGGCGCATCAGATAGGTAACCGACCTCGGTCAATTTAACGAGCTGGTTCTGCACCCCGTCAGCATACGCAAAGTCCCGGTTGAGGTGGCGCGCCTTTGGCCCAATTGGCGACAAGGCGCGGGTATTTGAGTCAGGCACATGGCAACTGGCGCATTGGTTCGCATCCGGCATGACATAGTTGAACGCCTCTCGCGTGCCGTCAGCGCTGACCAAGGTGAGGGGAACAATATCACCAATTCGGTGCAATATGGCGTCGGTTTGATCATCGTTCCAACGATAAGGAATAGCCTCCCACCCCGCATCTCTGCGGACCAGGATCCGGGTTTCGATGAGCTTGACCTGGTCGAGCGGCAGATGCCCTCCTACAAACAGGTCACCCCCTTTGTCTTGGCGCACAACTTCACCATCAATACCAGAAGCGGGCAGGGGATAGTAAAATGTCTTTGTGATGACTGACCCAACCGGAAAATCGAAGACATCCTTATCGTGATAAGCCGCGCTCTTGCCCTCAGGGATCCAAATCGTGCGCAGTTTATGCGCATAGTCCGTGAACAGCGCCGTATTTAAATCATAGGGAGACACCGTGTCGCCAAGGGCCAACCCGCCTTTACGAATGTGAAGCTGTCCCCAATCCGATAAGAGGGGTGGGTTGCCTTCCTCATGATACGTCGGCGGTGTTACCGGAGCCTCACCACAAGCAAATAAGACAAGTATACTGAGGAGTCCGAACCAACACCGACCGATCATTCGCTAATCCCCTAGTCTAAGAAGGCCAATTTAACGGGCGACAGATGCGATAAGCTGCAGCGATATAGATCGCTTTCCACTCGAGGGTTTTTAAATTCGTTGGGCGCGTCAGCGTTGAGCACATC
>CALFRH010000145.1 GCA_937919225.1 uncultured Parvularcula sp.
AAAACTTGACAAGAGATCACATAATCCCCAGTTCTGGAGCGCCACGATTGCACAGGAGAGTTCGATATGTCGGAGCCAGCCCTCAAAATTGCTGATGATGCATCAGCATCAGCCAAACGCGAAAAGTTCGTAAAGCTTGCCGAAAGCCGTACTGTGAACGCGATCAAAGCCATCAGGATCATCGGAAAGCTGGGCAACCGCAACGCCTATGACTACGATGATGCGGATGTCCGTAAGATCGTGAAAGCCTTGAACGATGAAATTGAAGCCCTGAAGAACCGTATGAAGACCACCAAGTCTTCTGACGGGGTAGATTTTAAGCTGTAAATTATTCTATTGATTGGATCATCCCATATGAGTGACAACCAAAAGCTCTGCACTGCCCTGCTGCACGCCGACAGCGAGGGAGAGATCATCACGCTTCTCAAAAAGCATGGCTACTGGGACAAGCCAGCCCTATGGCGTCACTATGGGGATGTTGAGAACAATTGGGGCCAAAGCGGCAACCAGCAAAGCTTGGCCGAAGCGGCTCTTGCAGAAAAGATCGTTAACTCTGTTGATGCGCGACTCATCAACGAATGCCGGATGCGCGAAGTTGATCCTTCGAGCGCCGAAGCGCCGCAAACGATCCGCGCCGCCGTAGCCCGCTTCTTTGAAAACAGCACAGGCGAGAAGATCGCAACGGGTGGCTACATCGAGGATTGGGGTGCCCAGAAAACCCGTGAGATTGCTGATGGAATTACGCTGACGGCGACGGGTACGCGTCCCCAAGGTCTCAACATCACAATTTCGGATTGCGGCGAAGGTCAAAGCCCCGACAAGCTGCCTGATACAATCCTGTCCCTATCCAAGAGCAACAAGCAATACATCCCCTTTGTCCAAGGCCAGTTCAATCAGGGCGGCACCGAGGCATTGCGCTTATGCGGGAAGAACAACCTTCAGCTCGTGATCTCCAAGCGCAATCCAATGTTCTTGGATGAAAGCGCTAGTCCCCGCGATCACGAGTGGTGCTTCACCATCGTGCGCCGGGAGTTTCCGACCGGTAAGCCCGGAGAGCCGAAGAACTCTGTGTACACCTATCTGGCTCCGGTCGGTGTGGGTGAAAGCGCTGCAGATCGTCATGGAGGTGTTCTGTCTTTTGCCGTCGAGAGCTTTGGCATCTATCCAGATGATGAACGCCCGTATGGCAGACAGGCACCTTATGGCACGGCGATCAAAATGTTCGACTACAACTTCCTTGGGGATCGCTCGAATATAATAAGGGGCAAGAGCTTGTTAAGCCGCCTCGATCTGCTTCTGCCCGAAATCGGACTGCCGGTGCGTTTCTACGAATACCGCACAGACAATGCAGGGAATTACTTAAAGGTGGGGAGCCGTCGCACAACGATGTCTGGCCTGCTTCGTCGGATCAAAGATAGCGATAATGTGGAGGGCGGTTTTCCCGTTCGCATTCCATTCCAACCTGGAGGCGAAAAACTCATCGCGAATGTTTTTGCTTTTGTCCAGGCGGGTTCAACCAAAGAAACCGGCGATGATGAAGACGCCCCCGCAAATCCTAAAAGGCTTGGCGGTCTGAAAGGTTATCGCAAGCGCGAGGGTATCGTCTTTTTGCGTAACGGCCAGACCCAAGGGAGCTTACCCAAGGACTTCTTCCGCCGAGAGGCAGTGAAGATGAAGCCGCTGGCCGATGATCTTCTGGTCTTTGTCGAGTGTGATGATCTGTCGAGCGTGACGCGAGAAGACCTGTTCATGCCAAGTCGGGACAGGCTAGCTGATAATGAATTCAAGCGCGAGCTAGTGGATTCATTAGAAAAGGCCATCCGTGACTGTCACGAGCTTAAGGAACTACGCAACAAGCGTCAGCAAGAACGGATGCGAGAGCGCCTTCAGGACGATCAACCGCTCACCGATGTGCTGCAATCCCTGATCAAAAGCTCACCAAACCTGACGACGCTCTTGAAACTAGGCCAGAGGATATCCGCCCCATTTAAGACCGTGACGACTGGCAGTGATCCAAAAGAAGACTTCAAAGGCGAGGTCTATCCCACCTTTTTCAAAAACAAGGGTGTGGACTATGGGGAGACGCTCACTCGTTCTTGCCCGATCAACAATCGGATGCGCCTTACTTTCGAGACCGACGCACGCAACGACTACTTTACCCGCGCAGCCGAGCGCGGCGCGTTCGATTTGACATGGAAAGGTAGCGACGGAGTTGAGTTCAAGGCCAGCCCTGTCGGTCCAAATCTCAAGAGTGGCATTGCAAGCGTGATGGTCGATTTACCGAGCGGTGCCAGCGTAGGCGATGAAATGGAGTTCATCGCACGCACACATGATGCCCATCGTCTTTTTGAGAACCACATCCAGGTAAAAATCCAGCCCAAAGTAGAGAAGCAAACTGGCGGTGGTGGCAAGCGCAACCCTCCGAAAGATAAGGACGGAGCCGAACGTGAGCGTCCTAGCGAGCTTGAATCGCCCAACATTACGCGCGTCTATCGCGATGATTGGGAAAATGAAGGCTTCAACGAGCTTACGGCGATGAAAATCGAAGCGGTTGGTTACTCTGACGATGAAACGTCCGAGTTTTATGAGTTCAAGGTCAACATGGACAACATGCCCTTAGAGAGCGAAGCAAAGCTCAAGCGCCTTTCTAAAGAGGCCACAGCGCTTCTACGCGAACAGTTCATGTACGCCAACGTGTTGATTGGCTTGTCGATGATCTTGGAAGACAAACGCGCCAAAAAAACCGAGAATTCCGACGAGGATGCGCCTTCAGAGACAATTGAAGAACGTGTTGAGGCGACTTGTCGAGCGCTCGCCCCATTCGTTCCGGCATTGATCTCACTCGGCTCAAGTGATCTCGACAATGACGATGTGGTCGAAGGTCTTGAAGAAAGCGCCTAGAGACGGGCTTTGCGATGTATGAGAACAACCTCACGCGCTCCCGGCGCGTGAGCCTTTTGGTGGGCATGCCAGCGGCGGTTTGGAACGTCGCGCCAGAGTCGACCGTCCTCGTCGTCTAGCGCGCCTTCCCACGGGCAGCACTCTTCAAGGCCGCAATCTTCCATTACCTCCAGATACTTCGGAAGCTGCCATTCCGGCTTAGAGAAGGCTACCATTTGAACAACCGTTGTCTCATCTCCGGCCATCGCGGCCACTGAAGTGAAAGTGGACTTCAGATTATCGAAGTAAGTCTGTAGACCAGGGTTCTTCCGGTCGCCGAGAGTATAGTAACTCAATCCAGCTCCATCGAGTTTACCTGCAATCCAGAACGGCGCAGGCGCTTCCTTTCGCCCATCAACCTGCCAGCGGTGATAGAGAACGTGAATGCCGGGATAAGGAGGAGAGGTCACAATCAACTTGGGCGGACAGATGTCAGCAACTGCCTTTACCCGCTCTGCCCCTGCTGTTGTTCTGTTTAAGCTGATTGCCCTGGGCGGAACTGCCAGATCGAGACCATTCACCTGATCACGAAACTCAAGCGCAGCCTTCAGCATGAGACCGGCTTGCTTGAACATTTGGGCTTTGAAAGCTTTCACAGATGGGCGTGTCTTTCGCGAGTCCAGCGCCCATTGAGCTGTTTTTAAGACGGCGCACCGCGCGAGCACATGGGTTCGTTTGCGGCGCAGGCGTTCTACGGAGCTAACCGCTTGCTCAATTGCCTTGCGTAGCCGCCAGAATTCCGGGCCATCCAGATTCCGGTAGTAGCCCGCATCGGCATATGCATCATGACGCTCGCTTGGAGAGTGCATGTTGATGGTCCCATCGATACGCTCCATCCAACGCTCAAAGACGCTCACGTCCTGATCAGAAAGGATCTGGGTTTTTGCTTCACATAAGAATGATGACAGCGAGCTGATGTCGATGCCAAGCGCGTTACGACCCATGGCCATGGCTTCGACAAGTGTGGTGCCCCCACCCACGAACGGGTCCACCACCCAATCGCCTGGCCGGGTGAAAGCCTCTATCGCACCTCGAACAAAGCTCGGCGAGAAGCGTGCCGGGTAGCGATAAAATTCGTGGGTAAGTCCTTTGACGCGGCTTTGATCACGTGCGGCTTCAATAAGGCGCTGTGAGAATCCAAATTTAAGGCCCAAATCGGGGCTAAGATCGTTCATATTGACTGCCCATATGATGCAGGTGTGCCCTGCCATTAGTTAAGTATATGAATCGAAAAGGATAATCGTAGCAAGAGTCTTGACTACGGTCGTGAAACTACCTGGCTATTCCTGGCCGAAGCCAGAGTTGAGCCAAATCGAACACAAAAATGATTCGGAAATTGGCCTACCGCGACAGCAATGGGGATACTGGCTGCTATGGTCATGGGCCGCCGCAAAGTCCAGCATCTGGTAAGACCGAACGATTTTGAAGGAATGTCCGCTCACACGAGCTCGTATGGCTGCGTTTTTTTCTATTTCGCGTTCAGCATCGCCTGCCGTAGAATCGCGTTCATACGAGATTGATAGCCTTTGCCGCTGGCTTTCAGCCAAGCAAGCACGTCGGCGTCCAGGCGAGCCGTGATCTGCTTCTTGATCGGGCGGTAGTGTTCAGGTCGCTTGAAGTCAGCAAGCTGCGCTTCGGTCAGCTTGGGAATATCGTCATAGTTGATCTGGTCGTCTGGTGTGTCCGCCAACTCTTCAAGATGCGCGCGCTGCGCATCGGTCAAAGTTGGCAGCGTGTCAGGAGTGTAGTTAACCTCTTTCTTCTTCATATCGCTTCCTTTCCGATCTATCCGCCTTTCGGGCAGAAATAATCCTAATGGTCTCGACAGCATGGCCCTCGCTGTCTTCTTCAGTGACTGTATGAGCTACCAGCAGAAGCGTGACGCCGTGGACGACACCAATGGTCTGCCAGCGCAGCTCAAAGTCCTCGATCCGGTCCTGGCGGGTCAGGCAGAAGGGATCGTCAAACACACGCGCAGCCAGCTCGAAGGAGATTCCGGTGTGCTTACGTTGGTTGGCGAGGTTCTTGTCCTCATCCCACATGAACCGGATTAGTGTCATACGCGAAATGTAACTACAAAAACGTAGTTATACAAGAGGGCCTTTTCAGCACTATCCGCCTCCCCTACCCTACAGCCAAAGGCTGCGATATTGCATTGGGGATACCGAGTTATGGCGTTCGATCCAGCACACCACGGATTCTTGAAGCTCGATTTCACCTTTCCAGGTGGCGTGGCGGTGTATGAGCTTAAGCTGGAGGGCATAGATCAGCGCCAGCACGACACTCTGCGGCTCAATTGCTACCTCTCGCAGGACGGCGATTTTGTTACTGTCTGGCACGGGTTGCTCGACGCGCACATGACTGAGATGAGCCTTGGATTTGATCACGATCCAACGTTCGACTTCACGGAACAATACGACGAGCCGCTATTTCGAGGTTACATTGGTGACGATAAAACAGGTGTGGTTATCCTGAAGGCACTCCGGTTAGAACAGAAGACGCCAAACTTGCTCATAGTGCCTGAGCATGGGCGCTTGGAATGTCGCCTGCTAGAGACGAGTTGAAGTTTGAACTTTTCTTATGGCTTTGCTTGTGGCCTTTCCTAGGCTCCTACCCTGTCTCAAACCGATCCATGAGGATTTCGAGCATATCGACGTAGCTGCGGCGATCATCCTTGCACATGGCTTTGAAGCGATTGAGCACGGCTTGACGCCCTTTCATGTTGAGCTGCCCGTCTTCTGATGGTTCTCTGCTGGGAAAACCAGACACGCTGTCTACGTTACGCTTCACGGATTCCTGTGGCTTTGTCGTGACCTTGGGTTCAAAGTCGCTCAGGTTGTCAAAATCCATGTTCAAAGCTGTTCTGTCATCGCCAGCCATCACGCGACCTCACTTGCAGGTGTATCATCGCGGATCACCCGCAGTTTTCGAACAACCTCATCGCGAAAGGCTTCAATGTTGCTTAGAGCGTTCTCTAGCCCGTTCACCTTCGCCGGGTTCATGTCACGGACAGTGCCGCCGATAGTGAAGATGGCGGCGTAGGCATCCCTTTCAACAATCTCAACGTTGAACGTATCTATTTTGGGATTATCCCTGAATTGAGACGCAATGTGCTTTGCTGTCCTCGACTTCACCGCTGCTCGGCTCTGCGTGAATAGCACCGCATAGGGGATTTGCCGTCGCGTTGCTTTCATATCGCGGTGAATCTCTTGAATGACATCAAGAGCCGCCATTGCGTCCTGCTGCTGCTCTTTCAACGGGATAATGACAAGATCAGATTGACTGATGGCGTAGCTCATCAGACGCGAAGCGGTACCTTCGAGATCGATGATAACGAAAGGGTCTTTCGTCGCAGCGCCCTCAATCTCATCAAGGATTGTGCGTTCGGACTCATTTGTAATAACGGAGAGTGCGTCAGGCTTCCCATCCATCTTGCTCCAAGTCGTTACGGGATGGCGAGGATCAGCATCAATTATTGTTGTTGGTTTTTGCTCCGACAAAGCACAAGCAAGCAGAAGTGCGCTTGTCGTCTTGCCGCTACCCCCTTTTGAGTTCGCGAATGTGATCACTGGCATTGATGTGTCCTGTATGTTGTTGGCTGCTCGTTTGTCTTTTTGATTTTCGGAAAGGTAGCACAGAATATTGTATGGTACCATAGGGTATTGTTTGGTAAGGTAGTCTACCTTAAGGTATCATATGGTAACTTAGGCTTTTCCTCTCCTTTCGTACCATTTCTTACAGAACCCTAAGAAAGCAGCATCTGCATTGCGTGGCGGTTCCGTCATCCATCCGCGCCACTCACCCTCAAGCACATAAATGTCCCAAGTAGGAGCCACTTCACGCGCACGCTCGTAGGTTTCAGCGCGCAAGGGAGGTGCGATCTGTTCGGCAACGGAAGGCGCATAAGCCTCCAGGAACTCCGCCTTTGGCCGCACGGTCAGAACATCGGCCTCAAGAGAGAGCTCATAGTCTGGCATATGATCCTTTTGCTTATCCGTCTCGATGATTGATTTCACCATCCGCTTGAATTCTTTCAACGTGGATGATGAGCCTGTTTTTACATGCAATTTGTCGAGGCCGATCTGCCATGATGTCTGTTGTCCGCAATGTTTGCGCGCCAATTCGTACAAACGCCGCTCCAAAGGCTTGCGCAGGCGGAAGTACCTTCTATTAAGCGTCAAGACCTCACGACCATTGATGGCATTGAAAACCCAGTCAGAAAGGGTGATTTCAAGCTCTTGCATTCGACCTTCGCGCGTCTCGCGAACAACCCTCGCTCTGTCGATCAGTCCAAACGTGTCAAATTGCTCAACGCCGCCTGTAGTGATGTTCGTTGAAATCGTTGTTCCACGAAGTCTTTCAAGAGCTGCACGCAGTTGTTCATAGCCCCGGCCATCCGTTCCACGGTTGGTGGCTAGTTGCATGTCATGGGCGACAATCTTCAGGGTTTTGGAAATCTGGCGACCGTTCTTAAGGCCCGCCATAACCTGCGAGATACAATAGATAAGGACATCGCGGTCAAAAACAGTGGCCAAACCCTCGACGCTCGGAGTGACTTTGACAAAAGACTTTCCGTCAGGTGACTCGTATGTCCGAACTTTTGTGTCAGGCTTAGTCGCGAGACTGAAAACAGGGTGCTCCATAGAGGCCGCGTCACTCTTCGGGACAGCATCAAAGATATCACACACGAAAAGATCGTCCTGCCCGTTGCGTAAAGGAAGAAGGGGAGATCGCTCTGAATTCGTGTTATTACCCACCATTTGCTTACCTTCGTGCTTTTGCACACCGAGCGCAAGATTTTTCGTGCTATCACACACCGCAAACTAGCCAACAGTCGTCAGCCAGATTCGTGTAATTACACACCGATCTTCGTGTTATTGCACACCATCTAACGTGCTATCACCCACCAAAGCCCCAAAATCATGCTAATTCAGTAAGTTATTTCAAGGAGATAGATAAAGTGATGATTCGCGTAACACAGAATCTAACACATATATAACACCCAGCTTGCAGCTCAGACCTACCTCAAACCACGCGCTTCTCTATCAGGGCTGCGGAAACACACAGACATCCACACCTGTCGAGGTCTGTGTCCACGTCCCACCCAGAACAACACATCCCTCTTCAAAAGTGACTAAGAAACGGGGAAGAGCGACGGTCAGCACTATCGCCAGGATGACACCACCAAGACCAACCCATCGGGACCATCTTCTGTCCTGATCCTGTTTAAAACGCAGATCATCAATCAAGCGAAGCGTGGCAGAATGCATCGAAGTGGTTTCCTGAAACGATGCGTTTGATCTTTGGATACCGTTCAGGACTTCGCCAGAGGCATTGCCCAAACGCTTGAGACTGTCAGCAAGGCGAACATCAATCGTTTCGGCGACCACCT
>CALFRH010000146.1 GCA_937919225.1 uncultured Parvularcula sp.
CTATATGAAAGCGAATTTGGCCATCCGCCGCCAGAGGATATCTGGCCACCGGTGGACGTTCGGATGGGCAAAGCGCCCACGGCCCGACGCGTGCTGACCAGCGATTTCTATGTTATCAAAAAACCATCGCGTGGGGTCATCGCTGCTGCCAGCTGGATCATCGCTGCGCTGTTTGCAGTTCCCTCGCTGTCTTGGGCGCATAATGATTTTCCTGATGAACTAAACCAAGAGACCATCCTTCGGATGGTCACTCATTGGTATACCCAGCATACGGTCACAGCCATCGTGCTGACGATATTCGTGATCTTTTTTGCTTTGATCGCTATAGGGGCTTCAGGCACCAATAAAAAAGGGAACGGGGGTAACGGATCAGGCTGCAGCGGGGGAAGCTCGGGCGGATCTGGTTGCAGTGGCGGTGGCGGTGGATGTGGCGGTTGCGGCGGCTAAGCCGATGCCACTCGATCTCCGTTTTTGTTAAGACGAACGGTGAGCGGGGAGCCTCCCTGCACTCCTGAAAAGTGCGACAATCTGCCATTGAAGGACCGATCCTTTCCCGTTACCCTCTATCACTAGCGAAGGAGGGGCATATGCGCGGAAAAGTGATGGCGGCGGACACCGCTGGATATGCACTGAAATTCGGACTTACGGCCATCCCCTCGGCGTTAAGGCTAGGGTGGTTGCCCTTATTGCTGAGCGTTGTTGGCGGCTATCTGTTGGAGACGGCGGGGGGCGAAGCGGATTTTTGTGTAAATGCTGAATTTGAAACCAGCACCGTCACGGCGGAGTGGGGCGGGAACGTTCTGATCCCCGCTGAGTCTGCCGATCCCGTCGCCCTTGGCATTGGTGGTGTCCTCGTTTTGCTATCGGTCGTGCTTCTGGTGCCTCTCATGGTTCTCTGGACACGGATGGCGGCGAGGCAGGTTGAGGCCCCTGGCGGCTTTTTCTACTTCCGATGGGGCGGTCGCGAGTGGCGGGTTGTGGGGATGTTCTTTTTCCTGATGGTTTGGATGATGCTGATCTTAATGATCTGTATCCTTCCCTCTATCGGCGTTGCATTTGCCACCGGGCTGGACTTGAACATGGTTGAGGAGATGGACCTTGACGGTGCTGATTTGGGGCCGGCAATCATCGCGTTTACGGTTGGTATGTTGGTATTCAGTTGGGCCATGATCCGGTCGAGCCTCATGATGGCGGTGCCCGCATTAGAGAACCGGTTTGCGCCCCTCTATGCGTTTGGGCTGACGGGCGGGAATTTTTGGAAGATTGTTCTGGCGTCCGTTCTAATGGGGCTTGCTGTTATACTGATATTCTTTCCCTTGGGGCTTCTTCTTGTCGGGCTAAGCGCTTTGCTGATCGGGCTCACAGGCTTTGAGTTCACCACGCTGTCAGGCATTGCCGCCTTGGCGGTAATCCTCCCGTTGGGCGGGCTTCTTGACCTTTATGGTAATCTAGTCGGCGTTGGGTATTCGGGTCGTCTTTGGCAGGCAATTACCTTGACCGAAGATTACTCTCTAAACGGAGATTAAAGGGTGGCAACGCGCAAACTTCCCATTGCGGAAACGGCAATGGATGCCATTCGTTTTGGGCTGACGCGGGCGGGTACCGCTGCGCGTCTGGGGCTCTTGCCGTGCATCTTGTACGGCCTTCTCATGGGGGGTGGGCTCTTTTTGGTTATCAGCGCTTTTCCGCAGGCGAACCTCATTCTAGCGGAAGTTTTCAAGGCTTTGGAAAGCGCAACGGGGCAGGATTTGGACCTTGGCTACAATTTAACCAGCCTGTTTGACGAGCCCGATGCGGCTCGGATGTTGGTGGGCGGCGCCCTCATGATCGTGTCTGTCTTGGTGTTTGTGCCGGTGATGACGGCGCTGTTGCAAGTCGCGGCGGGGGATGAGGACGCGCCTCGGACCTGGCTGTACTTCCGTTGGGGGGATCGGGAGTGGCGTACCCTGATTGTCTTCATTGGTCTCATGATCGCGGTCCTCGCCGCTAATCAAGCGATCGGTGTTATCATGATCGTGGCGGTCGCTGGGGCCGCGATGGTGGATGGCGGTATGCTCCTAACGGGCCTTCTTGCGGGGACGGCGGTATTATTGTCATTTTGTTTCTACATCTGGCTCAACATGCGGATCAGCCTCATCGTGCCAGCGGTGGCCATTGAGAATGAAACCAATCTCCTCGAAGCATTTGGGGCAACCGCGGGGAATGTCTTCCGCATATTGGGATCCCTAATCCTACTGGGACTCACCCTGTTCTTGCTCATGCTTGCTGCCCTATTGGTTGGCGGTATTGTTGGTGTACTGCTTAGCCTCTTTGTGGGGCAAGTTGGTACCGAGACCTCATTGGGCCTGATGGTGAGCGTCTTTGGCGGAGTGGCGCTGGTTGGCTTTGGGGTATATGCCTGCCTCGTCTTAGCGCTGAGCCAGCTGGGTTGGTACGGCCTCGCCTGGGCGGCGTTGCGGCCGGACCATGTGGGTGTGTGCGGCCCTGATGGGCCCCGCAATGGTGAGGTGTGCGAGATTTGAGCCTGTCTGCCCTTGGCCTCCCTATCGATGCCCCCGTCCTCATGGGCATCGTCAATGTCACGCCGGACAGTTTTTCCGATGGCGGACAATTCTCTGGTGTGGACGCGGCGGTCGGCCATGGTCTGCGCCTGGTGGAGGAGGGGGCCCACATCCTCGACATTGGGGGGGAGTCCACAAGGCCCGGGGCCGAAGAGGTCTCCGTTCAAGAGGAGCTGGACCGCACACTGCCCGTCATTGAGGGGCTTCTTACCCGAACGGATGCCCGCCTTTCCATCGACACGCGCAAGCCTGAGGTGGCGAAGGGGGCTGTCGCAGCTGGCGCGCATATTTGGAACGATGTTTCTGCGCTGACCTTCGCGGACGATAGCCTTAAGACGGCTGCCGCATTGGGGGTGCCGCTTGTTCTCATGCATGCCCAGGGGCGCCCGGACACCATGCAACAGGCGCCCAGCTATGATGATGTGGTGGCTGAGGTCGTGGCCTTCCTAAAAGCGCGGGTAGCGGCGTGCGTTGCGGCTGGGATCTCGCCTAAGGATATCGTGCTCGACCCCGGTATTGGGTTCGGCAAGACGCTTGAGCACAACCTTGCCCTCTTCCGTGGGCTTGAGCGTCTGGTCAGCCTTGGACACCCCGTCCTGATGGGCGCATCGCGCAAGAGTTTCATTGGGCTTATCGACCGGGACGAAGCTGCGGACACGCGCATTGGCGGCTCCCTCGCCGCCGCGCTTGAGGCCGCGAGGGCCGGCGCGACTTGGTTTCGCGTGCATGATGTGGCCGCGACCCGCCAGGCTTTGGCGGTGGCAGGGGCGATTCATCCCTTTTAAGGCCCTTACTGGCTATGCTACTGACCAGGGCCATAGAGAATTCGGGAGCCTACCGATGCGCGGTGACGATCAACCTTTAGAGCGGCATATTTTTGGGACCGACGGTGTGCGGGGCCTTGCGAACGCTGGCGCCATGACGCCTGCTGGGCTCTTGAACCTCGGCATGGCGGCCGGGCGCGTCTTTCGCCGGGGGGAGCATCGGCATCGGGTGGTGATCGGTAAGGATACGCGCCTCTCGGGCTACATGATTGAGCCCGCGTTGACGGCTGGGTTTATCGCTGCGGGTATGGATGTGATGTTGCTCGGCCCGTTGCCAACGCCGGCCATGGCGATGCTCACACGGTCCATGCGCGCTGATTTGGGGGTGATGATTTCCGCCTCCCACAATCCGTACCATGACAATGGAATTAAGTTCTTTGGCCCCGACGGGTACAAATTATCCGATGCCACCGAAGCGCATATTGAGCGCCTGATGCAGGACGGCCCCGATGTGGGCCTTGCGCCTTCAGCGGATCTTGGTCGTGCCAAACGGTATGACGATGCGGGCGCGCGCTACATTGAGTTTGCCAAAGCCACCTTGCCTCGGGGCCTCTCGCTTGAAGGGGTGCGCGTCGCCCTCGATTGCGCGAATGGCGCGGGCTATACAGTGGCGCCGACGGTACTTTATGAGTTAGGCGCGGACGTAAAGACGATGGGGGTTGAACCGAACGGGTGTAACATCAACCAGGAATGCGGCTCTA
>CALFRH010000147.1 GCA_937919225.1 uncultured Parvularcula sp.
ACATCATAGAAGAGGGGAACCGGCGAGTAAGCGCGTAAGCTTGCCCGGCGGTATAAGCGATGAGGATCACCCGGGCTTCAGCGCCAGCTTAACTATCGATCCGGGCCACGTCATCTAAGTCCGTCCCCCGCTTAATATCGAGTTGCAAAATCGCCTTGCCCCTCGCCCAGTCAAGGGCTTCGTCGAGCCTTGTCAGGCCATAGGCGGTCACGCGACGATTGGGGTCTTTAAGAGAGTAGGTGCGTAATTTTTCCCAACTGGTTTCGGTGGCCAGACCGGACCCCGTGGTTGTTCGATCAAGCGTATCATCATGATGGAGAAACAGGACACCGTCCGCGCTGGTGGTTACGTCCACCTCTAATAGGGCGCCGGTCAAACTCGTGGTGCGTTTAAAAGTCGGGAGGGCATTCTCTGGATAACCGGGGGACGGCCCGCCGCGATGGGCAGAGATGAGAGAGACACCAGCCGCATCAATACAGTTGAAATAAGCAGGTAAATCGGACACAGGCGCCGTGCCGCTATCCGCGATTGAGGCCATTTCATTGTTGCAAGATGAAGCAATAAGAGCCGCAACACTGACCAAAACAGTGCGACCAATAGCTGAGTGTGTCATTTTATCTCCCAACATTCTCGTGCTAAACCTTACCATCGTTATGAGAGATTTGTCCCATGAAGATCACCGTCAATGTTGATTGCACACCAGCGGAGGCACGCGCCTTTTTCGGACTACCCGATATGTCGCCTGTCAATGATGTGATTGTGACCGCCATGGTGGAACGCTCCAAAGAGAATATCGATACTCTCAGTGACCCCAAACTGTTTTGGGATAAGGCGATGGCCGCGAGTGGCACCGGTATGGATGCCATGCAGCAAATGTTTGCCGCGGCCATGGGCGGTGTGGATACGGATAAAAAATAAGCGTGGCTTCACGTGATAATGATACAATATTCGCGCGATCATCCGGTAACGGGCGAGCGGGCATTGCTGTCTGGCGCATTAGCGGACCCAAAGCCGCCGCAGTGCTTGAAGCGTTAATAGGCGCATTGCCTGAACCCCGTGTAGCAACGTATGGCAATTTCTCCGATGACAATGAGCAAACGATTGATGATGGTTTGTGTCTTTGGTTCCCAGGGCCCAACAGTGCCACCGGCGATGATGTAGCTGAACTCCACCTTCATGGCTCCCCAGCGGTGGGGACACGATTGGCCCAATGGCTTGGGACCAAGGGACTACGCCCAGCGGATCCAGGAGAATTTACCCTTCGTAGTCTGACGAATGGGAAAATGGACTTGCTGGAAGTAGAGGGTCTTGGCGATCTATTAGAGGCGGAGACCGAAGCGCAACGGCAGCAAGCTTTGCTCAATCGTTCAGGTGAAGGGCGCGAACAGGCCGATCATTGGCGCGGCGATCTTATTTCTGTTCTTGGGGTCTTAGAAGCCGCTGTCGACTTCCCCGATGAGGAGGATATCCCGGCAGATATTGCTGCCCGCGCTATTCCGACATTGGAAAAAGTCTGTGCAGATATGAAGTCTGCGCTCGCAGATGCTGTGCGGGGAGGGCGTTTGCGTGAGGGGATAAAGCTTGCCATTCTTGGTCCTCCCAATGCCGGAAAATCAAGTCTTCTCAATCGTTTAGTGGGCGAGGATCGAGCCATTGTCTCTGATATTGCGGGGACCACGCGGGATGTGGTGACGGCCTCTCTCGATATAAAAGGACGCCTTGTTC
The DNA here is from genome assembly GCA_937919225.1 of uncultured Parvularcula sp. GTDB lineage: Bacteria > Pseudomonadota > Alphaproteobacteria > Caulobacterales > Parvularculaceae > Parvularcula. The sequence continues at coordinate 1,726 of CALFRH010000147.1, forward strand.
ATATTCTCGATACAGCCGGACTTCGTCCGCAAACAGATGATATTATTGAGCAAGAGGGCATGGCCCGCAGCTTGAAGGCGGGTGCGGGGGCTGACCTCGTCCTTTGGGTCAGCGAGGCAGCGAACCCTGAGCCAGTACCGGCCTCGTTGGCTGAAGCGGTCCCGGTCCTCCCTATTTTCAATAAAGTTGATATCGGCACTCCGCCGACTGACGCCGATGGCCTTTTATTGTCGGTGACTACAGGGGCGGGATGGGATGCGTTCATGACCAGTGTTGAAGAGGTGATGGAAATGGCGGCGAGCCCAACTCTATTCCCTCGGGAGCGGCAGCAACTCCTCCTCGCCCGGGCGGTTGCTCTCCTTGACGCGGTTCTTGACCATCCAGCGAAGGAACCCGAACTTTTGTCCGAAGAGGTGAGGGGCGCTCTTCACCAATTGGAGCAATTGGTTGGACAGGTAACCCCTGATCATGTATTGGGCGCGATCTTTTCCTCCTTCTGTATAGGGAAGTAATCGAAGGTAATATCATGGGTGCTCGCGACGCCGATGTGATTGTGGTGGGCGGTGGTCACGCCGGCACGGAGGCTGCTGCTGCCGCAGCGCGGATGGGCGCTCGTACATTGCTGGTGACCCATAAGGCGTCCACGATTGGCGAAATGTCCTGTAACCCCGCTATTGGTGGGCTTGGGAAGGGCCATTTGGTTCGTGAAATCGACGCCCTTGACGGCCTTATAGGCCGTGCAGCGGATCTTGGCGGTATTCAATTTCGGATGCTGAACCGGTCGAAAGGCCCAGCGGTGCGAGGACCGCGCACCCAGGCGGACCGAAAACTTTACCGGGACGCCATTCAATCCCTCCTAGCGGCGTACAAAAATCTGACAGTCCATGAAGCGGCGGTCGATGACCTCCTGGTTGAGGAGGGCGTGTGTCGAGGGGTGATCACAAGTGCGGGCGAAAGCCTTAGCGGCGGCGCTGTCGTTCTGACCACGGGCACTTTTCTGCGCGGGATTATCCATAGGGGTGCTGAACGAACCCCCGCGGGCCGGGTGGGAGAGGCGCCGGCCAATGCCCTTGGGGAACGGTTGGAGGGGCTCAACCTTCCTATGGGTCGTCTTAAAACCGGCACGCCCGCTCGTCTTGATGGCCGCACTATTGATTGGAACCGGCTTGAGATGCAGGAGGCGGACGCGGAGCCTGTTCCCTTCTCCTTTCTCAACGATAGGATTATTGTTCCTCAGGTCGCGTGCGGCATCACTTACACCAACGCGAAAACCCATGGGATCATTGCAGATAATCTTGACCAGTCGGCGGTCTATAGCGGGGCCATTGCCGGCAAGGGACCGCGCTATTGTCCCTCTATTGAAGATAAAATCGTGCGGTTTCGGGAGAAGGAGGCTCATCAAGTCTTTCTTGAGCCCGAAGGTCTCGACGATCCCACCGTCTATCCCAATGGTATTTCGACGTCTTTACCGGCGAAAACCCAAGAGGCGTTTATCCATTCCATGGTCGGCCTTGAGGAAGCGTCAATCCTGCAACATGGATATGCTATCGAGTATGATTATGTGGACCCCCGTGCCCTTGATGCAGGCCTAGGCCTTCAGGCAATGCCGGGGCTCTACTTGGCGGGGCAAATCAATGGCACCACCGGTTATGAAGAGGCGGGCGCCCAAGGGCTCATGGCAGGGCTCAATGCCGCGCGCCGGGTGGGTGGGGAGCATATCCCGTTCACCCTTGACCGGGCGGAGGCGTATATCGGCGTGATGGTGGATGATCTCATAACCCGCGGGGTGACAGAGCCTTATCGGATGTTCACCTCCCGCGCTGAATATCGTCTGAGCCTGCGGGCGGACAATGCCGATGAGCGCCTCACCGCAAAGGGGATTGAGTGGGGATGTGTCGGAGACGAGAGAGCTGAAGCGTTTCACGTGAAACAGGCAGAGAGTGCCCGTCTAGATATATTGGCCCAGACACCCCGGTTTAGCCCGCAAGAGGCGGCGCAGTTTGGTCTGACGGTAAACCAGGACGGTCGGCGGCGGTCTCTTCAAGACCTGCTAGCGTTACCCAATGTCGGGTTTGCGGACCTCATCCGCCTTGAACCGTCTCTGGCCGATATAGATGCAAACCAACGGACACGGCTTGAAGCCAATGCCCTATATGCGGGGTATCTGGATCGACAGGAGGCCGATGTGGTCGCCTTCCGCCGGGATGAAAGTCACGCTATTCCAGCTGATTTTGACTTTCGGGGGCTGCCGGGTTTGTCCAACGAAGTGGCAGAGCGGTGGTCGGTCGCTCGGCCCGCGACATTAGGCCAGGCGGGCAGGGTGGAGGGGGCTACCCCAGCGGCTCTTGCCATCTTGGCCATCCACTTGAAGAAGCGGGCGAGTGCGGCCAAAGACTAAGCCGTCCTTCGATAAGTATCAGACCATCGCCGCGGCGCCCTCAAGCCGGAACACTCACTATCCTATCTAGGAGACGCCATGATGAAGCATGGCGATGGAAAATTGTCCCATTTACGCAGCCGGTCCCCCAACGATTTGTCGACAATCGCTAATTTGGATGATTTTGCACACGGGTTGAGCCTGACATCTGAAGAGAAGAAACGCTTCGCAAGCTATGATCAATGCCTATCCGCATGGTCACAGCACACCAATCTTATCGCCAAAAGTAGCTTTGAAGACCGCTGGCAGCGCCATTTCGTTGATTCTGTCCAGCTTTGGCCTCTCATTCCCGCTGAAGTCACTTCCGTCTTGGATATGGGAAGTGGGGCCGGGTTCCCTGGGCTGGTCCTCGCCATTCTGAGTGTAGAAAGGGCGCCAGCGCGCCATTTTACATTGGTGGATAGTGTTGGAAAGAAAGCGCGTTTCCTACGGGAAGCGGCCGAATCAGCGGACCTTACCAATGTGACGAGCGTGGCAAAGCGCGTTGAAATGTTTCACGTGGAACAGGCGCGTTATGACCTCATTAGTGCCAGGGCAATGACCGCGCTTCCAAAATTGCTCGATTTGGCGGTTCCTCTTCTGAAACCCGGCGGAATGTTGATATTTCCTAAGGGAGAAAGGGCGCAAGAGGAATTGACGGCAGCATCCGAGCGGTGGAGATTCAACTTACAGCAGCACCAAAGCGCGACTCACCCTAAGGCGTCGATACTGGTGATCACCGAACCAAAGGCCATACCGTGACCGACACCCCCTACCGTATTCTCGCTGTGGCCAACCAAAAGGGTGGGGTGGGGAAAACAACGACAACGATTAATCTCGGGACGGCGCTCGCCGCTGTTGGTGAGAATGTGTTGATCGTGGATCTTGATCCCCAGGGAAACGCTTCAACCGGTCTTGGTGTGCCAAGGTCAGCGCGGGAGGTGAGCACCTATGATGTTCTGCGGGGGGAGGCGAGTTTAGTAGACGCCGAAACGGAAACACTCGTCCCTAGACTGACGATAGCACCGGCGGGAATGGATCTTGCGGGAGCAGAAATTGAACTCCTGGACGTTGATAATCGCCATTATCGACTAAAGGAGGCGGTTCACGCTTACGCAAAGGCAAGGCCTGATCTCACTTATGTGCTTATCGATTGTCCACCGTCCCTCGGTCTACTGACGGTCAACGCTATGGCAGCCGCGGATGCGGTAATCATTCCTCTTCAATGTGAGTTTTTCGCCCTCGAAGGGTTGGCGCAGATTATGCGAACCATTGGGCAGGTGCGGGAGCGGCTCAACCCATCCCTCGATCTTCAAGGGATTATTCTCACCATGTATGATCGGCGGAACAATCTATCCCGAGAGGTCGAGGCCAATGTGCGCGAGCACATGGGAGAAAAGGTGTACCGCACTGCAATCCCGCGGAATGTGCGAATTTCAGAGGCGCCATCCCATGGGAAGCCTGCGCTTTTATATGATTTAAAATGCACCGGCAGTCAGGCCTATGTCCGTCTGGCGACGGAAGTGATTCAACGGGAACGGGCGGCATAGAATGGCACGTAAAGGATTGGGCCGTGGGCTAGAGGCAATTTTAGGGGATGACCAGCCGGTCATGGCGTCAGCCCCGGCGAAGGCGGATGGCGATGGCATCACTATTATTCCTATTGGTGATATTGCGCCGGACCCTGATCAGCCGCGGAAACGATTTGATGAAGAAGAGTTGGCGTCCTTAGCGGCCTCTATTAAGGCACAAGGGCTGCTTCAACCTATATTAGTGGGGCCAAAAGCCCCAAATGGACGATATCTCATCATTGCGGGGGAACGCCGATGGCGCGCGGCGGCGAAGGCAGGCGTTCATGAGGTGCCTGCCCTGGTGAGGGAAGTCAGCGAGCAAACCCGCGCAGAACTCGCCCTTGTCGAAAACCTTCAGCGGTCTGATTTAAATCCGATGGAAGAAGCGGACGCTTATTCTCGTATAAAAGAGCTGTACGGACGAAAACCGCAGGATATTGCTGACGCGGTTGGGAAAAGCCGCAGTCATGTAGCCAATATGCTGCGGCTGACCACCTTGCCTCAAGAGGTGCGGGCGGTCGTGGAGAGCGGGCAGCTATCCATGGGTCATGCGAGGGCTATTCTGGGGGCGCCCGATCCGGTTAAACTGGCTGCGAAGGTCATCGCCCAAGGGTTGTCGGTGCGAGAGACGGAACGTCTGGCCAAAGCCAAGCCAGGGAAACCTGTACCAGGCTCTTCTGGGGCGGCCAATGGAAAGCCCCCGGCAGGCGGCGGATCTAAAGATGCGGACACCAAGTCCCTTGAGCGAGATTTGGAGGCGGCTCTTGGCTTATCGGTCGCTATTGAGCACGGGAAGAAAGGCGGCACGGTGACTTTGACCTACGATACCTTAGAGCAGCTTGACGATATTTGTCGCCGCCTTATGGGCACGGCGATCTAGCCCCCCCGTGATGTTCACGTCGGATAATTGGGCGGGGGTCCATCCCACCATTATGGATGCGATGGTTTCAGCGAATGGCGTCTCGTCCCCTGCCTATGGGGCGGATGACATCACTGAAAGGGCGAATAAACAGTTCACTGACTTATTTGGTCAAAAGATTACAGCAGCCTACGTTGCAACGGGTAGCGCTGCGAATGCGTTGAGTATCGCCCTGATGGTCAAACCCTGGGGTGCAGTTCTATGCCATAAGGAGTCCCACATTCATGTGGATGAGTGCGGCGCGTCGGAGTTTTATACCGGTGGCGCAAAGCTCATTCCCGTCGAGGGTGAGCGCGGCAAGTTGACCCCCCACAGTGTGCGGGAGGCGATGCGCTTTTTCATCCCGCCCCAAACGCACCGTGTTCGCCCAATGGCGCTGTCACTGACGCAAGGAACTGAGGCTGGAACGGTCTATACGCCGGACGATGTGGCTGTCTTGACGGAGGTCGCGCGGGAGTTCGGGCTGTTGGTTCATATGGACGGCGCGCGGCTTTCCAATGCGTGTGCTTATCTCGATGAGAGCCCCGCGGCGGTATCCTCTAATGCAGGGGTGGATATTTTGACCTTTGGCGGGACAAAGAATGGCTGCCTTGCCGCGGAGGCCATTCTTGTATTTAATAATCAGCTAGCAGATGATTTGACTTGGCGACAAAAGCGAGCGGGCCAAGGGTTTAGCAAGAGCCGCTTCCTAGCAGCTCAATGGCTTGGCTTTTTGCAAGATGATCTTTGGTTGGAATTAGCGCGCGCTGCCAATGAAAAGGCCGCTCGTCTTTCTAAAGCGTTGGTGACACGACCTGGCTGCAAGGTGATCTATCCCACGGAAATGAATGAGGTGTTCGTCCAGATGTCGGGCAGTGTCGCCGAAGCCTTACGGGCGAAAGGCGCGCAGTTCTATGATTGGATCCAGCCCCAGGATCCCTATGACGGCACTCTCCGACGGCTGGTCACAAGCTATCAGACGACGGATGATGAAGTCGATGCTTTTTTGAAGGCACTGGAGAGCGCCTAAAACCTGTAAATCTCTTTCGCCACGCGGTAAGTGTTGACGTAGGCCGTCACTGTATCCTCAATGGGGTGGGCATAACCACCGCCAATGGCCATAGAACAGGGGATACCGCGCGCCCGGCACTCTCGCAGGATGATGTCATCCCGGCGCTTAAGACCATCGAAAGAAAGATCAAGCCGCCCTAAACGGTCTGAAGCCAAGGCATCAACACCCGCCTGATAGAGGACAATATCGGGACAAAAGGCCCATATCGCGGGAAGATGCTCAACCAATGCATCAAGAAAGCCGCGATCATCGCATCCATCCGGCAGCGGAACATCAAGAGTCGAGGGCACTTTTCGAAAGGGGAAGTTCTTTGCCCCATGGACATCAAGGATAAAGACGTCTTCTCTCTCATTGAGAAGAGCGGCATTCCCGTCCCCCTGGTGAACGTCAAGATCAATGATGGCCACGCGGTCGACCGCGCCGCGATCGAGAAGGGTGACAGCCACGGCGGCCAAATCATTATAGATACAAAAGCCTGATCCGAATTCCCGATGGGCGTGATGCGTCCCGCCCGCCAGTTGGCCCGATAGGCCATGGTCAAGCGCCGCCTCTGCTGCTGCCAGGGCGCCCCCCACTGTAAGTTCGCCCCTTAGAGGAATCTGAGGTGACCACGGAAAGCCAATACGGCGCATGATTTTCGGGTCAATAGTCCCGTCCGTCAGGGGGTCGACATAAGAAGATGCGTGTACCGATAAGATAACATCTCGTGTGGCGCGAGGTGATGGGGCAAGCTGCTGATCAGTGACAACCCCATCGTCTAGGAGCGCTCGCCTCAACATACTGTACTTTTGGCCTGGAAACCGGTGTCCATCGGGTAAGGGAAGGTCAAAGTCGGTTGACGCGAAAAACCGCATATCTATTCGGCAGCAGCGCTAACGGCTGTTGGCGCCTTGATCCAACCGGCTAACTCTTGTTCTATCATTGTACGGAGAAATTGAACAAACGCTTCATCGTCATTAAGACAAGGGATGGGGGTGAGGGTCTCGCCGCCGGCTTCTTCGAAGGTTTCACGAAGGCCAATGCCTATTTCTTCCAAGGTTTCGATGCAGTCAGAGACAAAGGCGGGGGCCGTGATGGCGATGCGTTTAAGGCCTTCTTCAGCCGCCTTTTCCACAAGGCTCTCGGTGGATGGCTCTAGCCAGGTTTCGGGCCCAAATTTTGACTGAAAGGCGAGGGGAGCAAAGGTGTCGTCCCAGCCCATCCGCTTCCGCAATAATCGCGCAGTTTTCTGGCAGTGACAGTGATAGGGGTCGCCATTTTTGAAATAGCGTTCAGGGATTCCGTGGAACGAAAGAATGACCCGCTCTGCATCGGCGGGGACATGGGCCCGCATGGAGACTTCAAGGGCATCAATATATCCTTCGGCCCCAGGAAAGGGTGGGGCCACGCGCACGGTAGGTTGAAAGGGCAAGCGCGCCAGCACCTCACCGACCTTGTCCACCACGGTGGCTGTCGTACTGCCTGAATATTGTGGGTAGAGGGGCACCACCAAGATGCGGTCGCATCCTTCCGCCTGAAGGGCATGGATCCGCTCTTCGATGGAGGGGCTGCCATAGCGCATGGCCCAATCGACGATCACCTCATCCCCAAAGCCTTTGGCCACCTCTTCGGCCTGGCGGCGGGTGTAGTAGCGCAAGGGGCTTTCATCGCTCTCTTCCCGCCAGATGGCGCGATAGAGGGCAGCAGTTTTGGCTGGGCGGACATTGAGGATGACCCCGTAAAGAACAGGCAGCCAAAGGGCTTTTGGGTAATCCACCACCCGGCTGTCCGACAAAAACTCTCTCAGATAGGTTCGCACCGAGGCGGCGGTCGCCTTTTCGGGCGTCCCTAGGTTCACCAGCAACACCCCAACGCGGCCTAGCCTTACGGGAGGATGACCATCTGGTAAGGGACCAAGGGCCCCATTGGGGGATGGCGAGGCGGGACTATGCATTTTCTTTTCCATCTCACTCGTTAAAGTAGGGCAGCGGTATGGCTAGGACATGTTTGGCAACCGCCCGAGATGCGAATTGCCGCATCGGCTCGAAAGGAAAGTGTTATGACCCTTTATCGCCCGTTTGCCAAAGTTTTGGCAGGTCTGTCTGTACTTCTGCTGGCGGCGTGCGCCACCTCCACCCCCTATGTTGAGGCTGGCGATGGCTCTACCTTTGGTTTCTCTGAACAGCGAATTGAGGACGACCGCTACCGCATCAGCTTCCGCGGCAATTCCCTCACCGACCGTGAGACGGTGGAGAACTATCTGCTTTTTAGGGCGGCTGAAGTCACCCTTGAGGCGGGTTACGACTATTTCATTGTCACCGAAGACGAGACCGAGCGGTCCACCACTTACACGACGGTGCCGAATGCCGGGCGGTTTTCCTATTACGGCTATGGTCGACCCTTCCCCTATTATGGCTGGGGCTATCGCTGGGACCCATTCTATCGGGATTATGATCTACAGGAGCGGAACCGCTACACCGCCATGGCCTATATCCGCCTTGGCAAAGGGACCAAACCCACCGACCTCACCACGGCCTATGACGCCCGGCAAGTGGTGGAAAATTTGGGTCCTGTGATTGCCCGACCTGAGGCTTCTTAGACCCTATCTCTTTTTTGCAGGGCCGTTCTTCTCTAAGCATTTGAAGAGCGGCCTTTTCTTTACCATGACACGGAGATTTCCATGGCCATATTGTCTGCCCCCGTCTTTTGGCTTGTGACGCTGGGTTGCTTTGTCGGCCTCTATCTTTTGGGCCGGACGCCGATGCCCTTGTGGCTAAGGGTGATCATTGCCCTTATCGCTGGCGGTGTCGTTGGCTATCTCTCCGGCGATGCCGCCGCATCGGTGAAGCCAATTGGTGATGGGTTTATTAAACTCATTCGAATGCTGATTGTTCCTCTCGTCTTTACCACTATTGTGGCGGGGGTTATCTCCATGGGGGATCCCAAACGGATTGGCAGTTTGGGGGCAAAGACCATCCTTCTTTATCTGTCGACGACCCTGTTCGCTGTGACGATTGGGTTGGCAGCGGGCAATATCGTCCAACCCGGTATTGGCGTTGATTACACGACCGCGGGGGAGGGCGCCCAAAGTGCGATTGTGGAGCGTCTTGAAAAGGCGAATGCAGCACAACGGGGGCCCGTTGAGCAAATCCTTGACATTATTCCCGCGAACCCGCTCCAGGCGATGGTAGAGGGGAATATTCTCTCTGTGATCTTCTTTTCAATCTTGTTCGGTATTGGGATTATCGCATCAGGTCAGGGGGAGAAAAGTGTGGGCCGGGGTATGGAGTCAGCGGCCGAGGCGGTGCTGAAGCTCACTGGCTTTATCATGGGTCTTGCCCCCTATGGGGTGTTTGCCCTTATGGCGTGGGTCTTGGGCACCCAGGGGTTAGCGGTTCTCGAGAATTTAGCGAAACTGGCCCTCGCCCTTTATGCCGCTTGTGTCATCCATATTATTTTCGTTTATGGCGGCTTGATCCGAGTGATCCTCGGCCTGCCATTTGTGAAGTTTATCCGCGGCATGCTTGACGCGATGAGCACGGCATTCTCGACGGCGAGTTCCTCTGCCACTCTTCCCGTTACCATGTCTAATGTGACGAAGAATCTTGGCGTCGAAAAATCCGTTGCTGGATCTGTGCTGCCCCTCGGTGCCACCGTGAATATGGACGGCACCAGTATTTATCTCGGTATTGTCGCTCTCTTCGCTGCTCAGGCGGTGGGGATGGATCTTGCCATGTCCGACTATTTCGCCATTGCGGCAACTGTAACGGCGGCCAGTGTGGGGACCGCCAGTGTGCCATCGGCTAGCCTCTTTCTTGCCGTGGCGGTGTTGACGGTGTTCGGGGTCACCGAAGAACAGGCGGTGTTGATTGTGGCGCTTATTTTCCCCTTTGACCGTCTCCTTGATATGATGCGCACCATGACGAATGTGACAGGTGACGCGGCGGTCGCTACCACTGTGGCAAAATGGGAGGGTGCTTTGGACGAAGAGGTTTTCCGGCGGTGACGGAGAGGTCTGCCCCCCTTCGCGTCCTCACCACCGGCGGTACCCTTGATAAGGTTCATGATTGGCGAGCGGAGAATATTGCTTTTGCCGGGGAGGGTAATAGCCAGGTGCCCGAGATTCTTGAGCATGGTCGTTGTTCCTTCCCGGTGGTCGAGCATGTATTGCAGCTTGATAGTCTAGAGATGACTGACGTTCACCGAGGCATTATTCTTGACCGCATCGTTGGGGCACCTGAACAGGCTATTGTCGTTACCCATGGGACGTCCACAATGGGGCAAACGGCACGCTATCTTGATGGGATGTGTGGGGATAAAACGGTTATATTGACCGGGGCAATGCGGCCCTATTCCCTATTTGTGTCCGATGCGAGCCTTAATCTCGGTGGCGCCCTTGTTGCGGCGCAAACCCTCCCGCCTGGGGTTTATGGGGTGATGAACGGCCGTGTGTTCGCTGCATCAGAGGTGCGTAAGAATGAAAAGGTTGGTCGGTTTGACGTGCCGCCTTGTCAGCCGGAAAAGTAAGGCGCGACCGTCATCTGATAAAGTTGCAGGCCGAAGAACCCCGCAAAGAGTCCTGCACCCACGGTGCCCAACGCAATGAATTCATCGTAAAAGCGCAATACCTTCATTCGCCCAAGGAGGAAATAATAGTAAGGTATGACCAAGATATCTGAGAGTGCGACAGCCATTGCGACACCGAGCATTCCAAAATGCTCAAACCCTAGAACCACTGCTGGCACCATCCAAACAAGCCGTAGACTTTCAGCGATCAATTTTGCTTTGGTTTTGTTGGACGCGAGGAGATAACTTTCAGCCCCTTGCGACCACATTGTGAGGAGGCATTTGATCACAAGGGCGCTGAAATAGGTTCCAGCGCTAACGTATCGATCGTCATACAGGATCTCAAAGAGCGCTTGCCCGCCAAAAATGCCCCCCGCGCATATAAAGATCAGTGCAAGTCGTGGCCGCGTTTGCGAACCGTAAAAGATATCCGGTCCTGCTTGATTGGCCCGCATTTCTTTGGAGATCGCTGCGTAATAAACCCGCGTATAATATTCTATAATCACCGTATCCAAGGCTACTACGACCATAAGAGCGAGCGAGTAGAAGGCGAACTCTGCCAGATCGACAACATTGGCGAGATAGATTTTGTCAAACTGTTTGATCACGATGGTGATCATGCTGGACATCAATAGAAAGCGAGAGAACTTCCAAAGCTCACTATAGACCTTCTTATCAACCGAAAAACTGTGCCATGGCTCGGGGTAAAGTGTGTAGGAAGCGATGAGTCGCAATAATGCGCCAAGGACCCCTCCTAAAACGAGCGGCCAATGGGAATAGAGAAAGGCCGCCATCTGAGGCGATTGCCCCGTATGGTGAAGGTAGTTGCCAACACCTGCCAGGGTGAGCATGAAGATGAGCTGCAAAATGTACGCGATAATATCGATAATCGCGTTGTACCCTTCCCGACCTGTTCGTTGAAAATATCGTACCCTGAGCGAAATACAACCTCTGATAAGGGCACTGAACGCTGTGACCTTTAGGGCGTTTTCGAGCACGTGTAAGTCATACATCCGGGCAATGAGTGGTGCTGTGATGAACAACACGACGGTGATGATGATCCCCCGCATGACGAGGAGGGTCCAAATCGAATCCCGAAAGTGTTTTTCAAACGCTTCTTCACGCCGCACGGTGAAGGGGCCGACGCCCGTTTCCGTCAGCAGTTCCACGATCATTATGGCGGTGGCCATCAAAACCATGATGGCGAAGGCCTCAGGAAATAAAAGGCGTGTGATGAGAACGTTGCTGCCGAAGCGCAGGAAGATCCGGCTGAATTGCGTGGCAAATAACACCCGTGCCGGAGTCATTCGCTTGGCTTGCATAAAGTTCGTGACTTTATCGATCGTTTCAGCGCGCACGGCGAGAGGCCCCATTCATTCAAACGTAAAGGAACGGCGAGCGTCCTTGTTGAGCGCGCCTATCGCTTTCCCATTCCTTTGGGAACGCGAAAACCAATGTTCATCTTCAATTGAGTGTTGACGACGGTCATCGATCAGAAACCGGCGCCAGCCCAACAATTGACGAAGGCCCCTTCTTCGCCCATAGAGCCTTACTAAATCGACAAAAGCGAGCATGCTCGCGTCTACCGGCACGATCCTTCACTCCTATATCAAATGGACGAAGATGAGGCCGGGGATGTCCCGCCGTCGGGGTAACGCCCTCACGGCGGCGTTCTGCGTTTGACCGATTCATAAACTGAGGTTGACCCATGTTTGATAGCCTTTCCGATCGGCTTTCTGGCGTTTTTGACAAGTTAAAGGGACGCGGTGCCCTTAACGAGAAAGATGTGTCTGACGCCTTGAGAGAGGTGCGGGTGGCCTTGCTGGAGGCGGACGTCGCCCTGCCTGTAGCACGGGACTTCGTCGCCAAGGTGAAAGAGCGGGCGGTGGGCCAAGAGGTCCTGCGCTCGGTCACTCCGGGGCAGCAGGTGGTCAAGATTGTCCATGATGTCCTAGCCGATACGTTAGGCGCTGCAGACGATGCCCATGAGCTGAACCTGGCGAAAAACCCACCTGCGGCAATCCTCATGGTCGGCCTCCAGGGTTCGGGGAAGACAACCACTACCGCAAAGCTCGCCCGGCGCCTCACCCAAAAGGATAAAAAGAAGGTCCTCATGGCCTCCCTCGACACGCGGCGTCCCGCGGCGATGGAGCAGCTCAAGGTCCTGGGTGAGCAGGCGGACGTGGCCACCCTTCCCATCATTGAGGGGCAAGCCCCGCCACAGATTGCCCTGCGCGCGATGGAGGCAGGTCGCCTTGGCGGCTATGATGTCGTGATCCTCGACACCGCCGGTCGCCTTTCCATTGATGAACAGCTGATGGAAGAGGTGGTCCAGATTCATGGCCTCTCGGACCCGGCGGAAACCCTCCTGGTGCTCGATAGTTTAACGGGCCAGGATGCTGTTCAGACTGCTGAGAAATTCAAAGCCCGCGTGCCCGTTTCGGGTGTCGTCCTCACTCGCCTTGATGGCGATGGTCGCGGCGGGGCGGCCCTCTCCATGCGTGCGGTGACAGGGGCTCCGATCAAATTTGCTGGGATGGGCGAAAAGATTGACGCGCTGGAAGTGTTTGACCCTGCCCGCATGGCCGGCCGCATCCTTGGCATGGGGGATATTGTTTCCCTCGTGGAAAAGGCCTCCGAACAAATTGATCAGGAGGCGGCGGAAAAGGCGGCCAAGAAACTAGCCAAGGGTGAGTTTGACCTCAACGATCTTGCTCAACAATTCTCCCAAATGCGGAAAATGGGCGGCATGGGCGCGATCCTCGGCATGATGCCCGGCATGG
>CALFRH010000148.1 GCA_937919225.1 uncultured Parvularcula sp.
GTACAATTTCGTCCTGTTGGTCGAGTAATACCCAACCGATGCGTCGAGCTTCCAGATTGGCCTTTTCTACAAAGACCTTGAGATCATTATCTGCCCATTTGCTGATGAAGTGGATCTTGATGTTGAAGATCCCGGTGAGTTCAACGGCCTGACCTATGAAGAGCTGTCATCGTTCATCAACCTCCCCGAGGGTGAGGTATTCGGTGTCGAAGTGGGCTACCAACAGGCACTGGACTACCTTCCCGCACCGTGGGACGGGGTGATTGTTGGCGCAAACTATACCTACGCTGACTCAGAAGCGACCCTAGAGGATGGCACGACCATTCCATTGCCGGGTCAGTCTGAACATATCTTCAATGCCATGCTTGGCTATGACAAAGGTCGGTGGGACCTCCGGGCAGCCTACTCCTTCAAAGGCGAGAACATTGACGATGTGGATACAGACGGTATCAGCGATGGTCGGATCATCCTTGATCAAAGCTTCCTAGACCTATCAGCAAAGTTCGAGGTCAAAGACGGGCTCAAAATCTATGCCGATCTCAAAAATGTTCTCGATACCCCAATCGAGATCGTTGACCGTGAAAATGGGTTTGATCTTCTCAACCAGTATGAAGAGTATGGCTTCACAGCCCAGGCCGGTGTGATCTGGAAATTCTAAGCCGCGATTAGGCTGGCATTGATTGGGGGCGTTCAGTTTTATCTGAACGTCCCTTTATTGCGACAAAAGAGAAAACAAAATGAAGCGATTTGCCCTCCTCCTCTGCACAGCGAGCCTTATGGCGTGCGCCACGGAACCCAGTGGTGAGTTCACCACGGATATGAGCGTTCCCGCCGTACCGCCAGCCTTCGAAACGGCGCCCGTAATCTCAAGCGACGATGCCGCTGATGACCCCGCCATCCTCTATAATAGCGCCAATCCCGCTGCTTCCATCATTCTGGGGACGAATAAACGCGGCGGGCTTTATACTTATGATCTCGATGGCGAAGTCACTCAGTATTTAGAGGTGGGCAATCTCAACAATGTCGATGTCCGCCAGGGCGTAACACTAGGCGACTGGTCCGGTGATTTCGTATCTGCCACCAACCGGTCCGATAATAGTGTGTCCGTTTTCGAAGCCCGCGACGGCATCGTCACCTTCCTCGGCGGCTTTCCAGTAATCAGAGATGAGCCCTATGGCCACTGCGCTGGCGTGATCGATGGTCAGATCTATGCGATTGTGACGCATAAGGGCGGCGAAGTGGATCTTTACCGTGTGGAGAATATGGCGAAAGGCGCGGCTTCTGGCACTCATCTGCAAACGGTCAAAATGGCGAGCCAGCTGGAAGGCTGCGTCTTTGATGAGGCCAATGCCACCCTATTTATCGGTGAGGAGGAGGCTGGCATCAGCCGCTTCGCACTAACGACGGACATTGACGGCTCCCCTCGCATTGGCGCGGAACAGCGAGTTGATGTGATCGGCAGCGGCTCAGGCATCGCCATGGATGTAGAAGGGCTATCGGTCTACCTAGCCGAGTCCACCAGCGGATATCTTATTGCCTCAAGCCAGGGGAATAATACCTACGCGGTTTATAACCGCGAAACGGATGCCTTCCTCGGCCGGTTCCGCATCGGCGACAGCGCTGATGGCGCCATTGATGGCGCGCAAGAAACCGACGGCCTTGACGTTATTGCAAAGCCGCTGCCCGGTTTCCCCAAAGGGGTGCTGATCGTTCAGGACGGGTTCAACAAACCAGATGGCGAGAACCAGAACTTTAAAATTATTGACTGGGTACAGATTGAGAAGGCGTTGGGGCTATAGCATCAACAGCCTCCACCGTGTCCACATAGGGTCGCAAAAGATCGGCCCAAAGCCGGTAGGCATCTCCGGATAGGTGAATACCATCATTGCTGTAAGCGGGGTCCAAGCGACCCTGCTCATCAGCGAAAAGAGTGCCCACATCGATATAGCGATATCCCCGGCGCTCGGCCTCTGCGCTCAAAAAACTATTGAGCGCGTTCACATCGTCAAGAGAGACATCAAACAACCATTCGTCGTTTGTCGGCAGCACACTCTGAATAACGACGCCGGTCCCTTCGAGACTGTCGTCAATCCGATCAAAGAGGGTCGCATATTGCGCGACAATAGCGTCGACGGCATTCCCTTCATTCAGATTATTAATCCCAACCATGACGAACAATTGGGAGGGAGTGAGTTTTGCCACTTGGTGAAACCGTTCGATCACCTGTTCAACGGTATCACCGCCAATACCTCGATTGACGGCGATATGGCCGGGGAAATACTCGTCCCACGCCCCCTCATGGGTGATGCTGTCGCCGAGAAAAACAATATCTGCACGATCCACTTGCGACGCTTCAATGGCGTCCATTCGCCGTTCCATAAAATCAGACAAAACCGCGCTGAACCCATCGGCGACCGAGATCACCTTCGGGACGGCAATCGCCAGCCCCCCAATGAAGAGAACATTGAGCGTTAATGAGAGGGGAAGAAGAATTTTTTTGATCATGACTTACCGAGCTCCACTCAATCGCCGGCATCTGCCGGCCCATCTTCATCGTTTGGGGAAACCATTGTGTAACCGGGTCCAATCGTCAACCCACGGGTGAGGCGCCCTTCGCGCCTCTTCACCCGCATAAAGGCGCCCCCGTGGGCAGCGCCTTACCCGGTCAAAGCGTCAGCTTGCGCGCCGGACGATCATATTGGATCAGAGAAAGTCGGCTCAAGCGCTCAAAGTAAAAATGCTAGAGCCGTCCATAGCTTTGATTGAACTGAAACGGCTCTAGGCCTTTGATTATGCATCAACTTTCCACCCAAATTGGAAGTCAATTTGAGTGGGTCGATGCACTAGAAGAGTCCTTCAAGCCTATTTTCCTCAAGATACCCATCAGGCGCCACAGGGTTCAGCACCATAAGGTCCGCATGGGACAATTCAGGCAAACGCTGGACCAATTCAAGGAACCGATCGCTTTCCGCCTTGTCGAGGATATCTTCCGTTAGCGTCACAAACTTTTTGATATAGTGCTCACGGACAAACGGGCGGGCCCCAAATGGGTGAGCATTCGCCACGCCCAGCTCATCCTCAAGGACGGAGCCATCTTCCATGGTGATGACCACCCGGGCACCAAACGCTTTTTCATTCGGGTCATGGGAGTGGTAGCGGCGGGTCCACTCTGGATCCTCCACTGTGGAGATCTTGTGCCATAGGCGAACCGTGTCCTCCCGCTGGGCCCGCGCAGGCTCGTAAGAGCGACCATGGTGCCACTCCCCATCCTGAAGCGCCACGGCAAAGATATACATGATGGAGTGGTCGAGCGTCTCACGACTGGCGTGAGGATCCATTTTTTGCGGATCACCAGAACCGGTGCCAATCACATAATGGGTATGGTGAGACGTGTGCAGAACAATCGATTTGACTTTATCGAAGTCATCAATTTGCTTGCCCATCCGGAAAGCCAAGTCGATGAGCGCCTGGGATTGATATTCGGCTGAATGTTCCTTCGTGTACGTATCCATGATGGCACGTTTGGATTCGCCTGCCCCTGGCAATGGCACCGTGTAGCTCGGCCCATAGGGGCTGTCCCCTTTATCCCGCGCCGTCCGGCCATTGAGGATGAAGGAAATCACTGAATCCTCGCCTTCATAAATGGGGCTTGGCGCGCCTTCACCGCGCATGCAACGGTCCACCGCCTCAATGGCCGTTTTCCCGGCATAGGCAGGCGCAAAGGCCTTCCACGAACTAATTTCACCTTTGCGCGACTGGCGAGTGGTGACGGTGCAGTGCAGCCCCTGTTGGATCGCCTGGAAGATCACTTCCTTGTCGAGGCCCATGAGGGTCCCGATGCCCGCTGACGCAGATGGCCCAATATGGGCAATATGGTCAATTTTGTGTTCGTGCAGACAAATCCCTTTGACGAGGTTCACCTGGATCTCATAGCCGGTGGCAATACCGCGAAGAAGATCCGCCCCCGACCGACCACATTGCTGGGCGACCGCGAGAATAGGCGGGATGTTATCGCCAGGATGCGAATAGTCCGCTGCCAAGAACGTATCGTGGAAATCAAGCTCACGCACCGCGGTGCCGTTGGCCCAGGCTGCCCATTCGGCACCAACGCCGACGCCTTGGGGCAAACCGAAGAGAGTGGCACCGCCGTCCCGCAAATGGGCTTTGGCTTGCGCCCGCGCGGTTTTGATAGGTCCGCGGTTGAGGGAGGCAATCGCCACCGATGCGTTATCAATGATCCGGTTAATGACCATATCGGTGACATCATCATCGATGCCCACAGGGTCAGCGGCCACCTCAGCCATCTTCCAGGCGAGCTGCTCTTCTTTTGCTAGTTTATCCTTAGACGGGTGCGCGCGCACCTGATGATCAATCATGCTCCAAATCCCAACGAACTCTCAAATCGAGGGTCTCATAAACGGATTTCGGGGCATGAACAGGGGTCTACAGCGAGAAACTTGGCTGCAATCAACGATTATGCCTTTAATGGCTCGGCATCAAAAATCTGGGACTCAAGTTGTTTTAGGTGTTTGGCCCGACGCCAGGCCAGGCGCTCCAGCTCTGCTTCCCGCTCACGCAGTGCCTCTTCTCGGCGAATCCGGTGCGTAATATCGCGTGAAATCGAAATCAGCCGAATAACATCGCCTTCTGCATTGGTGATCGGCGCGACAGAGACGTCCCACCAGCGTTCAGAACCTTTCGCGGTGGGGCAACGCGCCTCGAACCGCTGCGCCTCCCCCGCAAGGGCGCCCTTCACAGCCCTGTCCACCATGCCTTGGGTATCCACCGGCCAAAGAGAGGACCATTGCGCACCGAAAAGGCCTGCAAAATCATCAACTTCCATGAGTTTTTGGCCGTTCTCATTCATAAAAGACAACGCGCCATCGGGCTCGATCAGCTTGATGCAGTCAGGGCTTGCCCCCAAAACACTCACCAATACGGCAGCCGATTGCCCTTGCAGCAAGGGAATAAGGTCCGCATTGGTGGCGGCCCAATCTTGGTTCTCACTCGGCGCTGTACAAAACACGGGGGCTTCCTCCGTTTCGAGTCGCGCTAACGAGTACCGCAACCCACCTCGTCCATATGTGACAGGGAACACGAAAAGCTTTGAAAAATCATTTCGCCACCGAGACCTCGAACAAAAAAGAGGGAAAATCCGCCCTAGACGGGGGCGTAAACAGTGCACCTCAACCGCGGACGATCCGAAAACTCCCCATTGGGGCGGTGAACCGCATTGCCGCGGGGGAAGTTATTGAGCGGCCAGCCGCGGCGGTAAAGGAATTGGTGGAGAACGCCCTTGATGCGGGCGCGACCCAAATCGATGTCGTGATCGCCGATGGGGGCCGCCGCCTTATCCGCGTCACTGACAATGGCTGCGGCATGGATAAGGATAGCCTGCCCATCGCCCTTGAGCGGCATGCCACGTCGAAGCTCGAGCCCGACGATGCGGGGGACTATGACCTCCTGAATATCGGCACCATGGGCTTTCGCGGTGAGGCCCTGCCCTCCATCGGGGCGGTTGCGCGGCTCAGCCTCACCTCCCGGGTCGCAGGCGGCGACGGCTGGCAGCTTTTGTGTGAAGGCGGCATCCTGGGGGACGTCACCCCTGCCCCTTTCCCCGGCCATGGCACGCGGGTAGAGGTACGAGACCTTTTCTTTGCCACCCCGGCGCGGCTCAAATTCCTGAAAACCGAGCGGGCGGAAACGATGGCCGTCGCCGCCGCTATCAAGGCGCTCGCCATGGCCCGGCCCGATGTGGGCTTTTCTCTGGAGGCGGATGATCGCAAGCGGTTCGCTTATCCAGCGCAGGTCCTCAGCACCGAGGGGCACTTAAAACGCCTCGGCGCGATTATGGGGGGTGATTTCGCGGACAATGCTATTCCCCTGGACGCCGAACGGGAGGGCGCGCGCCTCACCGGCTTTGCGGGGGTCCCCACCCTCAACCGCGGGCATGCGGATAAACAATATCTATTTGTGAACGGCCGACCGGTGAAGGATCGGGTGCTGATGGGTGCCCTCCGCGGGGCCTATGCGGACTTTTTGGCGCGCGACCGCCACCCCCAGGTGGTGCTGTTCATCGACCTAGCCCCCACGCAGGTGGATGTGAACGTCCACCCGGCAAAGACTGAGGTGCGTTTTCGCGAAGCGGGGATGATCCGGGGGCTTATCGTTTCAGGGCTGCGTGCCGCCCTCGCCGATGCGGGGCACCGGGCCTCAACGACGGTGGCGGACTATGCCCTTGGGAAAGTGCAGACCGAACGGCCCGCAAATCCCTTTGTCAGCCAGCCTTCGCGGCCCTCAGTCGATCGGTCTTTTATCCCGCCTCGTCCCTCCGCCGATGCGCTGGAGGAAAGCCAGCGGGCCTTTGGCCTGACCGCCGACATCGCCCCCTCAGCGCGGGTGGAACCAGCGGCGACACCCCTGGCCGAAGAAGCGATAGCCCCGGCGGACGACTTTCCTTTGGGCGCAGCGCGGGCGCAGCTGCACGAAACCTATATCGTCGCGCAGACCGATGACGGTATCGTCATTGTCGATCAGCATGCGGCCCATGAACGGCTCGTTTACGAAGAGATGAAGGTCCATTTAGAGGCGGGCAGCGCCCCCTCCCAACGGCTTTTGATCCCTGAGGTGGTGGACCTCCCCCAGGAAGAGGCAGAGGCTATTGCCCAGCGGGCTGAGGAGTTCGAGGCCCTGGGCCTTATCCTTGAAGGGTTTGGCGAAGGCGCCATTCTGGTTCGCGCCGTTCCCACCCTCTTCGGCCAAGGCGACGTCAAAGGGCTGATCAAAGATCTGTCTGCAGACCTTCTTACCCTCGACGAGGGCCTCGCTCTAAAAGAACGCTTGGGCGAGATTTGCGGCAATATGGCTTGCCGGGGGGCCATTCGTGCCGGCCGTCGCCTAGCCGCTGAGGAGATGAACGCCCTCCTCCGCCAAATGGAGGCAACGCCCCACTCAGGACAATGCAACCATGGC
>CALFRH010000149.1 GCA_937919225.1 uncultured Parvularcula sp.
AGCCAATGCGGTGTTGGTGGCGGGCGGCACGCCGGTCTTTGTGGACATTGATCCCCACACGCTGAATATATCACCAACGGATCTTGAGGTTCGGGTGAAAGAGGCAAAGGCGGCGGGTCTCACCCCCCGGGTTGTCTGTGCGGTGGATCTCTTTGGGGCGCCTGCGGATTACCCGGCGTTGAGTGCCATTGCCTCCGCCCACAATATGCTGGTCTTTGCCGATGGGGCCCAGAGCTTTGGCGGCAAGCAAGGCGGCAAATGGGTGGGCAGCCTGGCGCCCGTCACGGGCACCAGCTTTTTCCCCGGCAAGGCCATGGGCGCCTATGGCGATGCGGGGGCAACCTTTACCGATGATGATGAGATGGCGGCCCTATGTCAGTCCATCCGCTGGCACGGGACCGATGAAAAGCGGGGGCAGTCCGTTCGGGTGGGCATTAATGGCCGGATGAGCACGTTCCAGGCCGCGGTCCTCCTCGAAAAGAACGCGATTTTCTGGGATGAGCTTGAGGCGCGGAAGCGCATTGCTGCCATTTATGATGCGCGTCTTGGCGGAGTGGCGGACTTGCAGACCCTGCCAGCGCAAACAGACAGCGGCTATGGCTATTACACCGTGCAGATTGACCAGCGCGATGCGGTGCGCACCCTGATGGGGGAAGCAGGCGTGCCCACGGCAGTTTACTACATGGTGCCCTTGCACAAAATGCCCGCCTTTACGGCCTATGCGCCAGAGGGCGGGATGCCCGTCTCTGAAGCGGCGTCCGCTAGGGTCTTGTCATTGCCCATGCATCCCTATTTAACGGACGATCAAGCGCACTTTGTGTGTGATGTGTTAGAAGCGGCGTCAAAAGAAGCCGCATAGAATGACGAAGGAGAAGGGGGTACCCTTACACTTATGACCACTTCTCCCCGCACTGACGTCATGAAGATCGCTCTGGCGCAACTCAACCCCACGGTGGGGGATATTGAGGGAAACAAGGCACGCATCACGGATGCCTATCGCGAAGCCGCCGAGGCGGGCGCGGATCTCATGGTTTGCCCGGAGTTGATTGTCTCCGGTTATCCGCCTGAGGATTTGATTCTTCGCCCCGCCTACGCGGCAGCCTGCCGGGCGGCGGTGGAGGCACTCGCACCCCTTACCAAGGATGGGCCCGCCCTCATCCTCAATTCGCCCTGGCCGGTGACGGGCGAAGAAGACCCAAGGCCCTATAATGCAGTGGTGTTGTGCGCTGAAGGGAAAATCGCTCATACGCGGTATAAGGAAAAGCTGCCGAACTATGGCGTTTTTGACGAGCCGCGCACCTTCCGTCCCGGTGATGGGATTGAAAGCGGCGTCTACGACTTAAATGGCCTGAAGCTGGGCCTTCTTGTTTGTGAGGATATGTGGTTTCCGGAAACCGCCGCGCGGTTAGCGGAAGCGGGTGCAGATATCTTCATTGCCCCCCATGGCTCGCCGTTTCGGATGCGGGGACCCGCCCGGCGAATGGCGCAAGCGACCGCCCGGGTGGCGGAAACGGGTAAGCCCCTCATTTTTGTCAACCAAGTGGGGGGGCAGGATGAACTCGTCTTTGATGGTGGTGCGTTCATTGTGCAGCCCGGCGGTGAAGTCCTCCGGGCCCCACAATTTACCGAAGGGGTGGTGCTCACCGAGTGGGCGCGGGCCGGGGCGGGGTGGCAGTGCACCTCGGGCCCGTCGGCGCGGTGGCTCGATGGCGATGGGTTGATGTATGAGGCCCTGGTCACTGGCACCCGGGATTATGTCCATAAGTCTGGCTTTTCCCAAGTGATCTTAGGTCTTTCGGGCGGCATCGATAGCGCCATGGTGGCAGCCATTTGTGTCGATGCGCTGGGGCCGGAGAATGTCCGCTGTGTGATGATGCCGTCCCGCTATACGAGCCGTGAGAGCTTAGAGGATGCCGCAGCGTGTGCGGAGCGCCTCGGCGTGCCATACGAGACTGTGGGCATTGAGCGGGGTGTGGCGGCCTTTGACGAGATGCTGAGCGATAGTTTTGCGGGCCGGGCGCCGGACGTGACGGAGGAGAATATCCAGTCCCGTCTTCGGGGCGGCATCCTCATGGCAATGTCCAACAAATTCGGCGCGCTCCTCATGACCACCGGGAATAAGTCTGAGATGGCGGTGGGGTATGCCACCCTCTATGGCGATATGAATGGCGCCTATAATCCGCTAAAGGATGTTTATAAGACGAAAGTCTTCACCCTTGCCCGTTGGCGGAATGAGCACCGCCCGCAGGATGGCTTAGGTCCCGACGGCCTTGTGATCCCAGAACGGATTATTACGAAGCCTCCTACGGCGGAGCTGCGGGAGGATCAAAAGGACGAGGACAGCCTGCCGCCCTATGAGGTGCTGGACGCGATCCTCGAAGGGTTGGTGGAGGATGAAGCCTCCGTCAATGAAATTGCCGAGCGGGGGCATGACCCCGCGCTTGTCCGGCGGATTCAGCACCTTCTTTATTTGGCTGAGTATAAGCGGAACCAGGCGCCGCCAGGCCCCAAGGTTACCCACCGGAACTTTGGCCGGGACCGCCGCTATCCCATCATCAATAAATGGCGGGAGCGGTAGACCAGCCTGCTGTTCACCACGGCTTGTCCGTGGCGTCCATAACTCCAAGGATCTTTCCTCGCCACGATGGATGCCATACCGGCCTTCGCCGGCACAGGAGCACAAGCCGTGGCAAACAAAGGGTCCTATCTAAAACTCCGCAAGTACGATCAAAACGAACATGCTAGTTGGTCCAATAGGAGTTCAATCTCTTCCTCACCCTGAGGAGACCTCGTCCTTCGAGACGCCGCCGCAAGCGGCGGCTCTTCAGGATGAGGTCGTCTCGAAGGGCGAGGAAGGGTGAGCGTTTAACGTCGAAGGGAGGTGCCCCATGGCCAAAGAGCAAACAGATGCCGCCTATGCGGTGCGGATGGACCGGGTGGTTCAGTATATATGGGAACATCTAGACGCTCAGCTGGATCTTGAGACCCTGGCCGATGTCGCATGCTTTTCCCCCTACCATTTCCACCGGCTCTATCGGATGATAACGGGCGAGACGACGGCGCAAACCGTCCGTCGTCTGCGCCTTCACCGGGCGGCTGCGCAGTTGGGGGAGGGGGGCAAGACCATTGAGCAAATCGCCAAACGAGCGGGCTATGGCTCCGTGGAGGCCTTTACCCGCGCTTTTTCCTCGGCCTACGGACAGCCGCCAGCCGCCTACCGAGCGGAACGGGAGGCCGCCGCCCGTCAGTTTGCGCCTGAAACCGTCACCAGTCAGTTTAAGGTAACGGTGGAGGAGCATCCGGCGCTTACCCTTGTGGGTTTCCCGCACCGGGGAGACTATCAAGAAATTGGCCGGGCCTTTGAACGGCTTTATGCTTGGGCGTTCCCAGCGGGTATTGTTATGCCCGAGGCGCGGCATATCGGTGTGTACGATACGGACGAAACGGCGGTGCCGAAGGCCGAGCTGAAATCGTTCGCGGGCGTGAGTGTCGATGGCGTACCGTCCCTGCCGGATGGGGCCGAGACGGTTTCGGTTCCCGCAAGTCTCGTGGCGAAGTTACAGTTCAAAGGGCCGTATGCTGAGTTAGAAGAACCCTATCGCTACCTCTATGGCGTGTGGCTGCCCCAAAGCGGGTATGAGCCGCGGGATTTCCCTTGCTTTGAGGACTATCTCAACAATCCGCGGGAGGTCCCCCCGCCTGAATTGCTGACGGATATTTATTTGCCGTTGTTGCCGAAAGGGAGCGAGGTGCCTTGACCACCGCTCATCCCCGCGCAGGCGGGGATCTGTGGTCGTCTCTACACGCTGTTTCCCCCGTTGCTGCCTTCGAGATAACGGCTATATAAGTATACTAGCAGCACCACTCGAAGCCAGATCCCCGCCTGCGCGGGGATGAGCGGATAGAAAAGAAATGCGTGATGGCAAAACTCTCCCTTCTTGTCACCTTTTCGAGTAGGATAGCGAATAGGGGCACAGTCTTATGTTGTTAAAGAAAGAGATGTTCCCATGTTGAGACTGTTCAAACTGATCGGTGTTGCCCTCGCGGCGGCCTTTGTGGTGGGCCAAGCCCACGCGGAAAAACCAGCCATCTTTACGGGCCTTTTGTCGAACACGGCCGTTGATGGCTTTGACGTGGTGTCGGTTTTCGAAGGTAATGGCACCAAAGGATCTTCGGAGTTCACCACCAGCTATAATGGCGCCGAATGGCGGTTCACCAGCCAAGAAAACCTTGATCGCTTCAACGCCAACCCCACCGCGTTTGCCCCGCAATATGGCGGCTATTGCGCCTGGGCCGTGGCGCAAGGCTACACGGCGAAAGGTGATCCACGGTATGCCCGTGTGGTGGACGGCAAGCTGTACCTCAATTTCAACGCCGATGTGCAGAATAAGTGGCTCGCTGATGTGCCTGGCTTTATCGCCAAGGCCGATACCAACTGGCCGGGTGTGTTGAGCGAATAGGCTGATCACTCGTCATCAAGACGTTGCCCCGGGCCTGCCCCGGGGCCTATCTCCAATGTCATCAGTGAAAACGATTTGTCAGATCGGGCGATGGACCCTGGCGCTCCTTCGGTCGGCCGGGGTGACGCAGATTGTAACCAATGCAAAACTTCGAACCGACCCAAGCGCGCTCATGGAGATGTGCGGTCCAAGACAGCGGGTTCATGCGGAAAAAACGAAAATGGTCGGAGTGGCCGGATTCGAACCGACGACCCCTTCACCCCCAGTAAAGTGCGCTACCAGGCTGCGCTACACTCCGACCGCGCCCCTGAGGCAAAGCCCTCGGAGCGAGCGCAGCCTATAACACCAAGGGGCCGGGGGCAGCAATCTTTTCTTTCGGGCGCTGGGAGGCGGTGCTCAAACGCTTGAACGGCGGTTCAGCCCTGTTCCCGTAACGTCCGAACGTCGTTCTTCAGTTGACGGAGTTGGTCGCGCAACGCGCAGAGATGGTCGGTGCTGATCGATGGCCCTGCATTCGAGGCTTCTTCTTGCTTCAGCGCCGCCGAAACGGCCTCTTCTGGGGCCATGCCCTCCATCACTTGGCGCCCGATCTCTGCCACAAAGCCAGATCCGTGATCCTTGAAGATTTTTTGTACGCCTTTGGTGGTGTAGCGTTCTCCGTGAAGAAGAGCCTGGACGCCGCTTAAAAGCTTTAAATCTTGAAGGCGGTAGTAGCGCCTGCCGCCCGCCCGGCGCATAGGCCGAATGGCGCCAAAGGTTTCTTCCCAATGGCGCAACACATGCGCTGGTAGCCCCAACTCCGTTGCCGCTTCTGAAATGGTGCGGAACGCGTCGGGAGCCTTTGCCATGTTGAGGACCTTGGGGTTGGAGTGACCTTATGCTGTTTCGTCGCTCAGGCGCCGCTTTTCATTGATGCGGTCTTTAAGAACGTGGGAGGCTCGAAAGGTCAGAACACGCCGCGGTGTAATGGCCACCTCTTCGCCCGTTTTGGGGTTTCTACCGACACGCTCATTTTTACTGCGCACTTGGAAGGTCCCGAATGAGCTAAGCTTGACGGTCTCTCCCTGCTCGAGCCGCTCACCAATGGTTTCGAGCACGCTTTCGACCAGCTGGCTGGATTCATGTCGCGACAGGCCAACGGCTTGATATACCGCTTCTGTTAGGTCTGCGCGTGTGCGGGTTTTTGACATCCTAGCCTCCCTCGGCCGAGGGCAATGTGCCGTTAACAAACGCGAGGGTCAACGCGTCTAACCGCAATAGCGCAGAAAAATGGCAGGTAAGTGACTGAAAAAGTGTGGTTTTCTTGGGGCTGAATGCGATTTATTCGCAACACCCGGCGTACTGGGTGCGTGGTGGGCGATGGGCTATCGCTATTGATAACGGTGCTTACGGAAAGAGTATCAGAAACGGAAAAGGGCCGCCCCCCAGGTGAGCCCGCCGCCCATCCCTTCGATGAGGACAAGGTCGTCTTTTTTGATACGTCCATCTTGCCTTGCAGCGTGAAAGGCGAGGGGGATAGAGGCCGCCGATGTGTTGCCGTGATGGGCAATGGTCGACACCACCTTATCGATGTTGAGGTCGAGTTTCTTCACCACCCCGCCAATAATCCTTTGGTTCGCTTGGTGGGGGACAAACCAGTCGACATCGCTGAAGGGCAGGTTCGCCTCTTTCATGGTCTCGACCATCGCGGCGGAGATCCGGCCCACCGCTTCGCGGAAGACCTTATTGCCCTCCATGCGTAAATGTCCTGCGGTCCCTGTGGTTGAGGGGCCGCCATCGACATAAAGAAGGTCCACCATTCGGCCGTCACAGCGAAGATGACTGGCTAAGACGCCGCGGTCGCCGGCTTCCTCCGCCGTTTGAGCTTGCAGCACAAAGGCGCCGGCCCCATCGCCAAACAGCACGCAAGTTCGCCGATCTTCCCAATCGAGAATACGGGAGAAGGTTTCTGCACCGATGACCAGCGCGTTGCGATGCTGGCCGCAGGCCAGGAACTTCTCCGCTGTGGAGAGGGCGTAGACGAAGCCTGTACAGACGGCTTGCAAATCAAACGCGGCACCCTGACGAACGCCCATCTTTTGTTGAACAATGGCTGCGGTGGCGGGAAAGGTAAGATCCGGTGTCGCTGTTGCCACGATGATAAGGTCAATATCGTCCGGGGTAAGGCCTGCATCTTCTAATGCTGCGGTCCCTGCGCGGGCTGCCAGATCCGACGTATACTCCCCTTCAGCTGCAACATGGCGTTGCCGGATACCGGTGCGTTCGGTGATCCAATCATCGCTGGTGTCAACCTTTTGGGAAAGCTCGGTATTGGTAACCACCCGCTCAGGCAGGGCAATGCCGCTTCCGGCAACAACAACACGATACATGGACACTGACCTTACTCTGCTGCCGCAGCCCCTTCGGTTGAGGATGCGGTGCGCGCTTCGACTTTCGCTACCGTTCGGGCGATTTCATCTCCAAACGGATGGGCGGCAAGGTTTTGCGCAACCTTAAGCGCTGCGGCCACACCATCAGCATCTGCACCGCCATGGCTTTTAATGACAAGGCCATTAAGACCCAAAAGTGGCGCGCCGTTGGAATTCGATGGGTTCATCCGGTCTTTGAGTTCGCGAAGCGCTGGCATCATAAGGGACGCTGCTAGTTTGGATCGAAGCGATCCTGTCAATGCCTCTTTGATCCAGTCCGCGAGCATATGAGCCGTGCCTTCAGCGGTCTTGAGGGAAATATTGCCCGTAAACCCATCGGTTACCACCACGTCTACTTCCCCCGCAGTGATGTCGTCCCCCTCCACAAAGCCAGCGAAGGCCATTTCAGGGTCGGCGGCGCGTAGAGTGTCAGCGGCAGTGCGGATAAGCTCGTGGCCCTTTAGTTCTTCGGCACCTACATTAAGGAGCCCCACCACCGGCTTGTCTTTTCCTGTCAGGGCACGGAAATAAGCTTCACCCATAATAGCGAATTGAACCAGCTGCGTGGCGGTGGCTTCCACATTCGCACCGACATCAAGCATTGCGGTGCGCCCGCCCGTCTTTGTGGGCCAGACGGCGGTAATGGCAGGTCGGTCAATCCCTGGAATCATCCGTAGTTGAAGTTTTGACATCGCCATGAGCGCGCCGGTATTGCCCGAGGAAATGACGCCGTCCGCTTCGCCTTCTTTCACCGCCGTAATGGCCGACCACATAGAAGAGCCTCGACCCCGGCGCAGGGCGCCTGTGGGTTTTTCATCCATGGTGATGACATCTTCTGTATGCCGAACGGAAATGTGGTCGTTTGGCAACTCCCTTGAGGCAAGGGCTGTTTTAATCTCTCCCTCGCGACCATGAAGAGTGACATGGGCCGTCACCCCATTTTTATAAGCGCGCGACAGGCCTTCTATGACCGTGTCAACGCCGCCATCGGCCCCCATAACGTCAAGGGCGAGGCGAAGGGGCTTTGTGGGAGAGGTCAGTGGTGAAGTCATGGGGAATTTACTTTACGTCCTGCTAGCGTGGGGCACTGTTTTGGCGCCCCAGTTCCCGAATTCGCCCCTGCCATACGCTGCCCCGCTGTCTACGGCTAGGGCAGCCGCCCTTTTGATTAGGTCGGTAGGATCGGATCCTCAATCATTTTAGCGGATCTGAGCCAGAATTCTTCGTCAAAACCGGGGATTTCCAAATTGGCGATAAATTGCCGTGCGGCGGCATCCCAGGAGAATTTCATAGCGTGGGTGCGGCATTGGTCTGCGTCTCTGTTCTCAAGGGCGGTCATGATCGCAACCTTCAGATCTTCATCAAGACAGCCGGCGCCCTTTGGAGCATCGCTCATAATCTCTAGGGGTCCCCGTACGGGATAAGCCGCCACGGGCACCCCGCAGGCGAGCGCCTCGACGTTGACAAGCCCAAACGTATCGGTGCGAGAGGGGAATACAAAAACATCTGATGCGGAGTAACAGGCCGCCAGATCGTCGCCAAATTTAGGGCCCGCAAAATGCACATCGGGGTAGGCGGCTTTGAGCTCTTCTTCTTGGGGGCCTGCGCCAACAAAGACTATTGTGACCGGTAGATCCAGAACGAGAAAATCCTCTAACGTCTTCTCCACGGCAATCCGGCCCACATAGGTGAAAATCGGCCCCTTAAGGTCAGCGAATATATCGGTCTTGATCGGACGGAATTGGTCCGTATCCACCCCCCGCTCCCAGAGCTTCATATTCACAAAGCCGCGCTCTTCCATCTCGGTCATGAGGCCTGGGGTGGCGACCATCATGGTTTCCCCATGTTTGTGAAAGTCGCGCAACAGCGCGTAGCCCCACTCCACCGGCAGTTTCCAGCGTTCATTGGCATATTCCGCAAAGCGCGTGTGGAATGATGTGGTGTACGGATATTTCCGGCGACGGCAAAACCGACGGGCGGCCCGGCCAATGGGCCCCTCTGTCGCGATATGAATTGCGTCCGGTTTGAACTTATTGATCATCGCAGCCACCTTCCGGTTAGGGAAAAGGGAAAGGCGAATCTCAGGATAAGAGGGCATCGGCACAGAATGAAAATCCTGCGGCGTTATATAAAGTACCTCATTATCAAATTTGGTGAGGATACGCCCCAGCGTATCGAGCGTTGTCACCACGCCATTCAGCTGCGGTTTCCACGCATCGGTGGCCACCACCACTTTGAGCCCGCTCTGCGCGTTCGGCATCTCAAACTTTTGTTTGGGGCTTGCAAATCGGCGGACTGTGCCGCCGATCTTCCGTAATTGCGCGGCACGGCTGGGCGGGGCTTGATTTTGGCTTATGTTTTCGCTCATAGGCCCCCTCTATGGGATGATGGGGCGACGCACAATCATTTGTGTGGCTTATATTACCGTCTCAGCGTTAGACGGATATCGACCTTCTTTAGAATAAAGCCTCTCAAGAGGCGTTATTATTGAAGCTTTGTGCCAAAGGGGAGCTCTCTTTCGCATGAAGGGACTTATTTTGAGTGCGGTGCACAATAAGTATTGCGATGGCCCCAATTACGCTCCAAATAATAGTCAGCGACTATGGTCGCGATGCCCTTCTGGGCGTTTCCTCCCTACAACTGGCCGCGGT